>CADARO010000073.1 GCA_902790345.1 uncultured Eubacteriales bacterium | reverse complement strand
ACCGAGATCGTCGCGCCGGATGGGAAAGCATGCGCTTCCCTCAGCCAGACCGGCCGCGTGGAAGGCTATGGCACGGCGGTGCTGACCGGCGAGGCGGCCATCGACGCGCCCCAGCTGTGGTCCATAGAGCATCCGGCGCTGTATCGGGTGAAGGCCACGGTGTCCGGCGATTTCGGCGCGCACTTCGACACGGTGGAGACCGGCCTGCGGACCATCCGCTACGACGCCGATGAGGGCTTCTTCCTGAACGGCGAAAACGTGAAGATGAAGGGCTTCTGCAACCACCAGGATCACACCGGCGTGGGCGCGGCGGTGCCCTACGCCATCAAGGAATACCGGGTGCGGCTGCTGAAGGAGCTGGGCGCCAACGCCTACCGCTGCGCCCACAACACCGACCCGGAGATCCTGGAGATCTGCGACCGGCTGGGCATGCTGGTAATGGAGGAAAACCGCACCTTCTCCTCGGCGGAGGACAACCTGCTGCGGTTGGAGGCCATGATTAAGAACAGCCGCAACCATCCCAGCGTGGTGCTGTACTCCATGTTCAACGAGGAGCCGCTGCAGGGCACCCGCAAGGGCCACCGCATGGCCGGGCGGATGCAGGCTCTCACGCACCGGCTGGACGACACCCGCCCCTGCACCGGCGCGTTCAACGGCGGCGCGCTGGAGGACGAAGGCGCGGGCACGGTGCTGGACATCGTGGGCATCAACTACAATCCGGGCAGCTACGACCAGTTCCACCGCAAGTATCCAAACAAGCCGGTGTTCGGCTCGGAGACGGCCAGCGCCTTCATGGTGCGCGGCGAATGGCAGGATGACCCGGAGCAGCACCTGATCCCCAACTACGACGACACCTGCGCCCCCTGGGGCAATACCATCCACGACACCTGGCGCTCGGTGGACACCCGGCCCTTCGTGTTCGGCAGCTACGCCTGGACGGGCTTCGACTATCGCGGCGAGCCCACCCCCTTCACCTGGCCCAGCGTGGCCACCTTCTTCGGCACCTACGACAGCTGCGGCTTCGAGAAGGACGGCTGCTTCATGTACAAGGCCTTCTGGCATGACCAGCCCGTGCTGCACCTGCTGCCCCACTGGAACCTGGACGTGGAGCGCGGCACGCCGGTGCGGGTGATGGCCTTCACCAACTGCGACGAGGTGGAGCTCATCCTGAACGGCAGGCGGCTGGACAGAAAGCCCTGCGACAGGTACGAGCAGGTATCCTTCACCGTGCCCTACGAGCCGGGCACGCTGGAGGCGGTGGGCTACCGGCAGGGCAGGGAAGCGGCCCGGGAGCAGGTTGTCACGGCCGGCCCGGCGGCAAAGCTGACGGCGACGCTGAGCAAATCCACCCTCACGAACGACGGGCTGGACGCCGTGGCGGTGAACGTGCGGGCCTATGACGCCCAGGGCCACTTCATGCCCGTGGCGGACAACATGGTGTATTTCGACGTGACCGGCGGCGCGAAGATCATCGGCGTGGGCAACGGCGACCCGAATGCCCACGAGCCGGACATCGCCGACCACCGCAGCCTGTACAACGGCTGCGCCCAGGCGATCCTGCTGAGCGACGGCGAGGAGCCCGTGAGCGTGACGGTGCGGGCCGAAGGCCTGGAGGGCATGACGCTCACCCTGCCCGTGGCTCCGGGCCGGCCGATCCCCTACGTGGAGCCGGTGAACGAGCGGGCGGTGGAGGGCTGGACCATGTTCCACAGCCTCTTCGACGACGCGCCGGACCCGAACCCCACCGTGGCGGCCAACGACATGAACTCCTTCGAGCCCCTGCCCATCACTGGCAAGCCCCAGGCCCAGTTCCTGGGCCAGGCGGGCAAATACGGCCTGTATCGCGTGCGGCTGAATCTGGGCGAAGCCCGGGAGGGCCGCCAGCTGTACTTCGGCCTGCTGGCGGGCCAGGCGACGGTGTATCTGGAGGGCCGTGAGATCGGCGGCCGGGAC
This sequence comes from uncultured Eubacteriales bacterium, assembly GCA_902790345.1. Classification (GTDB taxonomy): domain Bacteria; phylum Bacillota; class Clostridia; order Christensenellales; family Aristaeellaceae; genus Firm-10. The sequence continues at coordinate 8,858 of CADARO010000073.1, read as the reverse complement.
GGCGCGGGCAACCTGACCCTGCCCATTCCGCCGGAGGCAGCCGGCGAGCGCATCCTGACCGTGGTCATCCGCTGCGAGGACGGCGAATGGGGCTTCGCGGGCATCGTGGGCGCGGTGTCCCTGAGAAACTGACAAAACAAAAAATTCCGTTGACGATCCGGCGGCGCCCGGGTATAATGCCACTGTGACCGACGGGGAAACCGCCGGATCGGGAAGGAAACAACCACCTATGAAAAAGCTCATTTGCGCGCTGCTGGCGCTCTGCCTGACGGCCGGCCTCCTGGGCGGGGCGCTGGCGGAGGACGAAAAGCCCTCCGTGGTCACGGCGATCTATCCCCAGTACGACTTCGCCCGGGCCATCGCGGGGGACCGGGTGTCCCTGAAAATGCTCTTAAAGCCCGGCGCGGAGGTGCACACCTATGAGCCCGCGCCTCAGGACATCATGGCCATCGACGGATGCGACCTGTTCGTGTACGGCGGCGGCGAGTCGGATCAGTGGGCCGAGGGCCTGCTGGCGGCCACCGGGCATGAGGACCGGCGGGTGCTGGCGCTGATGGACTGCGTGCCCCTGCTGGAGGAGGAGGGCGAGGACGGCGAAGAGGCCGAGTACGACGAGCACGTGTGGACCTCGCCGAAAAACGCCATGCTCATCGTCCAGGCGCTGTGCGACGCGCTGTGCGACATCGACCCGGCGGGGGAGGAAACCTATCGCGCCAACACCGCCGCGTATCTGGAGGAGCTGACCCGGCTGGACGAGGCCTTCCGGGCGGTGGTGGCGTCGGGGGAGCGGGACACCATCATCTTCGGCGACCGCTTTCCGCTCCTCTATTTCGCCCATGAATACGGGCTGAACTACCTGGCGGCCTTCCCCGGCTGCTCCACCGAGACCGAGCCCAGCGCCGCCACCATGACCGAGCTGATTCGCGGCGCGGCGAAGATCAAGGCTCCGCTTGTGCTGTATCTGGAGCTGTCCAACGGGGCCATCGCCCGGGCCGTGGCCGAGCAGACCGGCGCGGACACGCATGTGTTCTACGCCTGCCACAACCTCACCCAGGACGACTTCGAGGCCGGCAAAACCTACCTCGACTTCATGTGGGAAAACGTGGACACCCTGCGGGAGGCGCTGGGGGAAAAGGCCGACTGAACGCTTATTTTTCCGAATTCCTTTGATTTTCATGAAACTGTGCCCGCTCCGCTTGCGGAGCGGGCCTTTATATAGTATAATATCGATAAAACTGGGAGATTATACGCCTGCGCGGCCGAAGGCCCCGGGCATATTCCGCCGCCGCCGGTTCATACCCTTGCCCCATGGGGGTGAGCGCATGAAGGGCATGGTGGACAGGCGTCGCCGGGCGTCGCGGGCCGAAAAGGCCCGGGAGAGGCAGGCCCGGAGCCGGGCCGGGCGGCCGGTGCTGGAGGCGCTGTCGCTGCCGGAGGACGCCTCCGGCCGGGCGGTGCGGCTGACGGCCATCGGGTCGTCGCGGCTGCTGGTGGAAAACCACCTGGGCCTGGCCGAGCTGACGGAATCCCGGGTGCGGCTGGCCACGCCGGAGGGCATGCTGGCCGTGTCCGGCGAGGGGCTGCGGCTGACCGACGTGCGGCCCGGCGCGCTGTGCGTCAGCGGCGGCATCCGGCTGATCGAGCTGCCCGCCGGGCGGGAGGCCGATCATGACTGACCGGGTGAGCCTGACGCTGACGGGCCGCTTCCCGGAGCGCTTCATCCAGAAGGCGCTGACCCGGGGCGCGCGCTTCGCCTCCATCCGGCGGGAAGGCCCCCGGACGCTGCGCCTGACCGCCTCCGCGGCGGACGCCCGGATCATCGAGGCCCTGGCGGCGGAGCTGGGGCTGGCGGTTCGGGAGAGCGGCCGCGCGGGCTGGCCCGAATGGCTGAAACGGCTGTGGGCGCGCCGCACGCTGGCGGCGGGGCTGCTGCTGTGCGCGGCGCTCCTGTGGGCGTTTGCCGGGCGGGTGTGGCGCGTGGACGTGACGCCGCTGGCCAATCCGCTGCCGCCGGAGGCGGAGGCGCGGCTGGTTCGCTGGCTGGAGGATCAGGGCGTAAAGCCCCTGATGCGCCGCGCGGACGTGGCGCCCTCGCTGCTGTCGGCCCGGATCCTGGCGGAATTTGAGGAGCTGGCCTACGCCGGCGTGCGCCTGCGGGGCGCTCATCTGAGCGTGGAGTACAGCCCGGAGGACGCCGCGCCGCCGGTGTATCGGCCGGAGGACGCGGGCGGCCTCTATGCCGCGCGGGACGCCGTCGTGCTCAGCGTGGAGCCGCTGGCGGGCAAAGCCTGCGTGAAGCCGGGTGACGCGGTGCGGGCGGGCCAGCTGCTGGTCCGCGGCGAGGAGCGGGTGGGCCCGGAGGAGACGCGAAGCGTGAGAGCCCTGGGCCGCGTGACGGGCCGGGTGTGGTTCGAGGCCCGGCGGGAAGCGCCGCTGACAGAGACGGCGCGCCTGCGGACGGGCCGCGTGCGTACGGCCTCGGCGCTGAGGCTGTTTTCCTGGCGGCTGCCCCTCATGGAGGCGGCGGATTTCGCCTGTCAGGACGAGACGACGGAGTACCTGCCCGTGGTGGGGCTGTATCTGCCCATGGCCATCGAGCGGCGAACGCTCCGCGAAGCGGCGGAGCGCCTTCAGCCGGTGGATCGGGAAGAGACGGAAGCCCGCCTGGAGGCGGAAGCGCTGGAGGCGGCGCGAAAAAAGCTACCGCCGGAGGCGACAGAGTGCCTCAGCTGGACGGAGACCCAGGAGGCGGCGGGCCGCTTGATCGTCCGGGCGGTGATCGAGGCGGAAATGGACATCGCGATACAAAATTAGATACTTGGCTTTGGGAGGAAAAAATACTTGGAGACGGCATTCAAAGAGAGCATGGTCGTGGAAAACGTGGATCAGCTGATGGCGCTGTTTGGCGTGCGGGATGAAAATGTGGAGCTGATCCGGCGGGAGTTGAACGTGGAGATCTTCGCCCACGGCAACGAGATCACCCTGTCCGGCGAGGAGGACAAGGTGCGCCTGGCCCGGGTGGTGCTGGAGCGGCTGGTGGGCATCATCGCCCGGGGCGAGAGCATCGACCGCACCCGCATCCGCTACGCCATCGAGCTGGCCAGCGAGGGCAACGCCGACCGCATCGACGAGATCATGAGCGGCGTGATCGCCATCACATACCGGGGCCGGCAGGTGAAGTGCAAGACGCTGGGCCAGCAGCAGTATGTGGACGCCATCAAGAAAAACACCTGCGTGTTCGCTGTGGGCCCGGCGGGCACCGGCAAGACCTATCTGGCCATCGCCATGGCGGTGGTGGCGCTGAAAAACAAGGACGTGGAGCGCATCATCCTCACCCGCCCGGCGGTGGAGGCCGGCGAGAAGCTGGGCTTCCTGCCCGGTGACCTGCAGCAGAAGGTGGACCCGTACTTGCGCCCCCTCTACGACGCGCTGGGCGACATGATGGGCATGGAGTCCTATCAGCGGCTGTTCGAGCGGGGAGCCGTGGAGGTGGCGCCCCTGGCCTACATGCGCGGCCGCACCCTGAACGACGCCTTCATCATCCTGGATGAGGCCCAGAACACCACCTCCGAGCAGATGAAGATGTTCCTCACCCGCATGGGCATGGGCTCCAAGATGATCATCACCGGCGACGTGACCCAGATCGACCTGCCCGCCGGGAAGAAGAGCGGCCTGGTGGAGGCGCTGGAGGTGCTGAAGGGCGTGGACGACATCGGCATCGTGACGCTGACCCACCGGGACGTGGTGCGCCACGAGCTGGTTCAGGCCATCGTCAAGGCCTACGAGAAGCACGACAAGCGGGCTGCGGCGGGCCGGTAATTGAGGAGGACAAACCATGCGAAAGCGCAAGAACGAGCGAAGGCGGGGCCAGCGGAAGCTGCCGATCGTGCTGATGGGCGTCGTGACCTATCTGGCGATTCTGGGCATGCTGTTCGCCGTGTCCACGCCGGAGCGATACGATCTGCGGGCGGGCCAGGTGTCACCCATCACCATCACGGCCAGCAAGGACGTGGAGGACACCGTGACCACCCAGCAGCTGATCGACGACGCCATGGCGGCGGTGCAGGCCACCTACCAGCTGGACGAATCCGTCGAGCCGGCGGTGCTGGAGGCGCTGGAGACCGCCTTCGACGGGCTGGAGGAGATCCGCGAGACGGAGAACCGGTCGGGAACCAGCCTGATGACCACGGCCCACGCCGCGGTGCGGGACTTTGAGTTCTCCGAAAAGGACCTGACGCTGATTCGCGGCATGAGCGACGAGACGGCCTCGTCCCTGCGGGCGGACACCCTGGCCATTGTGGAATCGCTCTACGACACGCTCATCACCGAGGGCAGCGAGGCGGAGGCCCTGGGCCGGCTGCAGCGGGAGCTGACCGCGCTGGACGCCTACACCGACGAGACCATCGACCTGGCCAGCCGCCTGGTGGGCACCTGGCTGAAGGCGAACATCGTGCTGGACGAGGCGACCACCCAGGCCAACCGGGAAAAGGCGGCGGGCGAGGTGGAGCCGGTGATCTACCTGAAGGGGCGCAACATCGTGCGCTCCGGCGAGATCATCACCAAGACGCAGATTGCCATGCTGGAGAACCTGGGCGTGCTGAAAAACACCCACTCCTTCGACATCCTGATGTACGCGGGCGTGGCGCTGCTGGTGCTCCTGACCATGGTGATGCTGGTCACCTACATGGCCATCTTTGAAAAGGACATCCTGCGGGATCCCCCGAAGGTGTGCCTGCTGTGCGTGATCCTGCTGCTCACCTGCGGCGTGTGCGTGCTGGTTCAGGAGGTGAATCAGTTCCTGGTGCCCGTGGCCATGGGCGTCATGCTGACCACGCTGCTGCTCAGGCCGCGCCTGGCGCTGATCGTGAACATCGCCCTGGCCATCCTGAACGGCCTCATCAACTCCGGCGTCAGCGGCTCCTTCTCCACGTCGCTGATCATCATCGTCATGACCACCATCATCTCGGGCTCCCTGAGCATCGCGCTGATCTACAACAAATCCCAGCGCCTGGTGGTGCTGCTGGCGGGCCTGCTGGTGTGCGGCTCGAACATGCTCACCACCCTGGCCATCGGCCTCATCACCGAGACCAACACCACCAACGTGGGCTCCTGGGCGCTGTGGACCGGCGCCAGCGGCCTGCTGTCGGGCGTGCTGTGCATCGGGCTGCAGCCGCTGCTGGAGTGGCTGTTCAACCTGGTAACCCCGGCCAAGCTGATGGAGCTGAGCAACCCCAATCACCCGCTGATCCGGCGCATGATCCTGGAGGCCTCCGGCACGTATCACCATTCCATCATCGTGGCCAACCTGGCCGAGGCCGCGGCGGACGCCATCGGCGCCAATGGCCTGCTGGCCCGCGTGGGCGCGTATTACCACGACATCGGCAAGCTGAAGCGGCCCATGTACTTCAAGGAGAACCAGCTGGGCGACAACCCCCACGACCGCACCGATCCCATGGTGTCCGCGGCGATCCTCACCGCCCATCCCACCGACGGCGTGGCCCTGGCGGAGAAATACCGCATGCCCCGGCCCATCCTGGACATCATTCAGCAGCATCACGGCGACACGCCGGTGATCTACTTCTACGACCGCTGCGTGAAGCAGAACGGGGCGGAGAACGTGGACATCGACGACTTCCGCTATCCCGGCCCGCGCCCCCAGACCCGGGAGGCGGCGGTGGTCATGCTGGCGGACACCATCGAGGCGGCCGCCCGCACCACGCCGGATCGCTCCATCGAGGGGCTGGAGGCGCTCATCCGCAAGCTCATCCGGGGCAAGATGGACGACGGTCAGCTGAACGAGACGCCCATCACCCTGGCGGACATCGAGAAGGCCACCGAGGCCTTCCTCACCGTGCTGACCGGCGTGTTCCACCAGCGGGTGGAGTACCCCGAGATGAAGATCCCGCCCAAGAAGGAGCGGCGTCACGAGGCGGAGGCCGAGGACGAGCGGGAGGACAGAGACGAATCGAAGTCGAAGGGGAGAAGACATGCTAGAGATTGATTGCCAGGCCAAGGGCTTTCCCCAGGACGCCCCGGCCCTGATGGAGCGGGTGGCCGAGAGCGTGTGCCGCCTGGAGGGCATCGAGGACGTGGGCGCGTATGTGCGCGTTGTGGACGACGAGGCCATTCACGCCATCAACGCCGCCGAGCGGGGCGTGGACCGGCCCACGGACGTGCTGTCCTTTCCGTCAATCGACTGGCGAGGCGGCACGGCGCGAAGCGACAGGGCCCGCCTTCGCCGGGAATACGACCCGGAGACCGGGCTGTGCTTCCTGGGCGACATCATCATTTCCATCGACCGGGCGAGGGAGCAGGCCGCCGAGTATGGCCACAGCCTGGCCCGGGAGCTGGGGTATCTCACCGCCCACGCCATGCTGCACCTGTGCGGCTACGACCACATGACGGACGAGGACAAGGCGGTCATGCGAGACAGGGAGGAGAAGGTCATGGCGGACGTGAACCTGCCCCGGGAGGGCGGTTATCTGACGGACGAGGAACTGTTCCGGCGGGCCGAGGCCATGCTGGATAGGGCCTACGCGCCCTATTCCCATTTCCGCGTGGGGGCGTGCATCCTGGCGGAGGACGGCCGGGTGTTCACCGGCTGCAACATCGAAAACGCCTCCCTGGGCGCGACAATCTGCGCCGAGCGCACGGCGGCGGTGAAGGCGGTCAGCGAGGGCGCCACGAAGTTCCTGGCCGTGGCCATCGCGGGGGAGAAGGAAGCCGCCTGGCCCTGCGGCATCTGCCGCCAGTTCCTGCGGGAATTCGGCCCGGAGATGCGGGTAATCGTGGGCAAAAAGGGCGGCCCGACGTCCACGGCTACGCTGGCCGAGCTGCTGCCCCACTCCTTCGGCCCGGAAGACCTTTCGTGCTAATGGAGAATCAGAACATGACAATTACCCTGGGCAACCGGACAGAAGAAACGGTCAGAATCTATTTTGAAAAGTCACAGAATCCGAAAATCCGGGCGGTTCTTCCGCAGAAGGCAAAGACAATCGAGGAAGCGCTGCAGGATTACGAGGAAACGCTTCTTCCGGGTGCGGCGAGCTTCGGCAGGACGGTTCTTGCGGACGGAGTCTATGTCGGAGACATTTGGTGCTATTGCATCGATCCGCTTGACGAACCGAATGCCATGCTGAGCTTCTGTATTTTTGACGAAGGCTTGTGGAATCAAGGGGTCGCAACAGAAGCCGCCGGACTGTTCCTGAAAGAGGCCTGCGCAAAGTATGGCCTGAAAACGGTCGGCGCTTTCACTTATGCGGACAACAAAGCCTCCGCCCGCGTTCTGGAGAAAAACGGATTCGCCCTGATGAAGGAATTTGAGGAAGAGGGCCGTTTGTCGCAGTATTATGAAATCGGAAATGGAAAATGAAAAAGCGTCGTTTGACAGAAAAGGATTGGCAGCGCTGACGCTGAAGGACATCCAGCCCTCGCAGTTCTGGATTTCCGAGGGGAAGCTGGATGAAATCATGAAATGGTTCAACCCCAGCGATTTGTCGAATTTCGAGCCGATTCCAATTAAGCTGCTGGATGGCATTCCCATGATGACGGACGGGCATACCCGCGCCGTGGCGGCGATTCGGGCGGGGTTGACGCGCGTACCGCTCATGTGGGAGCCGGACGAATGGGACTGGGATATGTACCGCGCGTGCGTGAAGGAATGCCGAGACAGGGGCGTCACATCGCCCTATGACTTGACGGGCCGCGTGGTATCTATCGAGGATTACAACGTTCTGTGGAACGACTGGTGCGACGGGATGCAGGCCCAGATCGAGGCCGCCCGCCGCGCTTCCCAATAATTGCGAATTGCGCATTGCGCATTGCGAATTAAACTGACGCGCCATGTTACGGCGCGCGACGAAGGAAGGTATTTTACTATGGCAGACAAGAAGGCGTTTCATTCCGGGTTTGTGGCGATCATCGGGCGGCCCAACGTGGGCAAGAGCAGCATCATGAACCGATTCGTGGGGGAAAAGGTGGCCATCGTGTCCAACAAGCCCCAGACCACCCGCAACAAGATCCTGGGCGTGGCCACCCGGGAGGACTGGCAGATCGTGTTCGTTGACACGCCCGGCCTTCACAAGCCCCGCAACAAGCTGGGCGAGTTCATGATGAAGCAGGCGTCGGACGCCCGGGAAGGCGTGGACGCGGTGCTCTGCGTGGTGGACGCGCAGCACATCGGCGCGGGCGACCGGGCGGTGATGGAGGACGTGCTCAAGATGAACTGCCCCCGCTTCCTGGCGGTGAACAAGGTGGATCTGGCCACGCCGGAAAAGCTGATGCCTCAGCTGGACACGCTGCACGACCTACCGTTTGACCAGATCGTGACCGTGTCGGCCCAGCGGGGCGACAACATGGACACCCTGCTGGAGCTGCTGGCTCAGGCCATGCCGGAGGGGCCCAAGTACTTCCCGGATGACATGATGACCGACCAACCGGAGCGGCTGATCTGCGCGGAGATCATCCGGGAGAAGGCGCTCTTGAACCTGCGGGAGGAGATTCCCCATGGCATCGGCGTGGAGATGCTGGCCATCACCAAGCTGTCGGACAACCTCACCGAGATTCACGCCAACATCTACTGCGAGCGGGCCAGCCACAAGTCCATCATCATCGGCAAGCAGGGCAAGATGCTGCACGACATCGGCACAGCGGCCCGCATCGACATCGAGCGCATGATGGGCACCAAGGTGATGCTGAAGCTGTGGGTGAAGGTGCGCGAGGACTGGCGAAACCGGGAAAGCGACCTGCGGGCCACCGGCTACGAGGAATAAACACACATGCTCTATACCACTGACGCCATCGTGCTCCGGCACGCGGAATACCGCGACTACGACCGCATGGTCACGCTGTTTTCCCCG
>CADARO010000072.1 GCA_902790345.1 uncultured Eubacteriales bacterium | reverse complement strand
TTTATCTCTCCGTGGACGACAGCGACTACAGCGAGGTCATCGGCCTGGCGCGGAAGTTTGCCGACCTGAGCTGCGCGCTGTACGCCTCCAGCGGCACGGCGGAAGCCATCCGGACCCTGGGCACGGAGGTGACCACGGTGCCCGGCATGGGGGAGAGCGACGCGCTGTTCCGCCTGATGGAGGCCGGCGCGGTGAACTACGTGATCTACACCGGCGCCCTGCGGGACGACACCACCGAGGACTACATCCGGCTGCACCGCAAGTGCCTCACGCTGGGGGTGGCCTGCCTCACCTCATTGGACACCGCCGGAGCTCTGGCGGACATCATCGCCAGCCGCTACAACCAGCTGAATACCGAGCTGGTGGACATCAACCACATGCGGCCCCGCCGCCAGACGCTGCACTTCTCCAAGATGCACGCCGACGGCAACGACTACATCTACATCGACAACTTCGACGGCCGGGTGTCCTGCCCGGAGGCCATGGCGGTGAAGCTGTGCGACCGGCACACCGGCGTGGGCGCGGACGGGCTGGTGCTCATCGAGGAATCCGCCCGGGCGGACGCGAAAATGCGCGTCTTCAACCGGGACGGCTCGGAGGGGCACATGGCGGGCAACAGCATCCGCTGCGTGGCGAAGTTCCTCTATGACAAGGGCAAGGTGAACCGCACCCGCATCGACATCGAGACCATGAGCGGCGTGAAGCGGCTCACCCTGTACACCCGCTTCGGCGAGGTGAGCTCCGTGTCGGTGGACATGGGGGCGGTGTCGCTGAAGGCGGCGGACGTGCCCTGCGCCCTGCCGGAGGAGACGATCATCGACCGGCCCACCGACATCGCCGGCGGCCGCTGGAACATCACCTGCCTGTCCGTGGGCAATCCCCACTGCGTGATCTTCACCGACCAGGTGGAGCGGCTGGATCTGCAGGCCCTCGGCCCCCTGTTCGAGAACGCGCCCATCTTCCCGGAGCGGGTGAACACCGAGTTCATCCGGGTGGTGAACGAGACCACCCTCAAGATGCGCTGCTACGAGCGGGGCAACGGGGAGACCCTGGCCTGCGGCACCGGCGCCTGCGCGGCGGTAGCCTGGTGGTGAACTACGCGGATGACCGGGTGTCCCTCACCGGCCGCACGGCGCTGGTGTACGAGGGCGAGCTGGAATACTGAGGCATACAAAAAGCGCGGGTCGGAGCGATGAACCCCGGCCCGCGCCGCGTCTCTATGAATCAATCCTTTTTGCCGAAGAGGGAGCCGATCTTGCCGGCGATGTTCTTCGCGCCTTCCACGATCTTCTCGTCGATGTCGGTCTTGTCCAGCGCTTCCTTGGCCTTGTCCTTGAGGCCCTTGGCGCCTTCCACGATCTTCTCGTCGATGTCGGTCTTGTTCAGCACGCCCTGAACCTTGTCCTTCAGGCCCTTGGCGCCCTCAACGATCTTCTCGTCGATGTCGGTCTTGTCCAGCGCTTCCTTGGCCTTGTCCTTGAGGCCCTTGGCGCCTTCCACGATTTTCTCGTCGATGTCGGTCTTGTCCAGCACGTCCTGAACCTTATCCTTCAGGGTCTTGGCCCCCGCCTGAACCTCTTCGGCCGCCTCGGCGATCTTGTCTTTGGCGTTCTCGCGCTGTTCCTTCGTCTTCTGCTCCGCGTCGGCCCTCATCTTCTCCGCCGCTTCCTTTGCCTTTTTGAGCTCTTCCTCGATATTCATGCCTGTGCGCTCCTCTCTTGCGCGGCGCTTATGTCGGCCGCATGACTTTACAATTTTATTATAATCACTTTGACCCCGCCCGTCAAGAAGAATGTGACAAACCGGGGTTTTCATCATAACTTCCTTGAATCGGCGTTTGTTTCGTGCTAAAATAATCGCGATTCAGGCGAAAGCGAAGGAGGAGTCGGCCGTGCGAATGCGCAAGAAGAAGTGGGCCAGGCCGGAGCTGGAGGCCTGCCCCTGGGCGGTGCTGGACAGCGACGCGAATCGGGGCCGCTGGCGCTCGCTCTTTCCCAAGGACCAGCCGCTGCACGTGGAGCTGGGCTGCGGCAAGGGCGTGTCCACGGCGGCAATGGCCCATGCGGAGAAGGACGTGAACTTCGTGGCCATCGACATCAGCACAGACGTGCTGGGGGTGGCCCGGCGCAACGTGGCCGCCCGCTACGGCGACGAGCCGGTGGACAACCTCCGCCTGGCCGTGAAGGAGTGCTCGTTCATCAGCCAGGCCTTTTCCGGTGAGGATCGGGTGGAGCGGATCTACATCAGCTTCTGCAATCCCTGGAGCCAGCGGGAGCGGCAGAAGAAGCGCCGCTTGACCCACCCCAGGCAGCTGATGCAGTATCGCGATTTCCTGGTGGACGGGGGTCAGATCTGGTTCAAGACCGACGACGACGGCCTGTTCGACGACACCGTGGGCTACCTGGCCCAGTGCGGCTTCACCATTCAGTATCTCACCCGGGATCTGCACGCCTCCGGCTTCGCGCCCAACTACGTGAGCGAGCACGAGGCCATGTTCACCGCCCAGGGCGTGAAGACGAAGTTCCTCATCGCCGCCAAGGGGCCGCTGGCTGAAAAGCCGGATGTGCTCGGGCGCAAAAAGCGGCCCGCCCCGGAGATCACCACCATCTGCTATCTGGAAAAGGACGGCAAGTGCCTGCTCATCCACCGCAACAAGCGGGAAAGCGACGGCAACTACGGCAAGTGGCTGGGCATCGGCGGGCATTTCGAGCGGGGCGAGAGCCCGGAGGACTGCGTGCTGCGGGAGGTGCGGGAGGAAACCGGCCTCACCCTCACCGAATACGCCTTCCGGGGCGTGGTCACCTTCGTGTCCGGCGACTGGGTGGAGTACATGCACGTGTTCTCCGCCACGGACTTCACCGGCAGCCTCGCCGCCGACTGCGACGAGGGCGAGGTGTGCTGGGTGGAGAAGGAGAAGGTTCCGGGCCTGCCCATGTGGGCGGGAGACCGGATCTTCCTGCGCCTGCTGGACGAGGGCAGCCCCTTCTTCTCCCTCAAGCTGATCTATGACGACACCGGGCTGGCCGCCGCCGTGCTGAACGGGAAGGCGCTGGCCCTTTGACCGCGAAACAGAAAGGACAATACAGACATGCTGGAATTCCGATATGACACGCAGCTGCTCATCGAGGGACACGACCTGGATGAGGACAAGATCAACGACTACATCACCGAGCACTTTCAGGGCGACAGCCTGCTGGCCGTGGGGGACGATGAGCTCATCAAGATCCACTTCCACACCAACGAGCCCTGGAAGATCCTGGAATACTGCGCCACGCTGGGCGAGATCTACGACATCGTGGTGGAGGACATGGAGCGCCAGGCCCGAGGCGAGCACGGCTGATGGCGCATCCTGTTCTGTGCTCCACCGGGGCCATCGTGGGGCGGCTGAACGGCCGGGATCACCGGCTCATCATGAAATACTTCCCGCTGCTGCGCTGCGACGGCATGGAATTCATGATGTACGAGACCTGGTACGACCGGCGGCATGAGATCGCCCGGGATCTGGCCGCCTCCGGCATCGCCTTTCCCGCCATGCACGCGGACAAGACCATCGGCGACCGCATCAGCCGGGACGGCCCCGGCGACGCCGAAAGCGCCCTGCGGGATTTCGAGTGGAACTGCCAGGTGGCGAAGGTCATCGGCGCGAAGCAGCTGGTGATCCACCTGTGGGGCAGCCTGGACTCCGACCGCTGCATGGAGCACAACTACGCCGCCTACCGGCGCCTGGCCGCCACGGCCCGGGCCTATGAGCTGGAGCTGACGGTGGAAAACGTGGTGTGCAGCCATTCAGACCCCATGACCCACCTTCGGGAGATGCGGGCCCTGTTCCCGGACTGCGCCTTCACCATCGACACCAAGATGAGCGCCTTCCACGGCCAGATGCCCCTGTTCTCACAGCCCGAATGGGCCTGGCTCTGGACTGAGAAGCGCATCCGGCACCTGCACGTGAACGACTACAGGGGCGGCGTCATGGACTGGGCCTCCCTCAGGACGCTGTTCATCGGCGACGGCCAGATCGACTTCGGCTCGTTCTTCGAGACCGCCGGGCGCTACGGCTATCAGGGCTCCCTCACCTGCGAGTGCACCGCCATGCGCCCGGACGGCAGCGTGGACATCGATCGCGGTATCTGGACGGTCAGAACTGAATATCGACGTACAGCGGATAGTGGTCGGACACCTTGTCGAACCACTCGTCCGTCAGGCGGCGGAAGGACAGCACCTTCGCGCCACCTTCGTTTTTCAGGAGGATGTGGTCGATGGCCTGGGAGAATGTGCCGGGCTCGCTTCGCTCAAAGCCCTTCGGCCCGCAGGGATGATGCCCCCGGGTCTCGTCCCGGGCGTCTGCCGGGGCCAGGTCGTGGACTTCCTTCCAGCCCGCCGCGAAGGCCGTCTCCAGGCACAGGCTGTTCACCGAGGCGTTCAGGTCGCCCATCAGCACGCCGGGGCAGGCGTATTTCGCCATAACCTGGTCCATTCGGGCGGAGGCCAGGCCGATCTGGTACGCCCGGGCCCTGTTGGAGCCTGCCCGGAAGTTGCTGGACTCGGGGCGGGAGGACATCCACCACAGGTGGGTGCTCATGAGGGCGAAGCGGCCGCCGCTGGCCCGATCCTCGAACACGCCGAAGCAGTATGACTTCGTCTCGTAGTTGTTGAAGCTGCCCTCCAGCCCCGGCACCGCCTCGTCATAGCGGAAGAAGCCGGACTCCAGCAGGCGGAATTTATCGCGCCGGTAGACGATGGGGGTGTCGCCGCCGGATATGTATTCATAGCGCGCCGCGCCGCCGCCGGGCAGGGGCGTCTCCTCCAGCTCCGCCATCATCAGGGTGGCCATGCGGGTGGACACTTCCTGCAGGCCCATCACGTCCGGCAGAATGGCCCTGTACGCCCGCACCAGCCCCTTCACCCGGGCCTCGGCCGAGCAGTCCTCGCCCATGGCCCGCCACACGTCGTTGTTTTCATCGCATCTCCACTGGTTGTTGCTCATCAGAATCATGTTTCCTTCGCCTCCCGTGTGTATCTGTTCGTATTATATCGCGCTTTGGATTGAAGCGCAAGCGCGGCTTTGTGTGCATATATTTTCATTCCAATCCCTGCCATCATTGTAAATTCCGTATAAAATTGCATGAATACCGTATATTTATACTTGACAGCGCCGAAAAGTAGGCGTATACTGAGCGCAATTCAACGAGATGAAAGGATGCGAAACAAAATGATGTCTTCGATGAAAAAGAAACTGGCCGTGACGGCCGCGCTGGCTCTGGCGATTTGCATGCTGTTCAACGGCGCGCTGGCCTGCACCAGCATCTACGTGGGCCCCGCCCTCTCGGACGACGGCTCCGCCATCTTCGGCCGCAGCGAGGATTTCTCCAACAGCCAAAACAAGCTGATGTACGTGGCTCCCGCGGGCAAGCACACCGCCGGCGAGCTGTATGAGGGCTGCTACGGCTTCACCTGGACCTTCACCCATGACAGCTACAGCTACACCGCCTTCAGCGACGACAACGGCGAGGGTGTCGGCAATGTCTGCCCGGACTGCGGCGACGACCACCCTCACACCCCCTACGAGGCGGGCGGCACCAATGAAAAGGGCCTGTCCGTCAGCGCCACCGAGACCATCGGCTCGGCGGACGCGGTGGGGGAGGCCGATCCCTTCGAGGATCTGGGCATCGAGGAGGCCGAGATCGTCACCGTGCTGCTGAGCGAGGCCGCCACCGCGAAGGAAGCCCTGGCCGTGCTCACCGGCATCTATGACACCGTCGGCGCGTGCGACGGCTCCGGCATCTTCATCGCCGACAACACCGAGACTTGGTACATCGAGAACACGACGGGCCATCAGTACATCGCCGTGAAGCTGACGGACGACATGGTCATGGTGCAGCCCAACATGTCCATCATCGGCGCCATCGACCTGGACGACACCGACAACGTCATCGCCTCCGCGAGCCTCATCGAGACCGCCCAGACCGCCGGCTCCTTCGTGGGTGACGCGGACGCCAACGTCATCAACTACGTGCTCTCCTACAACGAGGAGACCGCCCCCAACGCCCGCATGGTGAACGCCCTGGCCTTCCTGGATCCCGCCTTCGCGGACACCGAGGCCGAGGTTGACCCCGCCGCGTCCTACCTCATCAGCAACATCGACGAGAACGGCGAGATCGTGCCCATGTACACCGGCATCACCCCCGACAAGGCGCTGTCCATCGCGGATGTGCAGGACTTCTACCACATCGGCAACATCGGCTATGTGCGCAACCTGGAGACCCACGTGTTCCAGACCTTCCCGGAGGACGGCATCGCCGACACCATCGAATGGGTCACCATGAACGACGCCGCCATCAACGTATTCATTCCCTACTTCCCCATGCTCACCACCGACGTGGACGCCTCCTACAAGCTGAGCACAGCCGAGGCCCCCTTCGTGGAGGAGGAACCGGAGAGCGGCCTGTACTACGCCACCACCACCTACAAGCGGGTGGACGGCGAGCGCGTGGCGGTGGACGGCTTCAAGGTGCTGCCGGAGAACTGGGCCGACTCCATGTACTGGAGCTTCGACGCCCTGAGCAACCTGGTGATGTACGCCGAGCTCACCGAGGAGCAGATCGCCGCCGTCAACGACGCGCTGCAGGCCAAGCAGGCCGAAGTGAACGCGGCCTTCGCCGAGTTCAAGGCCGGCTTCGATCCCACCGCCGAGGACGCCGCCGACGTGGCCACCGCCTGGAGCATGGCCGTGGCGCAGGACGTGCACGCCCTGGCCGTGGAGCTGGTGAACGGGCTGATCGGGGAATAAACGAAAAAGCCAAATAAATATATAGCAGGCCGGGCGGCGCGAAAGAAAACGCGCCGCCCGGCCCTTCTCTTTTTATTCCCCCGGATACACGATGCCCGCCTGCCGCCGCAGCGAATCGCAGACGCGGCTCACGGCGATGGATTCCTCGTGGGGCATCAGCGGCGATTCCCTCAGCCCCTCCCGGACGCAGCGGGCCGCCTCCTCGAATTCGTAGTGGAAGCCCTCGTTTTCCGGGCGGAAGCGGTACTCCTCCCGCCGGCCGTCCGCGCCACACAAGGTGAAGGCGGTGGGATGCCAGAAATCCTCCATCAGGATATAGCCCTCCGAGCCGTACACCAGCAGGTGGGAGGGGGCGCAGGCGTCCATGCCGCCCATGATCTGGGCCGTGGCGCCGCCGGGGAATTTCAGCTGGGCGGCCAGGCGCATGTCCACCCCGCTGGGAGCGTACTGGCAGGCTCCCTGGGCGGACTCGATGTCCCAGCCCAGCAGCTGGGTCGCGGCCATGAGGGGATACACCCCGATGTCCAGCAGCGCGCCGCCGCCCAGGGCCGGGTCGAAGGCGCGGCTCGCCGGGTCATACGCCGCCGCGCCGCTGAACACCGCGTACACGTGGTTGATTTGCCCGATGGCCCCGCCCTTCACCAGCGAGACCATCTTTTTCGTGGCGGGGAAGAAGCGCGTCCACATGGCCTCCATCAGAAATACGCCCTTTTCCCGGGCGCAGTCCACCATGGCCTGGGCCTGGCCCTCATTCAGCGCCATGGGCTTTTCGCAGATCACGTGCTTGCCGGCGTTCATCATCTGCAGGGCGATGGGGCAGTGGAAGGGGTGCGGCACGGCGATGTACACCAGGTCCACCTCTTTGCAGGCGGCCAGCTCCTCATAGCTTCCGAAGGCCAGCGGCGCACCGTATTCCCTGGCGGCGGTTTGCGCCCGCTCCAGGGAACGGGAGGCCACGGCGGAAAGGACATAGCCCTGTCCCCTGTGAAAATCCTTCATCACCCGGCGCACGATGCGGCCGGAACCCAGCACGCCCACGCGGAGAGGTTCGTTTGACATGGCAAAGCACTTCCTTTCTTTTCGCTGCATTTTGTGATTGTGCGCGTATCAAACAAATGGTATAATGTTGCCAAAGGGATTCTGATTTTGAACCGGGAGGGACAGATTATGACGTTTGGCATCGAGGCGTGGCGCGGCAGGCGCGTGGCCTTTATCGGCGATTCCATCACCGAGGGCGTGGGCAGCGACAGGGCGTATCACGAGTATCTCAGCCAGTGGCTGGGCATCGAGGCGTACAACTACGGCGTGAACGGCGCGCAGACCGACTACATGCTCCAGCTGGCGAAGCGGCTGGAGGCGGAGCATCCGGACGTGGACGCGGTGTTCCTGTTCGGCGGCACCAACGACTTCAACCACGGCCTGCCCATGGGGGAATTCTACACCGCCGAGCCGGGCGCTGTCAATCACAACGGCCAGACGGTTCAGCGGCTCCATCGGGCGCTGGTCTTTGACGAGGGCACCTTCTGCGGCCGGCTCAACCGGCTGCTGGGCGAGCTGAAGCGGGGCTTCCCCCGGGCGCAGGTGATCGTGATGACGCCCATCCACCGGGGCTTCGCTCGGTTCAGCGACGAGAACGTGCAGCCGGACGAGCTGTGGGCCAACGCGCAGGGCCTGTTCATCGGCGACTACGCCGAGGCCGTGCGCCGGGCGGCGCGGATCTGGAGCGCGCCGCTCATCGACCTGTATCGGGACTGCGGCCTGCTGCCCGCCTTCGGCGAGTATGCGCCCTTCTTCCACCTGGCGGACACGGACAACCTGCATCCCAACGCCCGGGGCCATGAGCGCATCGCGGAGACCATCGCCGCGGCGCTGAACGCCATTCCGGCGCGGGTCTGAGAAAGGGGGAGACGCGTGTGGTTTCTCTGGGCATCGACCGGCTGGGGGCGTATCGTTCTCTCTTCGCCGGCAAACGCATCGGCCTCATCACCAACTACTCGGGGGTTGATTCCCGCCTGATGGACGACATGACCGTGTTTCACGAGGCGGGCTTCCGGGTGGAGAAGCTGTTCACGCCGGAGCACGGCATGTATGGCGCCATGGACGGCGCGGGCATCGGCGACTGCAGACACCCGAAATACGGCACCCCCATGATCTCCCTCTATGGCGACAAGCTGACCCCCTCGGCGGAGGATCTGGCCGGGCTGGATCTGCTGGTATACGACATTCAGGATGTGGGCATGCGCTACTACACCTACATCTATACCATGGCCAACTGCATGAGGGCGGCGGACGCGGCGGGGCTTTCCATGGTGGTGCTGGACCGGCCCAATCCCCTGGGCCGCGCGGTTTCCGGCAACCGCATGGATCCCAAATACGACTGCTTCGTGGGCGCGCACCGGCTGGCCACCCGCTATGGCCTCACCGCCGGGGAGCTGGGCTATTATTTCAAGCGCCATTTCGGCCTGTCGCTGGACTATCGGGCGGTGCCCATGGCGGGCTACCGGGCGGACATGACCTGGCCCGAGACCGGCCAGCTGTGGAACCTGCCCTCGCCCTCCATCCACACCTTTGACACCGCGCTGTGCTATGAGGGCGGGTGCTTCTTCGAGGCCACCAACATCAGCGAGGGCCGGGGCACCGCCGAGCCCTTCCAGATCTACGGCGCGCCGTTCATCGACATGGACAGGCTGCTGTCCGTGCTGCGGGAGCGGATCAAGGACCCGAACCTGGCCATGCGGGCCCGGGCGTTCACGCCCTTCTGGTCCAAGCACGCTGGGCAGGTCTGCTTCGGCGTGGAGTTCATTCCGCTGTCACCCCGGCTGGACTTCATGCCCACGGCGCTGACCCTCATGAAGACGCTCAAGGACATGTATCCGGATCAGTTCGAGTTCCGCTCCTACGCGGACGTGTCCCGGCTCACCTCCCTGTCCGGCGACACCGGCGCGGACAGCTACCTGCGGGGCGAGCTGACGCTTTCGGAGCTGCTGGACGACTGGCGGGCTCAGTCGGCGGAATTCGAGGCGGAGGTGGCGGCGCTCAGGCTGTACGAGTGACGCCAAAATAATTATATCAGAAAAACACATCGGGCGCAATCCGCGCGGGGAAAGGGAAAAGCATTCATGGTAACAAACGACGCCTTTATTGTTGAATTCAAGCACAAGGTCATCACCGAGGTTTGCCGCCTGGCCTGGGACGACAACCTCACCGAGGACGCCAAGAACGAGGCGGTGCGCCATCTGGTGCCCGGCCCGAAGCCGCTGTACCGCTGCTGCATCTACCGGGAGCGGGAAATCGTGCGGGACCGCATCCGCCTGGCCTGCAACCAGTCGGTGGACGAGCACATGAAGGACATGATGGTGCAGGTCATCGAGCCGGCCTGCCAGGGCTGCCCGCCGGACGCCTACATCGTGACCGACAACTGCCGGCTGTGCATGGGCAAGGCCTGCATGCGTTCCTGCCGCTTCGGGGCCATTCACCCCGGCGAGAGCCGCATGCACATCGACCGGGAGCAGTGCAAGAAGTGCGGCCAGTGCGCCCACGCCTGCCCCTACGGTGCCATCACCCACCGGGTGCGCCCCTGTCAGGCCGTGTGCCCCGTGGACGCCATCTCCTATGACGAGAACGACCTGTGCGTCATCGACCGGGAGAAGTGCGTCAGCTGCGGCCAGTGCATCCACACCTGCCCCTACGCCGCAATCGCCAGCCGGGTCCACCTGGTGGACATCATCCGCCACATCAAGGCGGGGGACGAGGTCATCGCCATGTGCGCCCCCGCCACGGAGGGCCAGTATGAGGAAAAGATCAGCATGGCGGCCATCCGGGCGGCGCTCAAAAAGGTGGGCTTTGCGGACATGGTGGAGGTGGGCCTGGGGGGCGACATGA
Source organism: uncultured Eubacteriales bacterium (assembly GCA_902790345.1). Taxonomy (GTDB): domain Bacteria; phylum Bacillota; class Clostridia; order Christensenellales; family Aristaeellaceae; genus Firm-10. Next base: position 4,286 of record CADARO010000072.1, on the reverse strand, counting down.
CCGCCGCCTACGAGGCCCGGGAGTGGCTGGAGGCCCATGAGGAAGGCCGCAAGATGACCACCAGCTGCTGCCCCGCCTTTGTGAACATGCTGAGAAAGTACTTCCCCAAGCAGTACGCGGAGAACCTGTCGGGCACGGTGTCGCCCATGTGCGCCGTGTCCCGCTATTTGAAGGCCACCCGGCCGGGCTGCGTTACGGTGTTCATCGGGCCCTGCATCGCCAAGAAGACCGAGGCGGAGGACAAGTCCATCGCCGACAACGCCGACTACGCCCTCACCTTCGGCGAGATGGGGTCCCTGCTGGACAGCAAGGGCGTGAAGCTGGAGCCGGTGGAGGAGGCCTATCAGGAGGCCAGCCTGTTCGGCAAGGGCTTCGCCTCCAGCGGCGGCGTCACCGGCGCGGTGCTCCAGTGCATGGCGGAGCGGGGCGAGGACGTGGGCAGCCTCAGCGTGTGCCGGGCCAGCGGCGGCGCGGAGTGCAAAAAGGCGCTGACGCTCTTGAAGGCCGGACGGCTCACCGAGGACTTTATCGAGGGCATGGCCTGCGAGGGCGGCTGCATGGGCGGCCCCAGCAAGCACCGGGAGGAGAGCGAGATCCGCCGGGCGCGGCAGGCGCTGCTGAACAAGGCGGATAAACGGGGCGTGCTGGACAACCTGGCGGCCTATCCCATGGAGCGCTTCTCCATGCGCCGGGACGGCGCCCCCACGGGTCGCTCCGCCCTGAAGCCCGAACACCAGTAATGGATACAGACAAACCGCCCGGCAAGGCCTTCCCCAGGCCCGCCGGGCGGTTTCATATTTCTTTCAGGCGATCATTTCCAGCCGGCCCACACGTCCGGCTGATAGCCCACCGTGGCCTGAGAGCCGTTGCGCACGATGGGCAGGCGCATCAGCTTCGGGTCGTCCCGCAGCATTTCCAAGGCGGCCTGGGGGTCGGTGAGCTGGGCCACGTAATGGCTCTGCCAGTCCTTGTCGTTCAGGCGGATCATGCCCTCCAGGCCCACCTGGCGGCGCACCACCTCCAGTTCCTTCAGCCCTATGCCCTTTTTGCTCAGATCCACGAACTGATAGGGTATGCGGCGCTCCTTGAAGTAGCGCTCGGCCTTCTGCACGTCGAAATCCCGCTTGAGGGCGTAAATCTGTATGTTCATTCAGGCCTCCGGATTATTGGTTGTCGTACACCTCAGAGCCTTCCACGGCGTCCCAGCGGCTCAGCGGCCAGATGATGCGGCACACCTTGCCCACGAACATGTTGCGATTGATGACGCCCACCCGGCGGCTGTCGTTGGAGTTGTCCCGGTTGTCGCCCATGACGAAGTACTCGTCCTCGCCCAGGGTCACGGCGAAGTCGTTGGCCGCGCGGCTGAAGGAGGCGATCCGCTCCGGGGTGAGGTAGGGCTCGTCATATTGAACGCCGTTGACGGTCAGCACGCCCTCGGTCACCTCGATGGTGTCGCCGGGCAGGCCAATGACCCGCTTCACGAAGTTCTCCCTGCGGTTGGGATAGTGCAGGATCACCACATCGAAGCGGCCGGGACCGTCCTTGCGCATGTCCAACACGTCTACGTACAGCCGGTCGCCGTTGAGCAGGGTGTCGCTCATGGAGGGGCCGTCCACCCGGATGATGGTGAACAGGAAGGTGCGCACCAGAAACACGATGGCCAGCGCCGCCACCAGCGAGACGATCCAGTCCCTGATTTCCTTTTTGATCTTGGCGGCGCGTTCCTTGTCCTTCTGCGTCTTTTCGGATTCGTGCAGCTCCAGCAGGCCGCGCTTGTGTTCTTCGTTGGGATGCTCGTTCTGTTCCATGATGATCAGTCCCTTTCTGTTGATTCCGTCATTGAAGGCCGCGGACGCGGTTCAGCGGCCAGAAGATGGCTCGGACCTTGCCGATGAGCTTTGTCACCGGCCCCACGTCCGCCGAGTGGCTGTCGTGTGAGACGCTGCGGTTGTCGCCCAGCACGAAGTACTCGCCCTCGCCCATGGTGGTCTCCGGATAGCTGTAGGGGTTGGGGTGGGTCACGTAGGGCTCGTCCAGCGCCTGGCCGTTGACATAGACCTGGCCTCGATCCACCATGACCGTGTCGCCGGGAAGGCCGATGAGTCGCTTGACGATGAAGTCCGTGCGGCCCGGATACTGGCAGATGACCACATCGCCGTGGTCGTAGCCGCCGATTTTGGCGGACAGCACGGAGACATAGAGCTTGTCGCCGTCCTGCAGCGTCTCCATCATGGAGGTGCCGTCCACGGTGATGAGCGTAAAGAGAAACGCGCGGATGAGCAGCGCCGCGGCCAGCGCGACGGCGAAGCTGAACACCCAGGAGAGTATTTCCTGTCCCACTGTCTTTTTCTTCTTTTCTTTCTTTTTTGAGGGTTCCTGCGTCAACTCGGGCGCGGTCTGCATGCCATCTGCCCCTTCCTATTCTTCCGTGTGAACGGTCAGGATCTTCCTGACTCTTTTTTCAAATTCCGGCCGGTCCAGCATGACCACGCGGCCGCAGCCCTCACATTTGATCTTGATGTCGGCCCCGGTGCGGGTGATGACCCAGCGGTCGCTGCCGCAGGGATGGGTCTTGCGCATTTGCACCAGGTCGCCCAGGTTGAGCTGCATGATCCTCGCCTCCGAAACGGTTCTTCCCTGTATTATACAACGAATGCATGGGGGAGACAAGGAATTTCATCGTTTTTTAATGTGCCTGTCATAACAAACGGGAGGACCCTGACCGGATCCTCCCGTGTTGGCGGAAAAACATCAGTGCATTCTGAAATCCAGGTGCGCCGGCGGGGTGACGGTCTCGCTCATCTCCTTGATGAGCGCCTCGGTGACCTCGCCGCCCTCGGCCTGGGCCTTTTTCAGGGCGCACAGCCAGAACCACAGCTGGGTGAGGGACAGCTCGCCCTCCCGCACGTCGGTGAGCACGATCTTGCTCCTGAGCAGCTTCTCGGCCTGCTTGGCGTCGCCGGTGCCCAGCAGGGCCTCGATGCGCAGCACCTTCATGCGGCCGATGCGCTTCACGCTCTCCGGCAGCCTGTCGATGGCGCCCAAGGCCTCCCTGTAGCGCTTGCCCTTGTTGAGCATGGCGATGGCCTCCAGCGCCAGGTTGCGCTGGGTGCTCATGGTCAGCGCCTTGAGCATCAGGTCGCCGGCCTTCTTCAGGTCGTCGTCCTGAGCGGCCAGCACCGCCAGGCAGCGCAGCGCCCAGGGGGAGGGGGCCTGCTTGACGGACTTGTTGAAGGCGGACTTGGCCCCCTTCACGTCGTTGCGATAGGCCAGCATGACGCCCAGCTGGTAGTTGGCGTACCAGTGGTCGCCCTTGCCGCTCTTGATGGATTTCTTCAGCAGCTTCAGCCAGCGGTCGTTCACCTGATAGCCCTTGGGACTCTCGGTGGGATCGGGGCAGGGCAGCGCGCCGTCGTTGAGGAGCGCCATCCATTCCTTCTCCGCGTCCCGCAGGCGATAGGCCGGGAAGCGCAGCGCGCCGCAGTGGAAGTTCTCCGGGCCGCAGATCTGCTGCTCCACGTAGCCCCAGCCGTCCGCCGCGTGCAGGAAGGGCCCGTTTTGCCCATCCAGCTCGGCGGCCATCTTCTCGTGCATGGCGTTGAGCGCCTCGGTGGACACGAGGCCCTCCAGCTTCTCGTTCACCGCGCCGGTGGCCTTGCCCCAGTCCTCGCCGTGCACCAGCGCCGGGTCGGCCTGCATGGGGCCGTAGGTCTCCAGCCAGGAGATGGTCTTGCCGCCGGGCATGGGCAGGTGCTCCAGCTGCGTGTGGGCCAGGCCCGCCTGAATCTCGATGTAGGCGCTGCCGGGCTGGGAGAGGAACTCCTGCCAGTGGCGGCCGCCCGCGCCCATGCCCCAAACGAACAGCTTCCTTCCGATGAGGGCGTCTGTGGAGCTCTGGCAGAAGCCGTAGCCCTCGCCGTTCAGAGCGGCGATCCAGCGGCGCTGGCCGGCGGGAATGTCGAAGAAGTAGTCCATGGCCTGGGGCAGGTTCATGGTGTAGCTGATGTCCTTGAAGATGTCGGAATAGGGCACGGGCACCTTGGTGAGCTTGCCGCCGTAGCCCCAGCGGAAGGCCCGCTCCGCCGGCACCAGTACGCGCACGTCCTTCTTCTCGTTCACCGCCATGTTGCTCCACCAGTACACCGCCGTGTCCTCGTCGCCGGCGTTGTCGATGCGCACCCGAACGAACAGCACCGGGCTGTCCGAGGGCAGAGCCGCCTCCACCCGATACACCAGGTGGCGCACCCGCTCATACTGGTAGAACCGCGCCACGGGCGTGCCGTCCG
>CADARO010000071.1:18382-32432 GCA_902790345.1 uncultured Eubacteriales bacterium | reverse complement strand
CATGGTGGAGAAAGACCTGTATGTCTATCTGCCCTACGGCTACAGTGAGGAAACATCCTACAACGTGATCTACCTGATGCATGGCGGCGGTGAGGATGAAGGCTATGTTTCGCCGCAGCCGGCGAGCCCTGCGGGCGCGGGCTGAGCGCTTGGAATGATGTCTCTGCATGGATGGTTCCTGCCTTTTCTTGGAATTCGCAATTGGCAATTCGCAATGCGCAATTGAAGGGTCTGGCCTCAATCGGGGTACTCTGATCGCCGCCAGCCCCAATTGCGAATTGCGCATTGCGAATTGCGCATTTCTCTTTATTTCTCCTCCGTCAGGCCCAGGGCGGCGTGCAGCCGGGGCAGCCGGGCCAGGTCGTAGAGGACGATGGAGCCGAAGGGGGCGTTCAGCAGCGTCTCCACAGCGGCGCGACAGGCCTCCAGGCGGGAGAGCGCGTCGGACAGCGGCGCGTCGCCGCCGTCGGCCAGGGCCATGGCGACCTCATCAGTCATATTGGCGTAAAGCAGAAGAATAAGTTCCCCGATTTCGCCGGGGAAGCGGGTAAAAAACACTTTATCCGCCAGACCGGCGGCGATCACCTGATTGACCAGGGGCAGGGCCGAGGCGATCATGACGCGGCGCATGGTGTCCCGCAGCTGAAAGCCCCCGTCCCGATAGGCCGCCCGGATCATGAGGGCGGCGTAGTCGGGCTTGTCGTCCCGCAGGGGACCGCACAGGGCGAACAGCGCGTTCAGCTGATCCGGCGGGTTGCCCGCGCGCCGGGCGACGGCCTCCTCCATGGCGGCCTGATCCAGCTGGCCCTGCCGGGCGCAGATGGCCTCAAGCACCTGCAGCTTGCTCTCGAAGTGGTGATAGAAGCCGCCCTTGGACAGGTTCAATTCGTCCAGTATGTCCTGCACGGCGGTCTGCTCATAGCCTTTTTTGTAGAACAGCCGCTCTGCGGTTTCGATGATTTGCTCCCGTCGGGCGAGGCCTTTTTTCATGGAACCTGTCTCCTTTGTTGCAATTTGCAATTCGCAATGCGCAATGCGCAATTGAAGGCGCGGCTGAGGCCGCGCGGGGTTTGGCGGCGCAACGCGAAATAGAATTGCGAATTGCCAATTGCGCATTGCGAATTTTTCATTCTACCGTCTCCCGGTTTTCCTCGAAAGCCCTTTGCGCCGGGCCGGGGCGGAGGCGTCCGCCGGGCCGGGCCGTTTATCCTTCCGCTCGGGGCGGATGAGGCAGTCCGGGCCGAAGCCGATGAGATCCTTTCGCCCCGCCTTGATGAGGGCCTTCACGGCCAGCTCCCGGTTCTGGGGCAGGAAATACTGCATCAGCGCCCGCTGCATGGCCTTCTCCTGGGGATCCCGGGGCACGTACACCTCCGTCATATCCCGGGGGTCCAGGCCGGTGAAGAACATGGCGGTGGCCAGGGTGCCGGGGGTGGGGTAGAAGTCCTGCACCTGCTCGGGCCGGTGGCCGCTGCGCTTGATGTACAGCGCCAGCTCGATGGCGTCCTCCAGGGTGCAGCCCGGATGGCTGGACATGAAGTAGGGCACCAGGTACTGATCCATCCCGGCCTTCTGATTGGCTTTCTTGTAGGCCTCCACGAATTTGTTGTACACCGCCACGTCCGGCTTGCCCATGTATCTGAGCACCCGGGAGGACACGTGCTCCGGGGCCACCTTCAGCTGGCCGCTCACGTGGTGGCGCACCAGCTCGGTGAGGAAGGCGTCGGATTTGTCCGCCAGCAGGTAATCGAAGCGGATGCCCGAGCGCACGAACACCTTCTTGACCCCCGGCAGCGCCCGTAGCTTGCGCAGGAGCTGTATGTAGTCGCTGTGATCCACCTTCAGGTTCTTGCAGGGGGTGGGAAAGAGACACTGGCGGCCCTTGCAGGCCCCGCGCCTCAGCTGATCCTCGCAGGCCGGCGCGCGGAAGTTGGCGGTGGGGCCGCCCACGTCGTGGATGTAGCCCTTGAAGCCGGGCAGGCGGGTGAGCTTCTTCGCCTCGGCCAGAACGGAATCATGGCTGCGGGAGGTGACGATGCGCCCCTGATGGAAGGTGAGGGCGCAGAAGGCGCAGGAGCCGTAGCAGCCCCGCACGTGGGCGATGGAGAACTCCACCTCCTTCAGCGCCGGAATGCCGCCCAGAGCGTCGTACATGGGATGCCAGCGCCGGGTGTAGGGCAGGGCGTAGGTGGCGTCCAGCTCCGCCTGACTGAGGGGCAGCGCGGGCGGGTTCACGATGAGGTATCGCGCCCCGTGCTTCTGGCAGATGCCCTTGCCCCGCACCGGGTCCTGCTCGTCGTATTGCACCTTGAAGGCCCGGGCGTAGGCGGCCTTGTCCCGGGCGACTTCCTCCGCCGGTTCGATTTCGATGTAATCCGGCTCCGGCTCCCGGCTCATGACGCAGGTGCCGGGCAGGCGGATGTCGTGAAAGGGCATGCCCGCCTCCAGCGCCCTGACCGTCTCCAGGATGACCCGCTCGCCCATGCCGTACATGAGCACGTCCGCCCCGGAGTCCACCAGAATGGAGTTGCGCACCCGGTCGTCCCAGTAGTCGTAATGGGCGAAGCGCCGCAGGGACGCCTCCACGCCGCCGATGAGGATGGGGATGTTGCCGAAGGCCTCCCGGATGCGGTTGCAGTAGACGATGGTGGCGCGGTCGGGCCGGTAGCCTGCCCGGCCTCCGGGGGAATAGGCGTCTTCGCTGCGCCGTTTCTTGGCGGCGGTGTAGTGGTTCACCATGGAGTCGATCACCCCGGCCGTGACCAGAAAGCCCAGGCGCGGCCGGCCGAACAGCCTGAACGCCTCGCAGTCGCGGTAATCCGGCTGGGGCATCATGGCCACCTTGTAGCCCGCCTTTTCCAGCACCCGGGAGATGATGGCCAGCCCGAAGGAGGGGTGATCCACATAGGCGTCCCCCGTGACGTAGACGAAATCGGGCTGCGCCCAGCCCCGGGCGCGGATGTCCGCCGGGCACACGGGCAGAAACTGTTCAGGCACGGATGATTCCTCCCAAGGATGGATTGGGCGCAAAAGACACCAACTATATTGTAGCATCGGGGCGTTAAAAACGCAATTAGGAATTGGGAATTAGGAATGAGGAATTTTAGTTTGGCATCAGGCGCGGCCGCGGGACCTCATCCGTCAGCCCGAAGGGCTGACGGATGAGGTCTCCCGCCCGCCGTCATTGCGCATTGTGAATTGCTAATTGCGCATTGTATTGTCCAGCTGCCTGTACGTCAGCGCGATGACCACGGCGGAGATGATCGCCGTGAGGATGTCCGAGGCGGGCATGGAGTACAGCACGCCGTCCAGCCCGAAAAAGCGGGGCAGCAGCAGCGCCAGCCCCACGCCAAACACGATCTCGCGCACCATGGAGAGCATGGTGGAGGCGGCGGCCTTACCCATGGCCTGCAGGAAGATGAAGGCGGCCTTGTTCACGCAGGCGAACACCACCATGCACAGGTACACCCGGAAGGCCTTCACGGCGAAGTCGGTGTAGTACGCGCTCTCGCCCGCCGCGCCGAAGACACCGATGAGCGCCCGGGGAAAGAATTCCACGATGATGAGCGCCGCCGCGCCCACCAGGGCCTCGGCGATCAGTAGGTGGGTGAACAGGCTCTTCACCCGATCCTTCCGGGCCGCGCCCATGTTGTAGCCCACCACCGGGATGCAGCCCGCCGCCATGCCCACCACGATGGAGATGACGATCTGGAAGAATTTCATCACGATGCCCACCACCGCCATGGGAATCTGGGCATAGATCTCCTGGCCGAAGATGAGGTCCAGCGCGCCGTACTTGCGGATCATGTTGTTGATGGCCGCCATGGCCGCCACCAGCGAAATCTGGGACAGGAAGCTGCACACGCCCAGCGAGACGGTGCGGGCGACCACATGGCCCTTGAGGCGGAAGCAGGAGCCGTCCAGCCTGACGCTCTTCAGATGGCACAGATACCACACCGCCAGCGCCGCCGTGATGAGCTGGCCCGCCACCGTGGCCACCGCCGCGCCCATCATGCCCCATTTGAAGCCGAAGATGAACAGCGGGTCCAGGATGATGTTGGCCACCGCCCCGGCCAGGGTGGAGATCATGGCGAAGCGGGGGCTGCCGTCCGCCCGGATGACCGGGTTCATGGCCTGGCCGAACATGTAGAAGGGGACGCCCAGGGCGATATACAGGAAGTACTCCCGGGCGAGGCAGTAGGTCTCGGCGTTCACCGTGCCGCCGAACATGGTCACCAGCGGCCCCTGAAGCAGGAGGTAGACCGCGCACAGCGCCGCGCTGGAGATCACCGACAGCGTCACCGCGTTGCCGAAGGTCAGGCGGGCGGTGTCCCGATCCTGCCGGCCCAGGCAGATGCTCACGAAGGCGCAGCAGCCGTCACCGATCGTCACGGCGATGGCCAGGGCGATCACCGTCAGCGGGAACACCACCGTGTTGGCCGCGTTGCCGTAGGAGCCCAGGTAGCTGGCGTTGGCGATGAAGATCTGATCCACGATGTTGTACAGCGCGCCCACCAGCAGCGAAATGACGCAGGGCAGGGAGTACTTGCGCATGAGCACGGGAATCCGTTCCCGCGCGAGAAAGGAATGTGCGTTGGTTTCCATATTGACGTCCCTCCGTTGGAAAATTCGGGCAAAAAAAGAAATGCGCAAGCCCTGTTCGGACTTACGCATTTCTGCCACTCAACGGGGATAACTATACCACAGCGGCGGCGGGATTGCAAGGACGGCGAGGGGATAAGATTCGATTAAAAATTCGCAATTCGCAATGCGCAATTATGGGTCTGGCGACAATCGGGTACTGTACCCTTTCCCCCTGCCCCCTTCCCCGCCATGCGGGGACGGGGGGAGAAGGCGGCGGGGCTTCGCCCCGCGCCTCACGGGGGTTGCGCTCCGCGCCTCATTGGGGGTAAGACCCCGGCCCCCAAATTGCGAATTGCGAATTGCGCATTGCGAATTGCGAATTACAGTCCCAGCATCCGCTCCGCGTTGCCGCGCACGATCTTGCGATAAGTTTCCTCCGAAATGCCGCCGCTCTCCCGCAGGTCGGTGAGGAAGGCGTCCAGCTTGAAAGGATGGGTGTTGAAGGAGGCGCAGATGTCGCAGCCGAAGAACACCCGGTCGGCGAACTCGGTGAGGAAGCGGGCGGCGAATTCCGGGTCGCGGGTCATGGCGTTGGCGCCGCTGCCGGCGGACAGGTCGCAGTACAGGTTGCCGTAGTCCCGCATCAGCTTCACCAGCCGGCCCTCCGTCACCTTGCCCTGGGGATAGCGGTTGCGGTTCTCCTCGGTTAGGTCGGCGGCAATCTCCGCCCAGAAGGGCTGGGAGTGGCCGATGAGCTTCATGGCCGGGTGCTTTTTCAGCATCCGCTCCAGGCGGGGCAGGCCCAGGTCGTCGATGATGCCGTAGCCCACGCCGAAGCGGGGGGAGATGTGGATGATGACGGGCATGTCGCACTCCTCCAGCGCGGAGAACAGGTTGTCCATCATGGGGTCGTCGGCGTAGAGCTGGGTGGTCAGCTCGCCCACGCCCCGGGCGCCCAGGGATTTGTAGTGGTTCAGCAGGTAGGGCAGGTCGGTGTCCGGGCTGTTGTCGCCCATGCGGGGGTCGATGCCGCAGAACCAGACGAACCGGTCCGGGTGGGCGTCGGCAATGAGCTTGCAGTTCTCGCTGGTCATGGTCACCCACTGGCTCACGCTGTCCACCAGGGGCAGCAGCACGCCCTTCTCGATGTTCAGCTGGTCGTACATGCCGATGAGTTCCTCGCCCCCCAGGAAGCGGCCGCCGGTGTGCCGGTTGGCGGGGATCAGCTGGGGATAGGCGGTGGCGTGGGCGTGGATGTCGATCTTGCGGATGGTTTCCATGGGAAGGCCTCCTCCATGTTTTGTGGGCATTTTCGTTCGGGATTATTGTAGCACAGAACGGGAGAGATGTCGAGGGAGGAACACAGGCCGTTGACACTCCGCCCGGCCGGTAGTAAAATGGGGAAAGAAACAAACCGGGCCGGGGAACCACCGCCGGCCGGACGGGGAGGAATGAATCGTGCGCGCCACGGAGATCATCATGAAGAAGCGGCTGGGGCAGGAGCTCACAAAGGAGGAGGTCTATGCCTTCGTGGAGGGGACAGTCAATGGCTCCTTCGAGGACTATCAACTGTCCGCGCTGCTGATGGCCATCTGCCTGAACGGCATGACCGACCGGGAGACGGTGGATCTGACCATGGCCATGGCCTATTCCGGTGACGTGCTGGACCTTTCCGACATCCCCGGCGCGAAGGTGGACAAGCACTCCACCGGCGGTGTGGGCGACACCACCACCCTCATCGCCGCGCCTCTGGCCGCCGCCTGCGGGGCGAAGGTGGCCAAGATGAGCGGCCGGGGCCTGGGCTTCACCGGCGGCACGCTGGACAAGCTGGAGAGCATTCCCGGCATGCGGGTGGACCTGAGCAAGGAGCGCTTCATCCGGCAGGTGAAGGACATCGGCATCGCCGTCATCGGGCAGACCGCCGAGCTGGCCCCGGCGGACAAGACCCTCTACGCCCTGCGGGACGTCACCGCCACGGTGGACTCCCTGCCTCTGGTCACCTCCTCCATCCTGTCCAAGAAGATCGCCGCCGGCTGCGACGCCGTGGTGCTGGATGTGAAGACCGGCACCGGCGCGGTCATGCCCACCGCCGAGCTCAGCGTGAAGCTGGCCAAGACCATGGTGCGCATCGGCTCCCTCACCGGCCGCCGGTTCAGCGCCCTGGTGACCGACATGAACCAGCCCCTGGGCCTGAACGTGGGCAACGCCCTGGAGGTGCGGGAGGCCATCGACGCCCTGTCCGGCCGGGCGGAGGGGCCGCTTGTGGACGTGTCGCTGCAGCTGGCCGCCCAGATGCTCCGCACCGCCGGCCTGGCCGAGACCACCGAGGCGGCGCTCATCCGCCTGCGGGAGAAGCTGGACAGCGGCGCGGGCCTTTTGAAGCTGGCCCAGATGATCGAGGCCCAGGGCGGCGACCCCCGCGTGACGGAGGACATTGACCTGCTGCCCCGGGCGGAGCAGCTCATTCCGGTGCCCGCGCCGGAGGGCGGCTACGTGGCCGCCATGCGAACCAGCGACATCGGCTACGCGGCGCAGGCGCTGGGGGCGGGCCGGGTGAAGAAGACCGACCGGATCGACCCCGCCGTGGGCCTGGTGATGACCAAGCGGCTGGGGGATCCCATCGAGAAGGGGGAGCCCTGGTGCGTGCTGCACGCGAACCCCGCCTCCGACGTCAAGGAGGCCACGCGGCTGCTGGAGGGGGCGCTGGCCGTGTCCCGGGAGCCCTCCCCCGTGCCCAAGCTGGTGCACGCGGTGATCGAATAGGGAAGGAGGCGAAGCGCGCCCATGAAAAACGAATACACGGTGACGAAAGCGCTCTACCGGCGATGGATCCTGGAGAGCATGCTCCGGGGATCGAGACTGGGCTTTTTCATCTTCTGGTGCGCCTGCGCCGTCGCTGCGCTGATCTACGCCTTCTGCTTCGGCGGTGGAGCCATGTTCGTGATTCTGGCGTTATACTGCTTCTATTTCACCATTCCGCGGTATCTCGTCTATGCCTCGGTGCAGTATAAGAGGCTGGCCCAAGTCAGCGGGAAGGAAAACTGGACGTGCAGCATCTCCTTTGAGGAGGACGCCATCCTCATCGCCCAGGCCAACACCACCGTGAAGCAGGATTACGCGAAGATTCAGTCGGTTTCGGAGAAGTCGGATTACCTGCTGGTCCGCTTCAACAACAAGACGGTGATGCACCTCTACAAAGACGCCTTCACCGGCGGCACCTGGCAGGACTGCAAGGTGCTGCTGGAGAAGCGCGCGGGTCTTGTTTCCGGGAAAAAATAGGCCGTCACGGATCGAGTTGTGGAATAGCAGCGAAAGAGGAATCGGCTGTCCTCCAGAACGGCATTTCGCTTCACACCGGGAAGGTGCAGGGCGGAGCCCTGCTCAGTGTGGGCGAAGCCCACAACAAACTTTTCCCCGTCCCCGCCAGAGTGGGGAAGGGGATTAAGGGGAAAGGGCACGCACTGCATTTCTTCGTCAGACTGTTACGATGTTGGCATTGCCATCCAGGGGAAGCCTGATCGCACAACTTTCCGTGGTGAGCCAAAAATAGAACCGCCGACGCTTGTCAGCGGTTCGGAGCTCGCCTCGATGGGCGGGCTTTTCTATTTTTCCAGTTCGTCCAGATGCAGCCGCAGGAGGTTCAGCGCGTGCAGGCAGCTCATGGAGCGGACGCGGGGCCGGTCGCTCTTGAGGGCGAGGCGCTTCACCCGCGTCTCGCCGTGAGCGCTGGCCAGGGCCACGAACACCGTGCCCACGGGCGTCTCCTCCGTGCCGCCCCCCGGCCCGGCCACGCCGGTGGTGGCCAGGGCGTAGGTGGCCCCGCTGATCCGCCGGGCCCCCTCGGCCATGGCCCGGGCGCAGGCCTCGCTCACCGGGCCCACGGTGTCCAGTATCTCTTGCGGTACGCCCAGCACCCGGGCCTTGGCCGCCACGGCGTAGGTCACATGCCCCTCCACCAGCACGCCGCTGGCCCCGGGCACGTCCACGATCTGGGAGGCCAGCATGCCGCCGGTGAGGCTCTCGGCGGTGGCCAGGGTCTCGCCCCGCTCGGTCAGCCGGCGCACGATCTCCTTCGGCAGGGAGGCGTCGAAGCCCTCGGCGTACAGCGCGTCGCCCATGCGCCGGCGAATCTCAGCCTCCATGGGAGCCATGAGGGGCATGGGGTCCTCGTCCCGGCCGCACATCACGGTGAGCCGGGCTGTCACCTCGCCGGGCTTGCAGTACAGCGCCAGGGTGGGGGAGTCGGAGTGGAACAGGTCTTTGAGCCGCGTCTCCACCTCGGATTCGCCCACGCCCACGATGTGCAGGAACCGGGAGGCGATCACCCGGTCGGTCAGGGACAGCAGATAGGGCTCCAGCGCCTGTTCGTACATGTCGATCAGCTCGAAGGGCGGGCCGGGCAGCACCGCCACGATCTTGCCCCCCTGATTCACGATGCAGCCCGGGGCGGTGCCCTTGCGGTTGGGCATCACGACGGCGCCCCTGGGCATGAGGGCCTGCTTTCTGTTGTTCTCCCGCATGGGACGATTCAGGGATTGGAAGAATTCGGAGATGCGGGCAAGGCTCTCCTCGTGCATCTCCAGGGGCAGGCCGAAGTACTCCGCCACCATCTCCTTGGTGAGGTCATCCTCGGTGGGGCCCAGGCCTCCGGTGGTGATGACCAGATCCGCCCGGGACAGCGCCTCCCCCAGGGCCTGCTTCACCCGGCCGGGATTGTCGCCCACGGTGGTCTGCCGGTGCATGGTGATGCCCAGGGCGTTCAGCCGCCGGGCGATGAACTGGGCGTCGGTGTTGGCAATCTGGCCCATGAGCAGCTCCGTGCCGACGGAGAGGATTTCACAGATCATATCTATCACTTCCTGTCGTTCTATGCGTCTATTGTAGGGCCCGGGCTGGCCGCTGTCAAGCCGGGGGCGTGAAGAACATTTTTTTCAATGAGCCGCTTTCGCTCTTGAAAAAACCGCCACTTTCCGTATAATAGGGAGTAGCAGGCGCAAGAGCCGCGAATGAAGGAGGAGATACGCATGGACAAGGTGAGAATCGGCATCATCGGCTGCGGCGGCATCGCCAACGCCAAGCACATGCCCTCGCTGAAGAAGATCAGCCAGGTGGAAATGGTCGCCTTCTGCGACATCATCAGGGAGCGCGCCGAGAAGGCCGCCAGGGACTACGGCGTGGAGGGCGCGGCCGTCTACACCGACTACAAGGAGCTCATCGCCCGGGACGACATCGACGTGGTGCACGTGCTGACGCCCAACAAGCAGCACTCCTTCATCACCGTGGACGCGCTGGAGGCGGGCAAGCACGTGATGTGCGAGAAGCCCATGGCCATCAACTCCGCAGAGGCGAAGAAGATGCTGGACGCCGCCAAGCGCACCGGCAAGAAGCTGACCATCGGCTATCAGAGCCGCTTCCGCCCGGACAGCATGTACCTTAAAAAGATGTGCGAGGCCGGCGAGCTGGGCGAGATCTACTACGCCAAGGCCCAGGCCGTGCGCCGTCGCGCCGTGCCCACCTGGGGCGTGTTCCTGGACGCCGAGAATCAGGGCGGCGGCCCGCTGATCGACATCGGCACCCACGCCCTGGACCTGACCCTCTGGGAGATGAACAACTACGAGCCGGAGATGGTGGTGGGCACCACCTACAGAAAGCTGGCCGACAACGAGAACGCCGCCAACGACTGGGGCCCCTGGGATCCGAAGAAGTTCACGGTTGAGGATTCCGCCTTCGGCTTCATCAAGATGAAGAACGGCGCCACCATCAGCCTGGAGGCCAGCTGGGCGCTGAACACCCTGCTGACCAACGAGGCCAAGACCGTGCTCTGCGGCGACAAGGGCGGCGCGGACATGATGGGCGAAAACGGCGGCCTGCGCATCAACGGCGAGAAGTTCTCCAAGACCTACGTGCTGGAGCCCAACCTGAAGGCGGGCGGCGCGGCGTTCTTCGAGGGCGTGGCCGGCGGCAGCGCGGCGGACATCGAGGCCCAGATGTGGATCGCCCACGTGATGGACGACTCGAAGCCCCTCATCACCAAGCCCGAGCAGGCCTACGTGGTCACGCAGATCCTGGAGGCCATCTACACCTCCGCCAAGACGGGCAAGCCGGTGTACTTCGACTGATCCGTTTCTCAAAAAAGGCCCTTCGCCGGCTGACGGCGAGGGGCCTTGCGCTATACCCAGTTTTCCACCCGCAGCCCCTCCACCCGGTCGAATTCCCGGGCGTTGTTGGTCACGAGGATGAGCCCGAGGGATTTGGCATGGCCCGCGATGAGCAGGTCGTTGGCGCCGATGAGGGCGGGTCGGCCCGGATGGCGCCGTATTCCCGGGCGGCCTCCGCCCCGAAGGGAACCACGGCGATGCCAGCCAGAAAGGCCATCAGCGCCAGCCGGTTCTGCTCCGGCCGGGTACTGTTGCACACGCCGAACTCCAACTCCGCCATGGTGATCGAGCTGACGCACATATCCTCCGGCAAATACGCCATGAAATGCCTGAGCACGCTGGCCGGGCGGTTGTTCTTGGCATAGGCGATGATGTTTGTGTCCAGCATGAACTTCATAGCGTCTTCCTCTCCTGAAGAGGCAGATCGCTCACGCCCTCCGCCAGAAAGTCGTCGGTGAACATGTCCAGGGACTGCAGCATCGACGCCCAGGGATCGTCCTTCGGCATCAGCATGACCACGTTGCCTACCCGGTTGACCAGCACCTCGTCCTGCTCGAAGCGGCAGCTCTTGGGCAGCCGCACGGCCTGACTGCCGCCGTTGGTGAAAACCTTCGCGTATTCCATGCGCCTCACCTCCTGAAAACAGTATATACTATAGTATATACATCTGTCAAGCCCGCCATGCGGGGTCAATGTGTTTTTTGACACTCCTTGCAAGGTTTATGATGCAGTTTCCCTTCTGCAAACGCTTGACAGGCGCGGTTTTACATGCCATAATGAAGATGAGGTTTTAGGTGCCATAATCCCATGGGATTTGAAGACAGATTCTATGCGCAAGATGCAAGGAGGAGAGACCATGAAGCTTCGTGAGACCTACAAGTATGCCATCGCCTGCCCCACCAGCATGGGCGTGCGCATCACCCCCGAGGACCGCATGGCGGTTCAGAACAGCAATCGCTTCTACATGCAGGTGACCAGCGCGGAGAGCAACGTGCTGAACACCACGTCTTCTCTGGGCCAGGAGTGCCTGGTGCTGACCAAGTTCGTCAAGGGCAGCCCCATCGCTGAGATGATCAAGGCCGGCCTGCGCGCCCGCAACATCCGCTATGAGGGCGTCGAGGTTGACCAGGGCGGCCCCTGGGGCTATCGCCATCAGTTCAACATCGCCGATTCCGGCTTCGGCCTGCGCGCGCCCCGCGTGTGGAACGACCGCGCCGGCGAGGTCGGCCGCACCCTGTCCATCAAGGACTTCGACATCGAGCGCATCTTCGGCCAGGAGGGCGTGGGCATCCTGCACATCTCCGGCCTGATCGCGGCCATGAGCCCCGAGACCACCGAGTGCTGCCTGGCCCTGGCCAAGGCCGCCAAGGAATACGGCACCCTGGTGTCCTTTGACCTGAACTACCGCGCCACCTTCTGGAAGGGCCGCGAGGCGGAGCTGAGCGAGGCGTTCCATCAGATCGCGTCCTGCGCGGACATCCTGGTGGGCAACGAGGAAGACTTCCAGCTGTGCCTGGGCTTCGCCGGCCCCGAGACCGGCGGCAAGGGCCTGAGTGCCAAGATCGACAGCTTCAAGGCCATGATCATGCAGGTGAAGGAAAAGTATTCCAACGCCAGCGTGTTCGCCACCACCCTGCGCCAGGTCATCTCCGCCAACGAGCACCTGTGGGGCGCCATCATGCTGGCGGGCGATCAGTGGTTCGTTGAGGAGCCCCGCGAGATCCAGGTCATGGACCGCATCGGCGGCGGCGACGGCTTCACCGGCGGTGTGCTGTACGGCATCCTGAAGGGCTGGGAGGCTCAGAAGTGGGTGCAGTTCGGCTGGGCGTCCGGCGTCATGGCCGCCAGCAGCCTGAACGACTACGCCGAGCCGGCGGACGAGAAGCAGGTTTGGGATGTTTACGCGGGCAACGCGCGCGTACAGAGATAAACGGGAGGAAAGCAACATGAAGAAAGCCAACATCGGCCTCATCGGCCTCGCCGTCATGGGCGAAAACCTGGTCATGAACATGGAGTCCAAGGGCTTCACCGTGGCGGTGTTCAACCGCACCGTGGAGAAGGTGGACAAGTTTGTCAGCGGCCGCGCCGCCGGCAAGAACATCATCGGCTGCCACAGCCTGCAGGAGCTGGTGGACAACCTGGAATCCCCCCGCAAGGTGTTTATGATGGTCAAGGCCGGCCAGGCCGTGGACAGCATGATCGAGCAGCTGCTGCCCCTGCTGGACGACGGCGACATCATCATCGACGGCGGCAACAGCCACTTCCCGGATACCATCCGCCGCACCGAGTACGTTGAGTCCAAGGGCAAGCTGTACGTGGGCACCGGCGTGTCCGGCGGCGAAGAGGGCGCCCTGAAGGGCCCCAGCATGATGCCCGGCGGCTCTCCCGCGGCGTGGCCCCATGTGAAGAACATCTTCCAGTCCATCTGCGCCAAGGTTGAGGACGGCTCCGCCTGCTGCGACTGGGTGGGCGAGAACGGCGCCGGCCACTTCGTGAAGATGGTGCACAACGGCATCGAGTACGGCGACATGCAGCTCATCTGCGAGGCCTATCAGCTGATGCGCGACCTCCTGGGCATGTCGGACGACGAGATGCACGAGGTGTTCAAGGCCTGGAACGAGACCGAGCTGGATTCCTACCTCATCGAGATCACCCGCGACATCCTGGCCTACAAGGACACCGACGGTCAGCCCATCGTGGAGAAGATCCTGGACACCGCCGGCCAGAAGGGCACCGGCAAGTGGACCGGCATCGCCGCGCTGGACGAGGGCGTGCCGCTGACCCTGATCGGCGAGGCCGTGTTTGCCCGCTGCCTGTCCGCCATGAAGGACGAGCGCGTCACCGCCGCCAAGGCCTTCGGCCGCACCGTGCCCGCCTACGAGGGCGACAAGGCCGAGCTCATCGAGGCCATCCGCCAGGCGCTGTACGCCAGCAAGATCATCTCCTACGCTCAGGGCTACACCCTCATGCGCTCCGCCGCCAAGACCTACAACTGGAACCTCAACTACGGCGGCATCGCGCTCATGTGGCGCGGCGGCTGCATCATCCGCAGCGTGTTCCTGGGCAAGATCAAGGAGGCCTACGACGCCAACCCCGAGCTGAGCAACCTGCTGCTCGACCCGTACTTCAAGGCCACCATCGAGAAGCTGGTGCCCGCGTGGCGCAAGGTGGTCGCCGCGGCCGTGACCGCCGGCGTGCCCGCCCCCGCCATGACCTCCGCCCTGAGCTACTTCGACGGCTACACCACCGAGCGGCTGCCCGCCAACCTGCTGCAGGCCCAGCGCGACTACTTCGGCGCCCACACCTAC
>CADARO010000071.1:0-18374 GCA_902790345.1 uncultured Eubacteriales bacterium | reverse complement strand
CCACACCTACGAGCGCCTGGACGCCCCCCGCGGCCAGTTCTTCCACACCAACTGGACCGGCCACGGCGGCGACACCTCCGCTTCCACCTACAACGCGTAATCGATCCGACCACACCCGCCGGGGGTCATCCTCCGGCGGGCGATGTGCTTTCATCGCCATTGGAGGAACAGATACCATGATGAACGACATTTTCAGAATCGCGCAGGCTGAAACCGGCCTGACCGAGGCGGAGATCAAAGAGGCTCTGCTGAAATCCCTGGAGGGCAAGGACCTGAAGAAGGTGCTCATCCTGCCGCCGGACTTCACACGCTATCATTCCAACGCGGGCTTCATCACCAACGTGTACTACCACGCCCTGCTGGACGCCGGCGTTCAGGTGGACATCATGCCTGCCCTGGGCACCCACGACCCGGTGAGCCGCGAGCAGGCCGCCGCCATGTTCGGCGACATCCCCTATGAGAAGTTCATTCCCCACGACTGGCGCAACGACGTGGTGAAGCTGGGCGAGATCCCGTCCTCCTATCTGGAGGAGGTCACCGAGGGCCTGTGGCACGATCCGCTGAGCGTGGAAGTGAACAAGCGCGTCATGGACGAGAGCTACGACCTCATCATCTCTCCCGGCCAGGTGGTGCCCCACGAGGTCATCGGCATGTCCAACCACGCCAAGAACCTGTTCGTGGGCACCGGCGGCAGCGACATGATCAACAAGAGCCACATGGTGGGCGCGGTCTACGGCATGGAGCGCATGATGGGCAAGGATCACACCCCCGTGCGCAAGCTGTTCGACTACGGCATGGAGCACTTCCTGAACAAGCGCCCCATCATGTTCGTGCTCACCGTGACCACCGCGCCGGGCGGCAAGATCCGCACCCACGGCCTGTTCATCGGCGAGGGCCGCAACTGCCTCACCGAGGCGGTGAAGCTGTCTCAGGAGAAGAACATCGACTTCGTGGAGCACGGCATCAAGAAGTGCGTGGTGTACCTTGATCCCAGCGAGTTCAAGAGCACCTGGCTGGGCAACAAGGCCGTGTACCGCACCCGCATGGCCATGGCCGACGGCGGCGAGCTGATCATCCTGGCTCCCGGCGTGGCCAAGTTCGGCGAGGACGAGCAGGTGGACAAGCTGATCCGCAAGTACGGCTATCGCGGCCGCCTGACCACCCTGGACTACCTGAACGACCCCGCCAACACCGACCTGAAGGCCAACATGGGCGCCGCCGCCCACATGATCCACGGCTCCTCCGACGGCCGCTTCAGCATCACCTACGCGGTGAAGAACATCACCCAGGAGGAGATCGCCGGCGTGGGCTACAACGCCGCCTCCTACGACGAGATGGCCCAGCGCTACGACCCCGCCAAGCTGACCTACGGCTACAACACCCTGCCCGACGGCGAGGAGATCTACTACGTGCCCAACCCCGCCCTGGGCCTGTGGATCAACCGGGAGAAATTCGCGGAGGAATAAGCGCGCCTCAATACAGGTACTTTATTGAAAAAGCAAACCGCCTATCTATCCAAGGAATTGGATGAAAGGCGGTTTGCTTTATATGTATGCAACAATGAAATAACTAGATTAATATTCTTCCACGTAGGCGTATGCGATTACATCAATTGATGCAGGTACAAGATTGTTTTTTTCAAAGTAATGAATGAAGTCATCATCCACATCAACTCTAAAAGTAACGGAACTGCCCGCGTTGAGGGCGCAATTGTATCCAATCCCATCTCCATAGAGATAAAGGATGTTATCATCTTCATCGAGCAGAGCCATAGCTATTCTGACTTCATAAAGGTCTTGATCAGTATTATTAGTGATAGTGCCATACATGTAATTATATGTCCAATAACCTTCTTGCACATTCTCTTTGTATTCACCGCTGGTTTCTAACCAGATAGTTTTTCCATCAGTTGTGCTCTTGCCACTTACGGTCAGCATATAATCGTCTACCATTGTCGGATCGTCAATGCCTTCACCAATATCATCGACAATTCTCAAATAGCAATATTCCCCGGGAGCAAGGTACTTACCATAAATTGAAGCCCAATCTGTGGAAGTCAAGGCGTCGCCTTCGCTATCAAAGATCTCTAACAAAACATTGTTTACTTGAATGTCTTTGTTGCCTGTGTTCACTATCTTTGCGAACACATAGCCATTGACACCGTATTCGTTGATTGCATAAAAGTTTTCTTGCTCTACGCTCAATTTACCAGCGGCCAAAGCAGATGACATAGACACGGAAATTGATAATACGATTAACAGACAGATCACCTTTTTCATAATTAATTCTCCTCCTTCTGAGCATTTAGTTGTCAGTGTATGCGTAGGCAATTACATCAAGGCTAGATGGAACAATACTATTCTTCTCAAAGTAATCAACGAAATCAGAATCTACAGCAACTCTAAAGATAATGCTACTTCCAGGCATTAATGCTTCATTACGATCAAGGTTGTCACCGACAAGATAAAGAATATTCTCTTCTTCATCTAGCAATGCAAAAACGACGTAAGGTTGATAAAGCGGTTCTTCTGTGTTGTTGGTAACTGTTGCATACATATAATTATACGTATAGTAACCGGATTTTTCATTTTCTACATATTTTCCTTGACACTCCAACCTGATAGTCTGTTTATCCAGACCACTTTTCCCAGTGACTGTCAACATATAGTCATCAACTTCTGAAACTGACTCGATATTCTTGATACTTGTAGATATGCGGATGTAGGTATAATCACCAGGATCAAGATAACGTGCATAAGCAGTATAACTGTCACTAGAAGTGATGGCATCACCTTCCTCATCAAAAATCTCAAGTAGCCCATTGTTTACTTTGATTGGTTTGTTTCCACTGTTTTCGAGTTTTGCAAATACATATCCGTAGCAATAACTCCCCTCCTTTAGAGTGTAGTAATTCTCTTGTTCAACATTAAGACGGCCGGCAGCAAAAGCGGGAGAAGTGAAAAGTAGAATTAGGAGAACAAGAATGGGAATAACAAAACGCTTCATAAGAAATCCCTCCTTATTACCGTAGTACAATTGCATCTGCGTAGGCATTCGGAATAGTAATCTCAGCATTTAATACCGACGTATAAGTATAAGTGCCATCCATCTGGGCGTAAATAATTAGACGATCATTGTCAAGAATGTTGTAACCTGGATCATTGACGGCAATATAGATGTTATCGCCTCCGACGGAGAAAAGAAGATGAAAACCACGTGTCCTGTTACCAAGGACTTGTTTTACTGTTCCTGTCAGTTTGACCTTCAAGTATCTGTAGTTTTCTGGATTACGGAAATAGGCATCGTAATCAAGTAAACCATATTCCTCGGGATCAATGTTTGACAGCGCTTCATCTTTTTTGGGCTCAAATGTTGGTCTAGGGGTTGGAGTGGCTTTGGGAATTGCGTCGTTACTAAAAAGCAACGCCTGATCTTCACGGGAAGCCTTACCATCATTGTCAAGGCCATTAGCTTTTTCAAACTGTTTCATGGCTTGGGCTGTGGAAGAATCATATTTGCCAGACAGTGAACCAGAATAATAACCTAACTCCGTTAGTCGCTCTTGCAATTGAAGGACAAATTCTCCTTTGTCATTTCTTTCAAGCTCATAAAAGGGATTGTATCCCTTTTCGATCAAAAGCTTTGTAATTTGATCTCTTAATTCCAATAGTTCGTCAATGGATAAGATTGAAGGGTTAAACAACTCTAAATGAGAATCGACCTGCGACTCGTTTTCTGATGAAATTGCGTTCTTCTCCGCTTCTGCCTGTGCGTTTTCGAGAATGGGCGTCGTCAATAACGTGACCAAAAGAAGGATTATCAACCTTTTTGACATCAAAATACCTCCCATCTGCCTATAGAATAGCACAAACAGGAGGAAATGTAAAGGGAAGATGGATATTTTTTGAAAACAGATATATGAAATTGTAAAACGTTATACGTTCTGACTGAATGTTTGACTAATCAAGCTCCCACCCCAGCACATTGCACTGCCCGTAGCTGTTATCTCCGAAGGCGAACACGGTGCCGTCAGCCTCCAGAATCACGCTGTGGGTGTCGCCGGCGGAGATGGCGATCACGTCGTCGAACTGGGTGATCTCCCGGGCGTCGGTGAAGCGGTAGAAATGGGCGAAGAGCAGCCCGTCCGCCCGAACGCCCAGCACGCAGTGATTACCGGCGGATACGAGGGCCATGTCGTGCCATTCCGGGAAGCCCGGGAAGGTGGCGGTCACGTCGCCCTTCTTCGTGAGGCCCACCGCGCCGCCGGTGGTCAGCGCCAGATCCTCCAGATCGGAGAACAGGCCCGCCTGGGCGGAAGGATGGGTGGCGTAGACATCGCCCTGGCCGTAGAGGCCACCGGCCATGTAGGCCCCGGCGCACAGCTTCGTCACGCCCCGCCAGGCGTCCAGCCCCGGATAGGCGGGATAGCCCGTGGCCGCCACGGTGCCGTCGGCGAAGCGGGCGAAGGTGGCCCAGTCGCCGCAGGCGATTTCCACCACGTTCTGCCAGAGACTCACGTCGCACTGGCCCTGCTCGTTGGAGCCCACGGCCACCACTGTGCCGTCCGATTTCAGGCCCACCGTGTGCAGCGCGCCGGCGGCGATCTGGACGATGTCCGTCCAGCCGTCCACGTCGCACTGGCCCTCGTCGATGCGGCCCACGGCCATCACCCGGCCATCGGAGCGCAGGCCCACCGTGTGCCAGCCGCCCGCCTGAACCGCGCCGGGCCGCATCCGGGCCCGGGCCGCGATGAGGGCCAGGTCGTCCTCGCTCAGGGCGGTCATGGCCTCCAGCGCGGCTGCCTCGTCGTCGATGCCGGTGAGGGCCACGGCCAGACGGGCCGCCCGCTCCGCCGCGTCGCGGTAATCTCCCAGGGCCTGGAACCGGGCAAAGGCGGCGCTCTGATCCGTTTGAGAGAGCGCGTCCGCCTGCAGATAGGCGATTTCAAGGCTCCGCTCCGACACCCCCGGATAATCCGGGATCAGCAGCAGCATGGCCTGAGCCCCGCTGAGATCCCCGGCGGCGAACAGCTCGTCGCCCCGCAGCCAGGCGCAGTCCCTAGCCAGGTCGGCGGCGTTCTCATAGTCGCCCAGGGCCAGCAGCGCCTCCCGGGCCGCGTCGTATCGGCCGGCGTTCATCTGATCCCTGGCCATGGCCAGCCGAGCCGCCTTTTCCAGCCGGGCGGCGGCCTCCGGGTCCTTCAGCTGGCCGATTTCACCCATGGCCCGGTCGTATTCGCCGGCGCGGATGTAGCCCTCGATCTGCCGCACGCGCACCAGCGGATAGCGGGTGGAGAGCATGCAGACCGCCAGAAACAGGATGGCCGCCACGATGGCGGAGATGATCGCCGTCCGGCGCATGTACTGCCTCTCCGCCCTGCGGCGGGCCTTGGCGCGAGAATCCATATCCATGTCCTCCCGATTCATTCAGTGAACATATTGCAGCAGGTATTTCTGCGTGAAGTTGTAGTTGAGGCCCGAGGCGGTGGACAGCACCACGTACACGTCGTCCACGCCGTAGTAGTCCATGTAGTCGCCCACGGTGCCACCGGCCTCGTCGATGGAGAAGTTGCCCTTGCGCAGGTCCACCATGTGCACCTCGTCGTAATAGGGCAGCAGGAAGGGGGCGAAGCAGTTGCCGAAGGAATCGGCGATCACCAGCGCCTTCCGGCCGGTGGCGGCCCCGCTGACGATGCGCCGCCAGGGGGTCTGGGTGCCCTGCAGGTAGGCCAGGTAGTTGTGCCAGTCCTCCCGCATGTAGGCGATTTCCCGGCTGGATGTGAGGTTTTTGACCACGTAGCTGTGCACCGGGGCCAGGCTGGAGGGCACCTCGATGTCGTCCGCCATGGCCTTCAGCGCCGCCGAGGGGTTCTCCGTGTAGATGCTGCCCAGATACCCGCCGTTCACCGTGTATTGGTAGTCGTTGTAGCTGGTCACCGGCAGGCCCTGCCGCGCCAGCATGGCCGAGGCCACCTTGTACGCGCCCCGGGGCGTCCAGTGATGATCTGTGCGGTAGTACAGGTATTCGCCGTTGGCGAGCCCCTCGGACAGCAGCTCCGGCGCGTTGTAGATATACACGCCGTCGTCCGCCAGCGCCTCCATGTATTCCTCGGCGTTGCTCAGCCAGCCGCAGAACTTGTCCGTGTTGCGGGTCCACCAATTGGCGGACTGGGCCACCGGGATCAGCGCGAAGTGGACGGTGCCGTCCTCCGGCAGAGCCTGTCGGAAGGCGTTCAGCCCAGCCATGAGGGTCTCGATGCTCCCCGGCGTGTAGTCGTACACCAGTTGGCGCGTGCCGTCGGTCTTGAGCATCCAGAAATTGTAGCCGGACAGGGGCGCGTAGCCCTCGTCCCGCCCGTTCACCGCGCTGCCTAGGGACACCCGCTCGCTGTAGGCGGGATACTCCCGCTTCACCGGCGCGGCGGTGGCCACCGGCTGAGGCGCGGGGGCGGCGGGCGCGGATTCCGGCCCGGCCTCCGGCTCCTCCTCCCGGGCGTCAAACTCGCCCTCGATGGCATCGCCCATGTCCCGGGTGATCAGGTCCTCCGCGTCCTGCCGGGAGAAGACGCCCAGCGCGTCCTCGGAGAGGGTGACCAGCTGCTCGCGGCTGAAAAAGCTGTCCGACAGGTAATCCTCGAATTCGGTCATGAACTCGCCGCTGAACACGCCCCGCAGGCTCAGCCGGGGGAAGCCCGCCAGCATGCGGTTCTCCATCAGCGACTCCCGGGCCTGCTTCTCGCCGAACACCATGAGCGCCGCGCCCAGAAACAGCAGCGCCAGCACCCACCAGAGCGTGACCTTGAATGAAAATTTGTGCTTCATTGTGTCTCCTTTAGCTTCGACGCGGCCCTGTCAGAACCGGAAGTATATGAACGGGTTGTAGCTCTGGCCGATCAGAAACACCACCGACGCCGCCATGAGCAGCGTGAGAAGAACGGTGGTGGCCGCGTTCAGCCGGCGCTCCTGCCGCTTCCGGGCGAAGCGCTTCTTCACCCAGGGCACCACCGGCAGCGCGCAGACGAAGGCGATCAGCGGATATACGGTGTACTTTTCCAGCACAGAGGCCGCCGCCCCGTCGATGAACGCCGCCCGGGCCAGCCCGCCCGCGCCCTTCGCCAGGCCGATCATGGCCAGCAGATGCTCGCCCACCTGGCCCAGGTCGGTGTAGTAGAAGATGACCCAGCCCACCAGCGTCAGAAGGAAGGTGAGCACCCAGCGGACGCCCCCGGGGATCTTTTCCAGCGCCCGCCTGAGCAGGAACCGCTCGATCAGCAGCAGCGCGCCGTAATACAGCCCCCACAACACGAAATTCCAGCTGGCCCCGTGCCACAGGCCGGTGAGGGCCCAAACGATCATGAGGTTCAACGCCGTGCGGCCCGCGCCCCGGCGGTTGCCGCCCAGGGGGATGTAGACATAGTCCCGGAAGAAGCTGCCCAGGGAGATGTGCCAGCGCCGCCAGAACTCCGTGGCGGAGCGGGAGACGTAGGGGTAGTTGAAGTTCTCCATGTAGTGGAAGCCCAGCACCCGGCCGATGCCGATGGCCATGTCCGAATAGGCAGAGAAGTCGAAGTACAGCTGCAGGGCGTACAGGAAGGCGGACAGCCACGCCCCGAAGAAGGACAGGGGCGCGCCGCCCCCGGCCAGGGCGGTTTCCTCCAGCACCCGGCCGCAGATGTTGGCCAGCAGCACCTTCTTGGACAGGCCCACCGCGAAGCGCCTCATGCCGCCGGAGAAATCCTCCATGGTGGTCTCCCGGCGGCCGATCTCGTCGGCGATGTCGGCGTACTGCACGATGGGGCCGGCGATGAGCTGGGGGAAGCAGCTCACATACAGCAGCAGCCGGTCAAATCGCTTCTGCGGCCGGCATTTGCCCCGATACACGTCGATGGTGTAGGTGAGGATCTGGAAGGTGTAAAAGGAGATGCCGATGGGCAGGGTGATGCCCAGCTCAACCCGATTCAGGCCAAACAGCGCCCGAACCGCGTTGAAGGCGAAATTGGCGTATTTGAAGTAGAACAGGAGCCCCAGCGACACGGCCACCGCCGCCGCCAGCAGGCCCTTTCGCCCGCGTTTGCGCTTCGTCCCGGCGATTTTCAGCGCGCAGACATAGTTCACCGCCGTGGACAGCAGCATGGGCAGCAGCCACAAGGGGCCGCTCCAGCCGTAGAACACCAGCGAGGCGGCCAGCAGCACGCCGTTGCGCCAGGCGATCTTCCGGCGGCAGAAGTAGAGGATCAAAAGCAGGGGAAAGAAAATCAGCAGGAACGTCATGCTGGAAAAGACCACGGGCGCACTTCCTCTTCTGTGTGGATTTCAGGATTTGACCGGTCAGTACCCGATGAACGCGCCGCCCTGGCGCAGCGCCTCCTGCAGCGCCTTCACGTCGATCTCCTTCACGCCCACGCCCGCCTTCACGGCCTGCGCCGCCGCCACGCCCGCCGCCTGGCCCAATGTGGCCACGATGGGCATGATGCGGATGCTGGCCTGGGCCTCGTGGGTGGTGGAGACGCAGCGCCCGGCCACCAGCAGGTTGTCGGCGTTCTTCGGCTGCAGCGCCCGGTAGGGGATGGTGTACCAGGTCCCGGCGGGGAAGTAGTAGTGGCTGGTGCCGCTGCCCTCCGGGTTGTGGATGTCGATGTCGTAGTTGCCGGCGGCGATGGCGTCCTCAAACTTCACGCAGCCCACCAGGTCCTCCTGGGTGAGCAGGTATTCGCCGTCGATCATGCGGCTTTCCCGGGCGCCGATGGAGCCCGCCGAGTACAGAAGCTGGCTCTTCTCGAAGCCGGGGCAGTTGTCCCTCAGGAAGTAGTACATCTCGAACATCTGCTCCCGGGCGATCATCTCCGCCTCGGTCACGTCGAAGGGATCGGTGGGGTTGTGCTTCACCACCCGGGTGGTGTTGAAGTGCAGCACGCCGTCCACCAGGGTGGAGAAGATGAGCACGTTCTCCCGGGGATTCTTGATCTTGCCCTCGGCCTGGAACCGCTTGTATTTCTCCTGCATGGCCTGGCGGTTTTTCTGGAAGGTGGGAATGTCCACGTTGCCGATGCGGAAGCACAGCGTCATGGGCTGACACAATCCGTCTTCCCGGCCCAGGTGGTAGGGGCAGCCCGCCATCACGGCCAGGTCGGCGTCGCCAGTGCAGTCGATGAAGCACCGGCCGGCAAAGGTCAAAACGCCCGCCTTGGTGACCACCTGAACGGCCTCGACGGTCTCGCCCTTCTTCCGGACGCCGCACAGCGTGGCGTGGAACAGGGGCTGAACGCCCTCCCGGGTGACCAGCCGATCCAGGGCCAGCTTCAGGTATTCCTCGTGGATGTCCTCCTTCTCGCGGCCGCCGTCCCGGTAGCCGCCCACCTCCTCCAGCAGCCGCCTCAGCTCGCTGAAGAAGCCCCGGCTCAGCTCGAAGCGCCGGCCGTCCACCGTGGTGGAATAGGGCATGAAGGGGTTGATGAGCAGCGTGCTCGGCGCGCCGCCCAGAAAGCCAGCCTGCTCGATGAGCAGCACGTTTTGAAGCCCCTGACGCCGGGCGGATACCGCCGCCGCCACGCCCGTGAGCCCGCCGCCCACCACGATGAGATCCCAGGTCTTTTCCGTCATTTCACGCAATACGCTCATATTTTCACCCTGTCCTTTCAGGTCTTTTTTTGTGTTCTATTAAGCGCCCGGCAGCGTCGCCGTGATGGACAAAGACTGCCCGTCCTTGGTCGCCGCGCTGATTTTTCCCCTGTGGGCGGTCACGATGGCCTGGGCGATGGACAGGCCGATGCCGTAGCCGCCGGTCTTGGAATTTCGGGAGGCGTCCGCCCGGTAGAACCGGTCGAACAGGTGCTCCAGGTTCTTTTCGTCGATGGACTCCGCCGTGTTGGTCACGTTGAGCCGGACGCCCTTGCCCTGCCTGTCCAGCGACAGGCTGATGGAGCCCCCCTCCGGGGTGTACTTGAGGGCGTTGTCCAGCAGGATCCCCACCAGCTGGCGGATGGCCTTCTCGTCGCCCCGCAGGGTCAGCATGGGCTGGATTCGCAGCTGGAAGGCCTTGTCCTGCACCTTCGCCGGGGCCTGGAAGGACTGGGCCGCCTCGGACACCACGTCCGACACGGGGAAGTCGATCATCTGGAACGACGCGCCGTCCTCCTCCATGCGGGACAGGGTCACCAGGTTCTGAGTCAGGTCGGTGAGCCGGGCGGTCTGGGTGCGGATGTCCTCCAGCCACTCGTTCACGCCCACGTCCATTTCCAGCACGTCGGCGTCCGCCTCGATGATGGCCAGGGGGGTCTTCAGCTCGTGGCTGGCGTCGGTGATGAAGCGCTTCTGCTTTTCGTAGCTCTCCGCCACCGGCCGCACGATGCGGGCCGAAAAGACGGAGATCAGCACGAACACGCTGACCAGGCCGATGGCCGCGATGGCCACGCTGGCCAGCAGGAAGGTGCGGAAGGAGGCCAGGGTGCGGCCGCAGTCCAGAAACACGATCAGCGCGCCGTCCTCATTGTCGGCGCGGAGAAAGCGGTAATCGCCCCGAAAGCCCTGCTTCGCGCCGCTTTTGTACACGGCGGCGGCGTGATCATGCCGGTGTCCTCGCCGGTGATTGCGCCGCTCTCGTCGAACTGGGCCGAGAAGTAGCGCGACTCGAAGGGCAGCTCCGGAGAGGACAGCCGGTCGATCCGCTCCAGCGCGCGGCTGTCCATGCCCCGGGTCTCCTTGTCCCGCCGGTCGAAGGCCTCATCGGGGAAATCCCGGCCGCCCCGGCGATCGGCCTTGTCGAAATCCAGCATGTCCGGGAAGCTGCCGCCGTTTTCGGCCAGCAGGGCCAGCACGGCGTCCGCGTCGGACACCACGCTGCGGTAGTTGATGAGGTTCACGCTGCCCATGAGCACGGCCAGCACCGCCAGAAGCGATAGCATGGCCGCCGCCACGAACTTGACGCGCAGCTTGCGTATCATTTGATTTCCTCCAGGGAGTATCCCGCGTTGCGCGTGGCCTTGATCTGGATGTCGGCCTTCAGCGCGGTCAGCTTCTTGCGCAGATAGGAGATGTACACCCACACCACGCTGATGTCCGCCTCGCTGTCATAGCCCCAGATCTTCTCCATGAAGCGCTCGGTGGGAATCAGGTTTTTCGGGTTGGCCATCAGCATCTCCAGCATTTGAAATTCCTTGTTGGCCAGGCGGAAGCTGCCTCCCGGCCCCTTCAGCTCGAAGGTGGCCTGATCCAGCGTCACGTTGCCCACCTTCAGCTCGGAGGTGGCCTGGGCGGTCTGGCTGCGGGTCATGGCCCGGATGCGGGCCAGCAGCTCCTTGCTGTTGAAGGGCTTGGTGAGGTAGTCGTTGGCTCCGCTGTCCAGCCCCAGCACCTTGTCGTCGATCTCGGATTTGGCGGTGAGGATCAGAACCGGCACGTTGTTGCCCTTGCTCCGCAGCTCCTTCAGCACGGAGATGCCGTCCCGCTTGGGCATCATCACGTCCAGGATCACGCCGTCGTAGTTGCCCGCGTCCAGGTAGTCCGCGGCCTCCTCGCCGTCGTACACGGCGTCCACCGAGTAGTTGTTCTTCTCCAGTATGGCCTTCACGGCCCGGGACAGCGAGCGCTCGTCCTCCGCAAGCAGCAGACGCATGGCATGATCCCTCCTCTTTGTCGCATAGATTCATTATATCTCATTTTTCGCGATCTGTAAGCCCCCCGCGCTGTTTTCAAAAAGTTTTTTTCGCTTTAAGGTTCGCTTAGGGTTCGCGCCGTATAATCAACTCATCAAAGCGAAGCAAACCTCTCCGCAGAGAAAGGAGTTATTCATCATGAAAAAGCAAATTCTGGCATCCATCCTGGCCTGTTCCCTGGCCTTCGGCACTGTCGCCGCGCCGGCCTTCGCCGACAACACGGCCACCGCAAGCCTCATCGACATGAGCGACATGTTCTCCAAGCGGGACAGCAAGACCGACTACGACGCAAGCGAGGCCGTGGCCATCAGCCTGGAGGGCGACACCGCCTCCTGCGAGTCGGACGCCGTGACCGTCGACGGCTCCACCGTGACCATCACAAACGAGGGCGTGTACGTGCTCTCCGGCCAGCTCAACGGCATGGTGATCGTGAACGCGGGCAAGGAGCAGAAGGTGCAGCTGGTGCTGGATGGTGCGTCCATCGCCTCCGAGACCTCCGCCGCCCTCTACGTGCTGCAGGCCGACAAGGTGTTCGTCACCCTGGCCCAGGGCACCGAAAACAGCCTCTCCAACGGCGGCGAGTTCGTCGCCATCGACGACAACGACATCGACGCCGCCCTGTTCTCCAAGGAAGACCTGACCCTGAACGGCGACGGCACTCTCACGGTCAGCTCCCCCGCAGGTCACGGCGTGGTCTCCAAGGACGACCTGGCTGTCACCGGCGGAACCTATGTGATCGACGCGGCGGGCCAGGGCCTCTCCGGCAAGGACAGCGTGCGCATCCTGAGCGGCGACTTCACCATCACCGCCGGCAAGGACGGCATCCGCTCCAAGAACAGCGACGACGAGGACAAGGGCTTCGTGGCCATCGCGGGCGGCGCGTTCACCATCACCGCCGGGGGCGACGGCATCAGCGCCTCGGGCCTCATGCAGATCGACGACGGCGAGTTCAATATCACCGCCGGCGGCGGCAGCGCCAACGCGGCGGCTCACTCCGGCGACTGGGGCGGCTTCGGCCAGGGCGGATTCCGCAGCATGGATTCCGGCGAGGCCAGCCAGGTTGACGACAGCGGTTTGACCGCTCTGGGCATGCCCGGACGGGGCGGCCAGATGCCCGGCGGCCAGCAGGGCGGACGCGGCGGCCAGCAGGGCGGCCATGGCGGCCAGATGCCCGGCGGTCAGCAGGGCGGCTTCGGCGGCCAGACGCCCGACGGCCAGATGCCCGAGCTTCCCGACGGCGAAATCCCCGACATGCCCGACGGCCAGATGCCCGACATGGGCGGCGATCAGCGCCAGGGCCGTTCCTTCGGCGGCTGGGGCGGCATGACCGCGGAATCCTCCGACGACAGCGTGAGCTGCAAGGGCGTGAAGGCGGGCACGGGCCTGGTCATCAATGGCGGCACGTTCGCGCTGAACACGGCGGACGACGCCATCCACACCAACGGCAGCGCCACCATCAACGGCGGCTCCTTCGATATTTCCACCGGCGACGACGGCGTCCACGCGGACGAAGACCTCACCGTCAACGACTGCGACATGACCATCTCCGAGAGCTATGAGGGTCTGGAGGGCACGAACATCACCCTGAACGGGGGGAACATCACCCTCACCGCCAGCGACGACGGCCTGAATGCGGCGGGCGGCAACGACCAGAGCGGCTTCGGCGGCTGGGGCGACAGGTTCGGCGGCGCCGACAGCAGCCTCACCATCAACGGCGGCACGCTGACCGTCAATGCCCAGGGCGACGGACTGGATTCCAACGGCGCGCTCACCGTGAACGGCGGCACGATCTACGTCTCCGGCCCCACCAACAGCGGCAACGGCGCGCTGGACTGCGGCAGCTCCGCCTCCGTCAACGGCGGCACGGTGGTGGCCGTGGGGGCCAGCGGCATGGCCGTGGGATTCGGCGGCGGCTCAAGCCAGGGCTCCATCATGGTGAACGTGAGCAGCCAGCAGGCGGGCTCCGCCGTGACTCTCACGGACAAGGACGGCAATGTGCTGGTCAGCTTCACTCCTGAAAAGGCCTATCAGAACGTGGTGGTCAGCTGTCCCGGCCTGACGGTGGGCGGTGCCTACACTCTCACCGCGGGCAGCTATGCCCAGGAGATCACCCTCAGCAGCGTCTCCTACGGCGCCTCCGGCGGCATGGGCATGGGCGGCATGGGCGGCCGCCGCTGGTAAGAAAAAACGACAGCGCAAGCTGCTCACATAGATCGTCTTCAAGGCATGGCTTCAATCGCAAAACAGCCGCGCGGCTCAGTCCGGATGGATTGAGCCGCGCGGCGTTTGATGTCATTGTGGGGTTGAGGGTCAGCCCTCGAAGTTATAGCCCATTTCCAGCGCCTTCAGGTTCGCGCCCAGCAGGTCCTGATGGCGGGCGGAGACCACCTTCTTCAGCGCGTCCTCGATGCCCTCCCAGGCGCAGACGCCGCTCTCGCGGATCAGCTTGCCCACGATGATCATGTTGGCCAGGGTGGTGAGGCCGGAATCGGAGGCCATCTGGGTGGCGGGGATGTAGAAGGTGGACACGTCCTCCCGGGCCACCTTGCGGCCGATGAGGGTGGAGTCCACGTAGATCTGGCCGCCGGGCACCGTGGCCGCCTCATACTTGTCCAGCGAGGGCAGGTTCATGGCGATGAGGGTGTCGGGGGTGGTGATGATGGGGGAGCCGATGGGCTCGTCGGAGAGGATGACGGAGCAGTTGGCCGTGCCGCCGCGCATCTCCGGGCCGTAGGAGGGGAGCCAGCTCAGCTGACGGCCCTCGCACAGGCCCTTGTAGGCCAGAAATTTGCCGGCGAACAGCACGCCCTGGCCGCCGAAGCCCGCGATCAGAATGCGATTGGTCTTCATGCGTTTGCGGCCTCCTTTTCCTTGGTGATGTCCTTGTAGACGCCCAGCGGGTAGTAGGGGATCATGTTGTCCTCGGCCCACTTCAGCGCCTTTTCCGGCGTCATGCCCCAGTTGGTGGGGCAGGTGGAGATGACCTCGATCAGGGAGAAGCCCAGGCCCTTCACCTGGTTCTCGAAGGCCTTTTTGATGGCCTTCTTGGCGGCCTTCACGTTCTTCACATTGTTCACGGCCACGCGCTCCAGGTAGGTGGCGCCGTCCAGCTCTCTGAGCATTTCGCACACCTTCACGGGATAGCCCACGGTCTTCACATCGCGGCCGTAGGGAGAGGTCTGGGTAACCTGGCCGGGCAGGGAGGTGGGGGCCATCTGGCCGCCGGTCATGCCGTAGATGGCGTTGTTCACGAAGATGACGGTGATGTTCTCGCCGCGGGCCGCCGCGTGGACGGTCTCGGCGGTGCCGATGGCGGCCAGGTCGCCGTCGCCCTGATAGGTGAACACGATGTTCTCCGGATTGGCGCGCTTGCAGCCGGTGGCCACCGCCGGGGCGCGGCCGTGGGCGGCCTGGATCATGTCGCAGTTGAAGTAGTTATAGGTCATGACGGAGCAGCCGACGGAGGCGATGCCGACGGTCTTGCCCTCGATGCCCAGCTCGTCGATGGCCTCGGCGACCAGGCGGTGGATGATGCCGTGGGTGCAGCCGGGGCAGTAGTGCAGCGGCACGTCCGTCAGCGCGTGGGGCTTGTCAAATACGACCATTACTGAACACCTCCGTTGATTTCCTTGATTTTCGCCAGCACCTGCTCCGGCGAGGGGATCATGCCGCCCACGCGGTTGCACAGGTAGGCGGGGCGCTTGCATTCGCTGGCCAGGCGCACGTCCTCGATCATCTGGCCCGAGCTCCACCGAGATAAAGGCCTTGCAGTGGTCGGCGGCCGCCCTGATGGGGGCGGTGGGGAAGGGCCACAGGGTGATGGGCCGGATCATGCCCACCTTGATGCCGGCCTCCCGGGCGGCGATCACGGCGTTCTTGGACACGCGGGCGGCGATGCCGAAGGCCACCACGCAGATTTCCGCGTCGTCCATCATGTATTCCTCATACATGGTCTCGTTGTCGATCACGGTCTGATACTTTTCATACCGGGCGATGTTGAGCTTTTCCAGCTCCTCGGGCACCAGGGACAGGGAGTTGATGATGTTGTGCTCCCGGGTCATTTGGGTGCCGGTGGCCGCCCAGGGCTTTTCCACCTGCTTCACTTCGCCCTCTGAGAGTTCCACGGGCTCCATCATCTGGCCCATGGTGCCGTCCGCCAGGATCATGGCGGTCATGCGGTATTTGTCCGCCAGGTCGAAGGCCTTGGCGGTGAGGGAGGCCATTTCCTGAACGGAGGCCGGGGCCAGAACGATCATGTGATAGTCGCCGTGGCCGCCGCCCCGGGTGGCCTGGAAGTAATCGGACTGGGAGGGCTGGATGCCGCCTAGGCCGGGGCCGCCGCGCTGCACGTTGACCACCAGGGCGGGCAGGTCGCAGCCGGCCATGTAGCTCAGGCCCTCGCTCTTCAGGGAGATGCCCGGGCTGGAGGAGGAGGTCATCACGCGCACGCCCGCGCTGGCCGCGCCGATGACCATGTTGATGGCCGCCACTTCGCTCTCGGCCTGCAGGAAGGTACCGCCGATCTTGGGCATGCGCTTGGCCATGTAGGCGGCGATTTCAGTTTGGGGCGTGATGGGGTAGCCGAAGTAATGGCGGCAGCCGCAGCGGATGGCGGCCTCGGCGATGGCTTCGTTGCCCTTCATGAGTACTTTTTCAGCCATTTTGTTCCGTTCCTTCCTTTCTCAGTCCTTCTCGACGGTGATGATGCAGTCCGGGCACATGGTGGCGCAGAAGGCGCAGGCGATGCACTGAGACTGGTCGGTCATCTCCACCGGGTGATGGCCCTTTTTGTTGATCTTGTCTTTTGCCACGATGAGCAGATGCTTCGGGCAGGCCGCGACGCACAGGCCGCAGCCCTTGCAGGAGTCGGTTCGGAAGGTCAGCTTGGTGGTCATGGGGATCATCTCCTTTTTGAATTAGGAATTGGGAATTAGGAATGAGGAATTATAGTTTGATCTCAGGGTTCCGGCGGGGTCAGTAGTATTTCTTTTGGAGGGTCATAGGGAACAGGTTGTCGATTTTATCCTCAAGCGCGGGGGCCAGGTCGGCACGGACGCTGGTGAAGCGGACAGGGAGACCGGTTTGGCCCGCAATGGATTCGATGTAGGGCAGGGAGGCGAGAATGTCCTCCGGGGTGGTGGCGTCGCCCAGGTTGGAGTTGTTTACGATGCCGGTGAAGCCGATGCCGCAGGCCCCTTCGATTTCCCGCATGACTTCGATGGTGTCCTCGGGGGTGGTGGTGAGGGGACGGTACATGTTGCAAACGAACAGCATGTCGTAGTCGTTTTCCTCCAGGATGCCGGGCTGGTAGCGGCCCAGGGCGTAGGCGCCCCGGTCGTCGCCGCCGATGTCCACCACCGCCATGGCCCCGGTGTCGTCGGTGATGGCGTACATCTCCGTGGGCAGAGCGGGCAGGTCCACGTTGGAATTGGCGTATTCGGAGGAGATCAGCCGGATGCCGGCCTTTGTTAGCTCCTCCAGCGAGTCCTTCGTGCGGAAATACGGGTTCACGATGTCCAGGTCGGCGATGAGCACCCGCTCATGGCTCTCTCTGAGCTTCAGCGCGTAGTTCACCGCGATGTTGGTCTTGCCGCTGCCGTAATGTCCGGCGAACAGGGTCACGCGTTTCATAAAAAATCCTCCGGATTTTTTTGAATGGGGAATGGGGAATGATCGGCCGCGGCCGGATGAGGTCGCGCGGCCTCAGCCGCGCCTGAGGAATCAAACTAAAATTCCCCATTCCCCATTCCCAATTCCCCATTCAGCGCAATCTGCTTACAGCAGATTGCGCTGTATCTTCCCGCTTGTTGTTTTGGGCAGTTCGTCCTTGAAGACGACGATGCGGGGGTATTTGTAGGGGGCGGTCTTTTCCTTCACGTAGTTCTGGATTTCCTTCTTGAGCGCGTCGGTGCCCTCGGTGCCCTTGGTGAGCACGATGGAGGCCTTCACCACCTGGCCGCGCACCTCGTCCGGCGCGGCGGACACGCCGCACTCCAGCACGTAGGGAAGCTCCATGATGACCGATTCGATCTCGAAGGGCCCGATGCGGTAGCCGGAGGACTTGATCACGTCGTCCGCCCGGCCCACGTACCAGTAGAAGCCGTCCTCGTCCTTCCAGGCCACGTCGCCGGTGCGGTAGTAGCCGTCGTGCCACACCTCTTTGGTCTTTTCCTCGTCGCGGTAGTAGCCCACGAACAGGCCGTCCGGCGCGCCGTCGGCCACGCGGATGGCGATCTCGCCGGTTTCGCCCACGGGCACGTCGTTGTTGTCCGCGTCCAGCAGGTGCACGTCGTACAGCGGCACGGGCTTGCCCATGGAGCCCAGCTTGTGGGGCTCGCCGATGAGGTTGGCGATGACCACTGTGGTCTCGCTCTGGCCGAAGCCCTCCATCACCTTCAGGCCGGTGAGGCGCTCCATCTGGTTGAACACCTCGGGGTTCAGCGCCTCGCCCGCGATGGTGGCCCGCTCCACGGAGGACAGGTCGTATTTGCTGATGTCCTCTTTGATCATCATGCGGTACATGGTGGGCGGCGCGCAGAAGGTGGTGATGTGGTACTTGGCGAACATGGGCAGGATGTCCGCCGCGTTGAAGCGGTCGAAGTCGTACACGAACAGCCCGGCCTCACACAGCCACTGGCCGTACAGCTTGCCCCACATGGACTTGGCCCAGCCGGTGTCGGAGATGGTCAGGTGCAGCCCGTCGGGATTCACGCAGTGCCAGTAT
>CADARO010000070.1 GCA_902790345.1 uncultured Eubacteriales bacterium | reverse complement strand
ATCTTCGGGTAGCCGGTGGTGCCGGAGGTGAAGAACATCAGCATGGGGTCGTCGCCGCAGGCGGAATCCGCGGTGCGCTCGAAGTGACTGGAGTAGAGGGTGTATTCGTCGTTGAAGGCGTGCCAGCCCTCCCGGGTCCCGTTCACGATGATCTTCGTCTTGATGGTGTCCGTGGCGGCCACGGCCTTGTCCACCTCGTCGGCCACCTCGCCGTCGGCGGTGCAGAGGATGGCGGAAATGCCCGCCGCGTTGAAGCGGTACTCAAAGTCGTGATCCCTGAGCATGTTGCTGGCCAGGATGGCGATGGCGCCGATCTTGTGAAGCCCCAGTATGGCGAACCAAAACTGATAGTGCCGCTTGAGCACCAGCATCACTCGGTCGCCCTTCTTCACGCCCAGGGCGCGGAAGTAATTGGCGCACTGGTTGGAGGCGCGCATCATGTCGCGGAAGGTGAAGACCCGCTCGGTCTTGTCGCGGGAAATGTGCAGCATGGCGCGGCGGTTGGGCTTGGTGCGGCCCAGCTCGTCCACCACGTCGAAGGCGAAGTTGAACATGTCGTCGTTCTTGAAGGAGATGGCCTTCAGCACGCCGTTTTCATCCTCGGTGAGGTCGGCGAATTTTTGATAGACGCGGGTCTCGGCGTCGGCCTTGGGGGCGGGGGTGTCGATGATCTCCGCGCCTTCCAGCTCGGGAATGACGTCGCCGGTGGGGTTCAGCACGATGGCGTAGAACACGCAGTCCGCGCCGTCCACGGCGATCATGCCGTGGGGGGTGGAGGAGTCGTAGTAGATGGAGTCGCCCTCGGAGAGCACCTCCGTGTGCTCGCCCACGCGCACCTTCAGCCGGCCGGACACCACGATGTCGCATTCCTGGCCGGTGTGGGTGGTGACCTCGATGGGCCGCTGCTCCGCCTCGGGATCGTAGCTGGCGCGCACATAGAGGGGCTCGGCGATGCGCTTGCGGAAGGCGGCGGCCAGGTTGTAGTACACCATGCCGTGGGCCTTCTCGATGCGCTGGCCGTTGCCCTTGCGGGTCACGGTGTAGGAGCGCAGGCGGGGGCTGGTGCCCTCGATGATGTCGGTCACGTCAACGCCCAGGGCCGTGGCCGCGCGATACAGGAAGGCGAAGGCCAGGTCGTGGGTGCCGGATTCGCAGGCGATGTATTCCTCCTCGCTGACGCCGCACTTTGTTGCCATCTCGGCGGTGGAAAGCCCGACGACCTCGCGCAGCTCGTGTATGCGCGCGGCCATGGTCATGATCTTCAGGTCCAGCTCCTCAAGCTGTTTCATGAGTCAACTCCATCCTTTCCCATCGGGGCTGTAAAAAAATCGCCCCAAAGATAAAATCATCTTTGAGACGAGCGTCATTTCTGAACCACCCGCGGTACCACTCAAATTGCGCCGGTTGAGGCGCCCCTCGTCGGGCTCCAATAAGCCCTGTGCTTTCACGCAGCCTCACGGGAGGGCTCTACTTGCGCAAGCGCTTTCTGCTCTCCGGCTCGGGAGCGACAGATATGCGACGGGCGGTCTGCCGGCTTTCACCTGCCGCCGGCTCTCTTTGAGACGCCGTGTCGAATCCTCTCCGTCAACGCCTTTATGGTTCCTGTCTGAAATTTTTGATTATTCTAACACAGGGCCATGGGGTTGTCAAGGCCGTTTTTGAAAGAATACATTATTTGTTTTTTGTTTTTTCATGGCACGCCGATCGGGTCGGATTTTGGCAAGATTGCGTTTGCCTTCGCCGGGAAAGACTGCTATAATATGGGTGAGGATTACAGCCGATTCAGAGGAGGGAATTGTTCGCATGATTAAGGTTGGCATACTGGGACTGGCCCACGGGCACGTGTTCAATTACGGGGCGGAGTGGCTCGCCCATCCGGACAAATACGGCATCGAGATCGTGGGCGCGTGGGATCACGACGCGGCGCGGCTGCACAGCGACGCGCCGAAGCTGAACGCGAAGCCCTTCGACACGGCGGAGGCGCTGCTGGCGGCCGGCATCGACGCGGTGGTCATCTCCTCGGAGACGGCGTATCACGCGGAGCTGGTGGAAAAGGCCGCCGCCGCCAAGAAGGACATCATCCTCTACAAGCCCATGGCCCTCACCCTGGCCGAGGCGGACCGCATCGTGGACGCGGTGAACAAAAACGGCGTGCGCTTCACCATGGGCTGGCAGATGCGGGTGGACCCGCAGAACATGAAGATGAAGGAACTGGTTCAGACCAAAGCCCTGGGCGAGGTGACGCTGTACCGCCGCCGCCACGCGCTGGGCACCCAGACCTGGGCCAATTTCGAGAACACCTGGCACGTGGATCCGAAGCTGAACCGGGACATCTTCGCGGACGACTCCTCCCATCCCATCGACATGATGCAGTGGATGTTCGGCATGCCGGAGACCGTGTCCTGCGAGATGAGCACCATGGTGAACCCGAAGGTCAAGAACGACAACGGCGTGGCCCTGTTCCGCTACGCCAACGGGCTGATCTGCGAGATCTCCTGCTGCTTCACCTGCGTGGCCTCGGAGATCACCACGGAGATCTACTGTGCCAACGGCTCCATCCAGCAGTATTTCGGCGATAACCCCGGCGCGCGGCTGCCCCGGCTGCCGGGCATGGCGGGCCTCAAGTGGTATCGCGAGGGCGACGCGGACTGGACCGACAGCGGCATCCCCAGCCCCGCGGGCCACGGCCTGCGCATCCGGGATCAGGCCGGGCCCTTCGCGGATTTCCTCAAGGGCGGAAAGAGCATTTGCAGCGCCGAGGAGGGCCGCGATTCACTGCGCCTGGTGCTGGCCTGCTATCTGTCCGCGCGTGAGGGCCGCCGCGTCAGCGTGTGGGATGAGCGCATTGCCGAAATTTGAATAATGAAACGTCAAATTATTCATTTTGCACCCGGGCGCGCCAAAAATTGGGCGTCCGGGTGCAATGTGTGCGGCTCGCCTTGCTAAATTTCCGTAAACGGGACAAAACCCCTTGCATCCGTTGCAATGTGTCTCTATAATGGAAATTGTTCAGGGAACGGGCATCGCCCATCATTGATTAAAGAGGTGAGCCTCATGAAGTCATTCAGCATCAAATTGAGTTTGACGGAAAATGTAAAAGCGTTTGTCAGCATCGTCAGCCGGTATCCCTACGACGTGGATCTGCGGGCCGGCCGCCATGTGGTGGACGCCAAGTCCATCCTGGGCATCTTCAGCCTCGACCTGTCCAAGCCCGTCATCATGGAGGTCTACAGCGATCACTGCGATGATCTGCTGGAGGAGGTCAAGCCGTTCATCATTAGCTGAGCGGATCAAACAAAACAAGCCGGAAAGCGGAGGGAACAGTCCTTCCGCTTTTTTGTTATCGAGGGGGAACGAATGGCGCTTTTGCCCCGTCTGAGAGGCGACCAATCCTTTCGTCCCGTGCGACCGGTTTGAACAACGGCGTTTCGATTTGCGCCGACAAGGTGCGGGGCGAAGCCCCGCTCAGTGTGGGCGAAGCCCACAACAAACCTTTCCCCGTCCCCATTTATGGGGAAGGGGATTAAGGGGAAAGGGCAGGCACTGCCTCACATCGCCAGACCCCCAAGTTGATGTCATCACTTGACGTAGGGCGGCGCGGGGTGGTATCATGGAGAAAACCAAAGAACGCGCGGGCGCGTTTGCCCCGATTCAGCCGTGAAACCGGCATACCAAGGAGGCGTTATCATGAAGAAGATCGCAATGCTGCTGGCGCTCATGCTGGCCCTGCTGCCGCTGGGCGCGCTGGCGGAGGCCGTTCAGGCGGCCGGCCCGGTGGACGACACCCCGCAGAACGAGCTGGCGGGCTATGTCATCATCCTGCACACCGGCGACATCCTGGGGGAGGCGGAGGAACACATGGGCTTCGACCGCGTGGCCGAGGCGAAGAAGCGCTTCGAGGCGGAGGGCGCGTCCGTGCTGGTGCTGGACGCGGGCAACGCCTTCGTCGCGCCGAAGGACGAGACTGAGCCGGAGGCGGGAGAGACCGCTCAGCCGGAGGACACCGCCCAGCCGGAGGACACTGCCGCGCCGGAGGACACCGCCGCCCCGTCCGTGCCGGATGAGACCAACGCGGCCATCGCCCGGGCCATGAAGGCGGCGGGCTACGACGCCATGACCCCCGGCGACGCGGAATTCGCGCTGGGGCTGGAGACGCTGTCCGCCCTGCGCACCAGGGCGGGCTTCCCGCTGCTCTCGGTCAACGCCCAGAACGAGGAGGGCGCGCGGCTGCTGACCGGCTCGGTCATCACGGAGAAGGACGGATTGCGCATCGGCGTGTTCGGCCTGACCGGCGCTCTGGAGATCGAGGGCGTGACCGTGGCGGATCCCGTGGAGGCGGCTCAGGCGGCCGTGGACACGCTGCGGGGCGAGGGCTGCGACCTGGTGATCGCCCTGGCCCGGCTGGGCGTGAATGAGGACGGCGTGGCCGTGGCCCGGCTGGTGGCGGAGCAGGCGGAGGGGCTGAACGCGGTGATCGACATCACCGCCGGCGCGCCCGCCAAGGGCCTGTGGCTGGAAAACGGCGCCCTCGTGGCCAGCGCGCCCGAAAAGCTGGAGGGCATCGGCGTGGTGGCCATCGACCCCACCGGCCGCTGCGCCGCCATGACCATGGACGAGAGCTGGTTCTGATTCGACAAACCGCACATAAAGAAACGCGCCTTGCGCGGCGGCCCGGGTGGATCGGGCCGCCGCGCGTCTTCATATCCGGGCAATTTTGACAGAATTATGGCATATATCAATGTTTTCAGGCGAAAATGAGGCGGTTTTGATATTGCCTTTTTTGTGAAAGTAATGTAAAATATAAGCGCATACATTTTATATGGGAGGTGCCAGAATTGAATTACGCGGAAGAATCCCTGCGGCTGCACAAGGAGTGGCAAGGCAAGATCGAGGTCGTTTCCCGTGTCAAGGTTGAAAGCAAGGATGATCTGTCTCTGGCATATACGCCAGGCGTGGCGCAGCCCTGCCTGGAGATCCAGAAGGACTACGACAAGTCCTTCGAGCTGACCCGCCGCCACAACCTGGTGGCCGTGATTACCGACGGCACGGCGGTGCTGGGCCTGGGCGACATCGGCCCCGAGGCGGGCATGCCCGTCATGGAGGGCAAATGCGCCCTGTTCAAGGCTTTCGGCGACGTGGACGCCTTCCCCATCTGCGTCCGTAGCAAGGACGTGGACGAGATCGTGCGCACCATCTATCTGATTTCCGGCAGCTTCGGCGGCATCAACCTGGAGGACATCGCCGCGCCCCGCTGCTTCGAGATTGAGCGGCGGCTGAAGGAGATCTGCGACATCCCCGTGTTCCACGACGACCAGCACGGCACGGCCATCGTGGTGGGCGCGGCGCTGCTCAACGCCCTGCGCGTGGTGAAGAAGGACATCGGCGAGGCCAGGGTGGTCATCAACGGCGCGGGCTCGGCGGGCATCGCCATCGGCAAGCACCTGATGGACCTGGGCGTGAAGCATTTGAAGATGGTGGATCGCTTCGGCATCCTCTGCGAGGGCGAGAACATGAACCCGGCCCAGGCGGAAATGGCCGCCATCACCAATCCGGAGAAGTTCAGCGGCAAGCTGGCCGATGCGCTGAAGGGCGCGGACGTGTTCGTGGGCGTCAGCGCGCCTCACATCGTGTCCAAGGAAATGGTTCAGTCCATGGCCCCCGGCGCCATCGTGTTCCCCATGGCCAACCCCACGCCGGAGATCGAGCCGGACGAGGCCCTGGAGGCCGGCGCGGCGGTGGTTGGCACCGGCCGCAGCGACCATCCGAACCAGATCAACAACGTGCTGGTGTTCCCCGGCCTGTTCCGCGGGGCGCTGGACGTGCGCGCCAAGGACATCAACCTGGCCATGAAGCTGGCAGCGTCTCACGCGCTGGCGGGCCTGGTGTCCGACGAGGAGCTCAGCGCCACCTACATCCTGCCCAAGGCGTTCGACAAGCGCGTGGGGCCCACGGTGGCCGCGGCCGTGGCCAAGGCCGCCCGGGACAGCGGCGTGGCGCGGCTGTAACGCGAACCGGCGAATCGGAAAGGAGTAAACGCTATGAGTAAGGCACCGCCGAGCGCGAAGGCGAATAAGAGCGCCGAATACATCAAATTTCTGCCCATCTTTCTGATCGTGGCCGTCATTACTCTGATTTCCACCTATCTGGGTGTGCTGCCCACCGGCATGGCGGGCTGCTTCCTGTTCATGATCGTGCTGGGCACGATCCTGGGCTGGATCGGCGACCACGCGCCCATCATCAAATCCTACCTGGGCGGCGGGGCCATCGTGTGTATTTTTGGCTCCTCGCTGCTGGTGTATTTCCACTTGATCCCGGACGGCGAAATGGCGCTGCCGCTGAAGAACCTCAACCTGGTGGGCGCCATTAACAGCTTCTTCAAGGGCGACGGCGGCTTCCTGGATTGGTACATCGCCGCCCTGATCACCGGCTCCATCCTGGGCATGAACCGAAAGCTCCTGGTGAAGGCCGCGGCCCGCTACTTCCCGGCCATCTTCGGCGGTCTGATCCTGGCCTTCGCCCTGTGCATGGGCGTGGCGGCGCTGATGGGCTATCCCGTCATCAACGCGCTGCTCCTCATCGCCCTGCCCATCATGGGCGGCGGCATGGGCGCGGGCGCCACGCCCCTGTCCCGCATCTTCGACGCGAATCCCAACGTGGCCATGGACGCCAGTCAGGCCATTTCCATCATGTCCCCCGCCGTGGCCATCGGCAACGCGGTCTCCATCGTGTTGGCCGGCGTTCTGGTGAAGGTGCTGTCCAGCGAGAAGTTCAACGGCAGGGGCAGCCTAATGCAGGCGGGCACCATGGATGCCAGGGAGCTGGAAATCAGCCCCGAAATGCAGAAGAAGCGCGACACCATCGTGCTGTACAACCTGGGCATCGGCCTGCTGGTCTCCGGCGCGTTCTTCGCCGTGGGCTTCATCCTGCAGGGACTGTGGAACGCCCTGGGCACCGGCGTCACCATCCACGCCTACGCCTGGATGATTGTCTCCGTGGCCATCTGCAAGATCACCGGCATCGTGCCGGAGCGGATCGAAGTGGCCTGCTTCCAGTGGTATCAGTTCGTGATGAAGAATTTGACCAACATGCTGCTGGTGGGCATTGGCATCTGCTATCTGGATATCGGCACCGTGATCTCCAGCTTCTCCCTCACGTATCTGCTGCTGTGCATGGCCACCTGCATCGGCGCGTTTGTGGGCGCGGCCATCGTGGGCAAGCTGGTGGGCTTCTATCCCTTCGAGGCGGGCGTCACCGCCGGCCTGTGCATGAGCAACATGGGCGGCACCGGCGACGTGGCCGTGCTGTCCGCCGCCAACCGCATGGAGCTGATGCCCTTCGCGCAGATTTCCTCCCGCCTGGGCGGCGCCATCATCCTGCTCCTGGCCAGCCTGCTCCTGTCCATTCTGGCGCAGTTCCTGGTGACGGGCAATCCCGAGGTCGCCATGCAGATTCAGGAGGCGGTGAAGACCGCGGCGGCCATGATGCCGGCGGCGTAACCACCTGCCAACAGAAAAAGAGCGGGCGAAGCGGTCATCATGCCGCTTCGCCCGCTGTCTGTCTATTCCGCCCTCGAAACCTCATTGAGTGTCCCGGCGTTCATGCGGAAGAGCCGGTCGGCGTAGGCCGCAGCCTCGGCCTCGTGGGTGACCATGAGCACCGCCGCGCCCTCTCGGGCCACATCTTTCAGTGCCTCCAGCACCACCACCGTGTTTTCATCGTCCAGGTCGCCGGTGGGCTCGTCGGCCAGCAGCGCCGCCGGCCGGTTGATGAGCGCCCGGGCGATGGCCATGCGCCGCAGCTCGCCGCCGGAGAGCTCGGAAGGACGGGCGTCCCTGAGGCGCCCGATGCCGAAGCGCTCCAGCAGCGCCGCCGCGTCCTTTGTGGCGTCTGCGCCGCCGTACATCATGGCCGGGAAGGCCACGTTTTCCAGCACGGTGAGGCTGTGCAGCCCGGTCTGCCCCTGGGGAATGACGCCCAGGCGCTGATTGCGCAGGCGGGAGAGCGCCTTGTCCGGCAGGGCGTAGAGGTCTGTGCCGTCCAGCATCACCTGGCCTTCGCTGGGGGTGAGCAGACCGGCCAGCATGTTGAGCAGCGTGGTCTTGCCGCTGCCGGAGCGGCCCATGAGCACGGTCAGCGTT
The DNA here is from genome assembly GCA_902790345.1 of uncultured Eubacteriales bacterium. GTDB lineage: Bacteria > Bacillota > Clostridia > Christensenellales > Aristaeellaceae > Firm-10. Next base: position 3,360 of record CADARO010000070.1, on the reverse strand, counting down.
CCCTCCGGCAGCAGGAAATCCGTGCGCTCCACGGCGTTGAAGAAATTCGCCTCTCCCGTCTTGCGGAAAAAGCGGCGGCTTACGCCCTTTGCTTCCAGTGCCATCAGTGTTCCTCCCTCAGGATTTTTCCGGTGTCCACCCGGCTCAGCCGAAACGCCGCCCAGGCGGAGGCGATGGAGCTGACCAGCATGGTGACCGCCAGCGTGGCGGCCGCCAGCAGCAGCGCGCGGCCCGGGCCGGGCAGCAGGAAGGGCAGCGCCAGCCGCTGGCCGATGAGATTGCTGAAGGGGAACACCGCCAGCGCCGCCAGGGCCACGCCGGCCAGCCCGCCCGCCAGCGACAGGATCAGCGATTCCGCCAGCAGCATGCGGGCCAGCATCCCCCGGGACGCGCCCACCACCCGCAGCACCGCGAACTCCCGCCGCCGCTCGCCGATCATCATGGCGAAGGCCACCATGAGGATCACAAACGCCAGCGCCCACAGGACGAACACCAGCAGCCGCACCGTGTGGGCCACCCCCGCCAGGCTGTCCGACACGCCGCTCAGCAGGCTGCGGGCTCCTTCCGCCCGCACGTGGCGCACGTGCATGTTCACCCGCCCCGCCACGTTGGCCGGGTCGTAGCCGTCGGCCACCTTCACGTACACCGCCGAGACGATGTCCGCCGGGTCTCCGGCGCTCATCAGATCCGCCTTTTTCTCCCGGGCGGCGGCCAGCAGAGACTGAATGGTCTCGGTGGTGGTGTAGGCTCCGGCGTCCATGCTGGTGCCGGTTCGGCCCAGCCGGGCCACCACGGTGCAGGGCTGGTCGAAGAAGCGGATCACGTCGCCCACCTGCAGGCTCACGGAATCGCCCACCACGATGTCGCCCTCCTTCAGCGCGCCGCCGTAGCTCTGCTGCAGCCAGGGGGTGACGATGAAGTCGGTCTCCGGCTCGAAGCCGATGATCTGGATGGACACGTCGCAGCAGCCGGTGGTCATGGAGGCCAGATAGGTCTGGGCGGTCATGCGCTCCACGCCGTCCACCTCGGCGATCTTCTCCATGTAGGAGCGGGGCATGTAGTATTCCCCCAGGGCGTCCTGCAGCAGCGTCTTCTTCAGGTCGATCTTCGACCGCGCCGTGCCGGGCACCACGATCACGTCCGCCCCCAGCCGGGCCTCCAGGCTGCCCAGGCCGTTGCTCAGGCTCTGAACCACCGTGGAGCCGCCGAACACCGCCGCCGCCAGAAACGCGGTCAGCAGCAGCAGCGCGACGGTGCGGCCCGGCCGACGGGCCAGATTGCGCAGGGGCAGCGCCCGCATGTTCATCGCGCCGTCGCCTGCCTTTCCGATCGGGCCAGCCGCAGCGCGTCCGCCAGCGCCAGCGCGGCGATCAGCAGGCCGAACACCAGCGCCGCCGGGCGGGTCACGGCCTGGCAGGTCATGCTGTTCATCAGGCACAGGCCGATGAGCCGGCCGGGCAGCGCCGCCGTCAGCGCCCCCGCCGGGATCAGCGCCGTCACCAGCCCCCGCCGGGCGGCGTCGTTTCGGGTGGCCAGCGCCAGCGCGGCTACGACGGCCATCAGGCAGCTCACGCCCCTGAGCGCCTGGCCCGCCCAGTGGCAGGTCATGAAGGAGCCGTCCTCCTTCGGGCCGCAGGGGGAGAGGAAAGTGAGAGCGCCGATGAAGTAAACGGCGCACAGCGCGAACAGGACGATCTCAAACACGGGGGGTTTTTTTCTCAAAGACATGGCAATACCTCGCTCACAAACGTTAGTTAAGATAATCTAACATAGACACATTATACGCATTTCTTGGGTTATGTCAAGCAAATTCTCGTAACCAACGGGGCAAATTCGCAATTCGCAATGCGCAATGCGCAATTAGGGGTCTGGCGGCAATCGGGGTACTCACCCCTTTCCCCCTGTATCCCCCTTCCCTGCTCTGGCGGGGACGGGGGAACTGGTTTGCAGGGCTGCGCCCTGCATGGCTTGTTTGAGCAATAGCATTTCATTTCGTGCTGGTGGGGTGCAGGGCGAAGCCCATAACCAATCATTTCCGTTCACACGGGGACGGGGAATTAGGTTTGCAGGGCTGCGCCCTGCATGGCTTTTGAGCAACGGCATTTCGATTTTTGCCAGCGGGGGCTTCGTTCCGCGAAGCCCAATGGGGGTCGGGGCCGCAGCCCCGGTGGGGTGCGGGGCAACACCCCGCGCCCATAAGCCCTTTGCTGCGCCTCTCAATTCGGAATAGTCGTCTGCGCTGTCGCGCATACTCCTTTCCTCATTGGCCTCGTTCGCCACTGAACGCGCCACTGGCGCGTGGCTCATTCGGCCCCGCGAAGAGCGGGGAAGGGGGTTGGGGGAAGGGGCGCGCACTGCCTTTCTTCGCCGGACTGTCTGCTGATGTCAATGGCACGGCTGTGCGCCATGTTGGGTTTTTGATTTATTTTTTCGTGAAAAATGACAGGAATTCATTCGGCGAAGTTGATTCCTGCGTAGATTTATGGTATGATAAAGTGTCTAAAAACTCATTGGGAGCTGATCTTCATGTCCGGACATAATAAATGGACGACCATCAAGCACAAAAAGGAAAAGACCGACGCGCAGAAGGGCAAGATCTTCACCAAGATCGGCCGCGAGATCGCCATCGCCGTGCGCGAGGGCGGCGGCGCCGACCCGGCCACCAACGGCAAGCTGCGCGACGTCATCGCCAAGGCCAAGGCGAACAACATGCCCAACGACAACATCAAGCGCTCCATCGCGAAGGCGGCGGGCGAGGGCAGCGGCGCGTCCTACAAGGAAATCACCTACGAGGGCTATGCCGACGGCGGCGTGGCCGTGATCGTTGACATCGTGACCGACAACCTGAACCGCACTGCCAGCGAGATCCGCCACCTGTTCGACAAGTTCGGCAAGGGCCTGGGCGCCACCGGCTGCGTGTCCTGGAAGTTCGAGCACAAGGGCGTCATCGTGCTGGACAACAGCAAGGGCCTGGACGAGGACGAGCTGATGATGCTGGCCCTGGACGCCGGCGCGGACGACGTGGAGGTGGGCGACGGCTCCGCCGTCATCTACACCGATCCCACCGCGTTCAGCGAGGTGCGCGAGAACCTGGAAAAGGCGGGCTGCACCTTCCTGGAGGCCGACCGCCGCATGGTGCCCACCACCACCACCCCCATCACCGATCCCGAGGTGGCGGCCAAGGTTCAGCGCCTGCTGGACGAGCTGGACGACTACGACGACACCCAGAACGTCTATCACGACGCCGAGCTGCCCGAGGAGCCCGACGAGGAGGACTAAGCCTTCGCCATGGACAGAAACAGTGCCATCGGATTCTTTGATTCCGGTGTGGGCGGCGTGAGCGTGCTGCGGGACGCGGCG
>CADARO010000069.1 GCA_902790345.1 uncultured Eubacteriales bacterium | reverse complement strand
TTCAACCCTGGCGTTTCCCCTGCCGAAGCCTTACTCCACCCCTTCCACTGACTTACCGATGTCCTGACACAAAACACTTACCTATGTGCTGACACAACAGTCCGGCAAACTTTTCATTCCCCATTCCCCATTCCCCATTCCCCATTGCGTCGCCGAGCGCAGCGAGGCGACGCGGGCTCTGCCCGCACCCGCCAAAGGGACTGAGCCCCTTTGGAATCCCCGGACGCTGCGGCGGGGTTTTGTGGGTGCGGAGCGGGGGGAAGGGGGGGCCTCAGATGTCCTTCGTCAGCCCCGCCACCAGCTCGGCGCGGTAGCCCAGGGCCTCGCGCAGCGACGGCCGGTCGGGGGTGGTGGCGCACATCACGGCGGTGCGGCCGCACACGCTCGCGCCCTCCAGCGCGGCGGGAACGAGGCAGCTTTCGCCGGGGTTGAGGGTGAAGGAGCCGTCCGCCCATTTCACCTCGGCCTCGCCCAGGGCGGTGAGCAGCAGCATGCGGCCGGATTCCAGCGGCATGTCGCCCGCCACGTTCAGGCGCCATAGCTCGAAGTTGGCGTCGGAGATATAGGCGGTTTTGCTGCCGCCGGTGGTGATCAGCGTGGCGCCGGGCAGCTTGTCCAGCTTCAGCTGGGGGCGGCTCACGTCCAGTGCGGCCTGGGTGTGCAGCGCCCGGGGCTGGCCGTCCTTGCCCACGCGGCCCCAGTCCCAGAATCGGTAGGTCACGTCGCTGGACTGCTGAATCTCATAGATCACGATGCCGCCGCCCAGGGCGTGGACACAGCCGTGGGGGATGTACAGCACGTCGCCTGGCTGCACGTTCACCCACCGCAGGCTCTCCTCCAGCTTGCCCGCCTCCACCTGGGCGCGCAGCTCTTCACTGTCCTTGGCGTTCACGCCGTAGACCAGCTTCGCGCCGCGCTCCGCCGCGATCACCAGCCAGGCCTCGGTCTTGCCCAGCTTGCCGTTCTCGTGCTCATGGGCGTAGGCGTCGTCCGGATGCACCTGGACGGAGAGCATTTCCCGGGCGTCCAGCAGCTTCAGGAGCAGCGGAAAACCCTCCACGTCGCCGGTGAGATCCTTGCCCCATTTTTCCAGCACCGTCGCCAGATTCATGCCGGTGAGCGGGCCGTTCTCCACCACGCTCTCCCGGCCGGGCAGCGCGGAAATCTCAAGGCTCTCGCCGGTGCGGTCGTCCGGAATGGGCTTGCCGAAATAATCGCCCAGGGCATGGCCGCCCCAGGGCGTTTCCTCGCCATGACGGAAATAGGGGAGCATTTTCAGCGGGTAAAGCATCGATTATCACTCCTGTTCGCTTGCGTTTCCGAGCGGAATACGTTACAATTTATATTGTACCCCAATCAAGCGGTTTGTCAATGTTTTTCATCGTGACAGACCGGGCTGGAGAGGTTCGCCTGATGGAAGAGATTCGCCTTCGGATCAATGTGCGCGCGCTCGCGGAATTCTATTTCGAGGGCGGCGATCTGATGAGCGGGCGCGGCATGACGCAGCGCATGCTCGAGGGCACGCGGGGACACCAGCGCGCCCAGAGCCAGTATGAGGCGGGATGGCAGAGCGAAGTGCCCGTCCGCCTGGAGCTGGCGCGGCGGGGCCTGCCCCTGCTGCTGCACGGCCGCATGGACGGCCTGCTGCTTGACGGCGATGATTCCATCGTGGAGGAAATCAAGACCACGCTGGGGAACGTGACCGCCATGACGGGGGAGGAGTATCCCGTGCACTGGGCCCAGGCGGAGATCTACGCCGCCATGCTGGCCGCCCGGGAGGCGCTCAACCGGGTGCGGGTGCGGCTCAGATACGTGAATCTGGCGGGCGGCGAGGCGCTGTTCACCCGCGACTATGCCCGGGAGCGGCTGGAGGAGCGGCTGGAGACCTACCTTTCGCCCATGCTGGACTGGCTGGAGAAAGTCATGGCATGGCAGACTGTCAGCCGGCCCACCATGCGGGGCCTGTCCTTCCCATTCGATGGGTATCGCCCCGGCCAGCGGGAGATGGCGGCTAATGTGTACGTGGCGCTGCGGGACGGCAAGAACCTGCTCTGCCAGGCCCCCACCGGCATCGGCAAGACGGCGGCGGCGCTGTTTCCCGCGCTGATCGCCCTGGGAGAGGGGAGGATCGGGCGGGTGTTCTACCTCACCGCCCGCACCACCGGCCGGGCGGCGACGCTGCAGGCGCTGGACAGGATGCGCGCCCGGGGCCTCAGGGCGCGGTGCGTGGTCATATCCGCCAAGGACGCGGCCTGCCCCATGGCGGAGCGGGACTGCCGGCCGGAGGTCTGCCCCCTGGCCCGGGGCTACTACGACCGCCGTCGGGCCGCGCTGGTGCAGGCGCTGGGCATGGAGACCCTGGACACGGCGGCCATCGCGGCGCTGGCGGCCAGGCATACGCTGTGCCCCTTCGAGCTGTCGCTGGACCTGAGCGAGAACGCCGACGTGGTGCTGTGCGACTACAACTATGTCTTCGACCCCCGGGTGAAGCTGCAGCGCTTCTTCACCGGCAAGTCTGACGCCGCGCTGCTCATCGACGAGGCGCACAACCTGGCCGCCCGGGCGCGGGACATGCTCTCCGACAGCCTCAGCGCCCGGCTGATGCGGGAGCTGCGCCGCGACGCGGGCAAGGAGGCGGGCCGGAAGCATCCGGTCTACGCCGCGCTGACGGCGCTGCTGAACGAGATGAAGGCGCTGCGCTCATCGCTGCCCGAGAACAGCCCGGGGGAGGCCCGGTCCGAATTGCCCGAAGCGCTGGCGGAGGCGGCGCAGCGGTTCGTGGAGGCGGCCGGCGCGGCCTTCGAGGAGCGGAGCTGGGCCTGCCACCGGGCGCTGAGCGACGGGTTCTTCGCGGCGCTGGACTTCGCGCGCACCGCCTCCGTCTACGACGAGCACTTCCGCACGCTGATCCTGCCGGAGGGCAAGAGCGGATGCGACGCGCGGCTGTGGTGCGCTGACCCGTCCGCCCACATCGCGGCGTGCCTGAAGCGGGTGCATGGCGCGGCGCTGTTCTCGGCCACCCTGGCTCCCATGACCTTCTATCGGGATCTGACCGGCCTGGACGGGGAGAAGGACGCGCTGCTGGATCTGCCCTCGCCGTTCCCGCCGGAGAACCTGCTGGCGCTGCGGTGCGCGCTGCCGCTGCGCTATAAGGAGCGGGAGGCGTCGCTGGATCGACTGTGCGCCTGCCTGAAGGCGTTCATCGGGGCGAAGACGGGCAACTATCTGGTGTGCTTTCCGTCCTACGCGTTCATGCGGCAGGCGGTGGAGCGATGCGAGTGGCCCGGGCGCGTCCTGGTTCAGACGCCGGACATGGACGAGGCGGCACGGCGGGCGTTTCTGGAGGAGCTCACGCCGAATCCCAGGGAGACCACGGCGGCGTTCATCGTGATGGGCGGCGCGTTTTCGGAGGGGGTGGATCTGCCGGGAGGCCGGGTCGCGGGGGCGGCCATCGTGGGCACGGGGGTGCCGCAGCTGAGTCTGGAGGGCGACACGCTGCGCGGCATCTACGAGGCGAAGTACGGCCGGGGCTACGCCTACGCGTATATGTATCCGGGCGTCGCGAAGGTGCTGCAGGCGGCGGGCCGTGTGATCCGGTCGGAGCGTGATCGCGGCGCGGTGCTGCTCATCGACGCCCGCTGGACCGACGCCGAGCACCGGGCCCTCATCCCGCCCCACTGGCGCGTGACGCCGGCGCGAGACGAAAACGACATCGCGGAAAAGCTCGCCGCCTTCTGGCGAGTGCGCTGATCCCCCTCCGCCCCGCTCCCCACAAACATAACCCCGCCGCAGCGGCCGGGGATTCCAAAGGGGCTCAGTCCCTTTGGCGTCTCCTCACTGCGTTCGGCGGCGCAATGGGGAATGGGGAATGGGGAATGGGGAATGACCCTTCAGGCGCTTCGCGGCCACCATTCCTCAATTCGCAATAGTCGTCTGCGCCGTAGCGCATACTCCTTTGCTCATTGGGCTCATTTCTGCCTTCATCCCGCACTGCGGGCGGCAGAAAACGCCCCCTGAAAGGGGAGCCGAGGGGGATAGCGGGAGGCGTGCAGTGCGTTTCCCGCGCGCCATGCAGGAGATCACGGGGGAGAGATGACGCGCGATGACCGCGGGCTTCTTGGGAGAACCCAGCATGGCGCGCGCGGTCTGCCGGGGCAGACCGGTCGGCGTGAGCCGACTAACCCCGAAAACCATTTCGCTTTGCAAGCGCTTCTGAACCGAAAGGTTCAGACAGCCACAGCAATAGAAAACCAACCGTAATCCTGACCCCAAAACCACACGACTCTCATCTCCGCCCCATCGCGGAGAAAAACCGGCTTAAGGTGACATAACCCACTCGGCGCATTTTAAGAAAGGGGAGAACGAACCATGACACAGATCATCGCGGAAGGACACAGGGGCTACTGCGCGCGCTACCCGGAGAACACGCTCATCTCCTACCGCGCGGCCATGCAGGCGGGCGTGGACGCGTTCGAGTTCGACGTGTGGCTCTCCAAAGACGGCACGCCGGTCATCATGCACGACGGCAACGCTTACCGCACCTGCGGCGTGGACCGCAAGCTCAACGACATGACGCTGGAGGAGATCAAGGAGCTGGACGCGGGCGGCAAGTTCGACCCCCGCTTCGCCGGGGAACGCGTGCCCACCCTGGAGGAGCTGCTCATCCAGGCCCGGGCCATGCGGCCGGATATCATCCTGGGCGTGGAGATCAAGGACATGCGGGAGGAGACCTGCGACAAGACCGTGGCGCTGCTGAAGCGGTACGGCTTCTTCGATCGGTGTATCTTCTACGCCTTCAACGCCCGGATCATCAAGTACCTCAAGACCGCCCACGGCGGACGCACCATGGGCTATCCCGACTTCCAGATGGCCGAGTTCGAGCCGGATTCCTATGACTACTACGACGAGCTGGGCATCAACATGAAGATCATGCGCAGTGAAATCTTCCCCATCTACCGGGATAAGGGCATGAAAATGCACATCTACTGCGCCGACACCGAGCAGGACGTGCGCGACGCCATGGATCACGGCGCGTCCTTCATCACCGCCAACGAGATCGAGCCGCTTCTGAAGATCGTGAAGGGGGCATAGCCATGCTTGGCTTAATCACCGGGATCATCGGCGTGGCGCTGCTTGTGGCCATATACGCCGTCGAACAGTTCGACAAGGATCGCCGCAGGGAGGAGGGCCTGCCGCCGAAAAAGTATCATGACGTGACCGACCAGGACGTGACGACTGTCTATACCATCCGGCATCAGGGAAGCGATCTGTTCGGGCATAAGAAATGACGAAACCGGCCGCCGCGCGGAAAGCGCGGCGGCCGGTGCTTTTATCAAGCGCAATCCGCCTTCGCCGCTTCTCAACAAAGATATAGCATACCTTTTTTCCCGTTTCATGCTATAATTTTCCATATCGCATATTTGAAAAAGGATGATGTTCCATGCAAAAGACGTCTTCTCCCTCCATGATCCGCGACCTCACCAAGGGGCCGGTGGTGGCGCAGCTGCTGCGCTTCGCCTTCCCCCTGTTCGTGTCCAACGCGCTGCAGGCCGTGTATAACCTGGTGGACATGGTCATCGTGGGCAACTACATCGGCGCGGCCGGCATGTCCGCCGTGTCCATCGGCGGCGATATTCTGCACCTGCTCACCTTCGTGGCCATGGGCTTTTCCTCCGCGGGCCAGGTCATCATCGCCCGGGCCGTGGGCGCTGGCAGGCACGACGAGATCAAAAAGACCATCGGCACCATGTTCTCGTTTCTGCTGGGCGCGTCGCTGGTCATCGCCCTGGCCTGCTTCCTGCTGCGGTTCAACGTGCTGCGCTGGCTGAACACCCCCGCCGCCTCCGAGCAATTCGCCATGGATTACATGGTCACCTGCGTATGCGGCTTGGTGTTCATCTACGGTTATAACATCGTCAGCGCCATTCTGCGCGGCATGGGCGACAGCAAGCGCCCCTTCGTGTTCATCGCCGTGGCGGCGGTGCTCAACATGGTGCTGGACGTGCTGTTCGTGAAGTACATGGGCATGGAGGTGTTCGGCGCGGCGCTGGCCACCGTCATCGGCCAGGGCGTCAGCTTCGTGACCGCCATCGTCTACCTCTATCGCCATCGGGACAGCTTCGGCTTCGATTTCAAACCCACCAGCTTCAAAATCGACGGAGACGCCTTCAAGCGGCTGGTGTCCCTGGGCATCCCCATGGCCATCCAGTCCGCCGCCATCAGCTTCTCCAAGATCGTGCTCATGGCCTGGATCAACCTGTTCGACGTGACCTACTCCGCCCTGGCCGGCATCTTCAACAAGGTCAATGTCATGTCCGGCGTCATCTCCCAGTCCTTCACCACCGCCGGCAGCACCATGGTGGGCCAGAACCTGGGCGCCCGGGAATACAGGCGCGTCAACAAGACGCTGCTCACCGTGCTCTCCATCGGCCTGGGCCTGGCCGCGCTGGCCACGGTGGTCATGGCGGTTTGCCCCCAGGCGGTGTACGACATCTTCACCACGGATAAGGAGGTGCTGGCCGCCGCCGGCGTGCTCACTCTGCCCATCATCCTGAATTTCTACGGCTCCGCCACCCGCAGCGCCGCCTTCTCGCTGATCAACGGCTCCGGCCGCGCCAAGCTGAACCTGGCCATCGCCATCATCGACGGCGTCATCAGCCGCATGGGCTTCGCGGCGCTGCTGGGCTTCGCGCTGAAGCTGGACTGCTTCGGCTTCTGGATGGGCGACGCCCTGGCCGGCTTCATGCCCCTGGTGGTGGGCGGGGCGTTCTATCTCTCCGGCCGATGGAAGGAGAAGGCGTGATATGAACGACATGCTGCGCGCCCATGCCGATCAGATCGTTCGGGCGGCCATAGACGCCGTGCTGCCGGACGAGGCCACGCGCCGCGCGCTGGAGCGCGTCGCCCTCACCGGCCGGGTGCGGCTGGTGGCGGCGGGGAAGGCGGCCTGGCGCATGGCCAAGACGGCCTCCGACGCCCTGGGCGAGGGGATCGAATCCGGCGTGGTCATCACCAAATACGGCCACGTCCAGGGCCCCATCGCGAATTTTCAGTGCTTCGAGGCCGGGCATCCCGTGCCGGACGAGAACTCCTTCCGGGCCACGGAGGCGGCGCTTCGGCAAATCTCCGATCTGACGGAAAATGACACCGTGCTTTTCCTCCTTTCCGGCGGCGGCAGCGCGCTGTTTGAAAAGCCGCTGGTGAGCGCGGAGGAACTGAAGGACATCACCGCCCAGCTCCTGGCCTGCGGCGCGGACATCACGGAGATCAACACCATCCGCAAGCGCCTCTCCGCCGTGAAGGGCGGGCGGTTCGCCCGGCTCTGCGCGCCGGCGCGGGTGGAGGCCGTGGTACTCTCCGACGTGCTGGGAGACCCGCTGGATATGATCGCCTCCGGCCCCGCCTGCCCGGATTCCGCCACCGCGGTGGACGCCCGGCGCGCGGCGGAAAAATACGCTCTTCGGCTGTCGGCGGACGCCCGGGCGCTGCTGGACGTGGAGACCCCCAAGGCCCTGGACAACGTGCACACCCAGATCACCGGCAGCGTGCGGCTGCTCTGCGCGGCGGCGGCCCGGGCCTGCGAGGCGCTGGGCTATCGCCCCATCCTGCTGACTGACCGGCTGGCCTGCGAGGCCCGGGAGGCCGGGCGGTTCCTGGGGGCCGTGGCGCGGACCCACGCGGGCGGAGGTCAGGCGCTGGCCTTCATCGCCGGGGGCGAGACGGTGGTCCATGTGACCGGCCAGGGCCTGGGAGGCCGCAATCAGGAGCTGGCCCTGGCGGCCGCGCCGGCGCTGGATGGACTGGCCGAGGCGGCGGTGTTCTCCGTGGGCAGCGACGGCACCGACGGCCCCACCGACGCCGCCGGAGGCTACGTGGACGGCGACAGCCTGGCGGCCATGCGGGCACTGGGCGTGGACGCCGAGGCCGCCCTGGCCGACAACGACGCCTACCACGCGCTGGGGGCAATCGGCGGGCTCATCCTGACCGGCCCCACCGGCACCAACGTGAACGACGTGTCCCTGGCGCTGATTCGCCGATAGACGCCGCGTCCTGTCCGCCTTGAAGGGCGGGCGGGGCGCTTTTTTGCGCCGGTTTAGTCAAAGGACGGCCCGCGGCATTGACAAATAAAGGAAAATGCAATATAATGATTGAGATTATGGGGAGGAGTATCTTTTTTGCGCGCGGCCGCCGGGTCACGCGTGGTTGACGCGCGCGAAAAAGAGGAAGAACACAGGGGTTGAGAAGATGGAAAAGAAGAATCATATGTTGAGCAATGTGAAGCGAGGCGCGCTTAAGTGCGTTCTGGCGCTGGCGCTGTGTCTGGCGCTGGCTGTGGGCCTGGTGCCCGCCGCCCTGGGCGAGGGCGAATGCCGGATCGACGTGGTCTTCCCGGCCCAGCCGGAGGGCGACGCCACGCTGGCGCTCTATCATGTCGGCGTCGAACGCGACGGCGGCTTTTATCTGCTTTCCCAGTTCCAGTCGGTGGAGCTGTGGGAGGACATGACGGCGGACGATCTTCGCCTGGCGGCCCAGAAGATGGAAGGGCTGGCCAAGCAGGAACCGCTGCTCAAGACCACGGCCCCGGTGACGGACGGCAAGGCCACCTTCGATGGCCTGGAGCCGGGCGTCTATCTGGTGACTCTGGAATCCGGCCCCGCCAGTCTGGGCTTCGAGACCATGCTGCTCATCGTGAAGGAGAGCGGCATTGTAAAGGCCAAGACCATGGAGGCCGTGAAGGCCGAGGTCACCAAGGTGTGGCAGGATCAGGACGACAGCGTCCGCCCCGCCTCCATCCCCGTGACCCTGTACGCCGACGGCGAGCCCTATAAAGACGCGGACAACCGCGCCGTCACCGCGACGCTCACCGCGCCGGACTGGTACGCCTCGGCGGACAATCTGCCCCGGTTCCGGGCGGACGGCGGCAGCGTCACCGCGGTGCAATACGAGTGGCGCGAGGACCAGGTGCCCGCCGGCTATCAGCAGGCGGAGACGTCCCCGGCCACCACGCAGCGGGACAGCGTCTTTTCAACCATCATCACAAATAAACAGATCACGGTGGATGTGTCCGTGCTGAAGGAATGGGTGGACGGCGATTACATCAAGCGGCCCGCCTCTATTGTCGTGACCTTGAACAAAAACGGCGCCGCCCTCCAGACGGTGGAGCTGACCGCCCAGGGCGGCTGGACAGCCACCGTGTCCGGCCTGCCGGCGTATTACTACAACGAGAAGACCGGCCAGGTGGATCCGGTGGACTATTCCTGGTCCGAGGACGAGGAGAGCCTGAAGGCGCTGGGCTATGCCCTGTCCGGCTACAGGGCGGAGACCGATAAGGCCGACGGCGTGCCCGTGAGCGTCAGCGTGGTGCTGACCAACGAGTATCCCAGCGAGACCAGCGCCACCGTGCGCAAGGTGTGGGACGACGCCGACAACCAGGACGGCAAGCGCCCGGCCAGCCTGACCGTGACCCTGCTGCGCAACGGCGAGGAATTCGGCCAGACCGTCGAGCTGAGCGAGGAGACCGGCTGGAGCGCCACCGTCACGGGCCTGGCCAGCCTGGACGGCGACGGCAAGCCCTATGAGTACACCTGGCGCGAGCCGGAGAACGCGGATTATCCCATCGTCTCCTCCTCCACCAGCGGCTCCGTGACCACCATCACCAACACCCACAGGCCGGAGACCACCCAAACCACCGTTCTGAAAATCTGGGACGATGACAACAACCGGGACGGCAAGCGCCCGAAGGAAATCATCGTGCTCCTCTCCACCGGTGACGAGTACCGGCTGAACGAGGCCAACGGCTGGACGGTGACCGTCAGCGGCCTGCCCAAATACAGGGACGGCAAGGAGATCACCTACACCTGGCTGACCGAACGGGACGACCAGAAGCTGCTGGCCCAATACGAGCAGGGCCAGTTCATCCTCAACGAGGAGACCGGCGTCACCTCCATCACCAACACCTACACCCCCGAAAAGGTGCGCGTGACCGCCCTGAAGGTGTGGGATGACAACGACAACCAGGACGGCAAGCGCCCCGCCAGCGTGACCGTTCAGCTGCGGAAGAACGGCAAGCCGGAGGGCGAGCCCGTGACGCTGAGCGCGGATAACCAGTGGCAGACCGCCTGGGAGGACCTGTTCAAATACGAGGGCGGCGTCGAGATCGAATACGACGTGATCGAGACGGGCGACACCGGCGACTACGCCCCCAGCGTGGAGAAGACCGGCGACTACGCCTTCACCGTGACAAACACCTATTCCCCGGAAAAGACCACCTACACCGTGACGAAGATCTGGGAGGACAACAACGACCAGGACGGCCTGCGCCCCAGGACCTTCACGGTGCGGCTGCTGAAAAACGGCCAGCCCCTGGGCGAGCCGGTGACCCTGTCCGCCAGGGACAATTCCGTCACTTACACCTGGAAGAATCTGGACAAATACGAGGACGGCGTGAAGATCGTCTACTCGGTGGAGGAGCTGAAGGTGGAGGGCTATGAGTCCGCCTTCGATCCGGAGACCGACACCCTCACCAACACCCATAAGCCGGAGACCATCGAGATCCCCGTGACGAAGGTGTGGGAGGACAACAACGACCAGGACGGCCTGCGTCCGGCGAAAATCACCGTGCGGCTGCTGGCCGGCGGCGTGCCGGTGAAGTCGGCCGAGCTCACCGCGGACAGCGACTGGCGCTACACCTTCAAGGATCTGCCGAAGAAGAGCGGCGGCCAGGACATCGTCTACACCCTGGAGGAGCCGCAGGTGGCGGGCTATACCTCGTCCGTGGCAGGCGATTCGGAAACCGGCTTCACCGTCGAGAACACCCATACCCCCGAAAAGACGGATATTACCGTGGCCAAGACCTGGACCGGCGACCAGGGCAACGAGACGCTGCGCACCAGCGTCACCGTTCAGCTGAAGGCGGACGGCGACGTGCTGGAGAGCGTCACCCTGAGCGAGCGGGACGGGTGGTCTCACCGCTGGGAGGGCATGCCGGTCTATAAGGCGGGCAAAAAGATCGCCTATACCCTGGAGGAGACCGGCGCGCCGGAGACCTATCAGTCCACCGTGACCAAGGACGGCATGACCTTCACCGTGGTCAACACCTTCAACCCCGGCCAGGTCACCCTGTCCGTGAGCAAGAGCTGGCTGGGCAGCGCGGCCACCCGGCCCGAGGTTCAGGTGCAGCTCATCGCCAACGGCCAGGTCAGGGACACCGTGACCCTGAAGGAGGGCGCCTGGAGCCATACCTGGACGGGCCTTGAGAAGTACAGCGGCGGCCGGCTCATCGAGTACGCCGTGAAGGAAATCGAAATCGAGGGCTACAAGGCGACCGTCACCCAGAGCCAGGACGGCGACAGCTACACCGTCAGCGTGGTCAACACGCCGGTCACCAGCGTGGCGGTGACGAAGATCTGGCGCGACGACGACAACTACGAAAACATTCGTCCCCAGAGCGTCGTCGTGGAGCTGCTGGCGGGCGACACCGTGGTGGGCAGCGCCACCCTGACCGACGGCCACCTGACCCACATCTTCGAGGATCTGCCCACCGTGGATCCCGAGAACAACCCCATCACCTACAGCGTGCGGGAGGCCAACGTGCCCCAGGGCTATACCGTGCAGATCACGGGCGGCATGACGGTGGGCTTCACCGTCACCAGTGTACATACAGGAACTTCCTCGCCAGACTTACATACCA
>CADARO010000068.1 GCA_902790345.1 uncultured Eubacteriales bacterium | reverse complement strand
AGGTTCAGCAGGCGCTGTCAAACCGCGTGCTGGAGGAAATCGCCGCCCGCGCTCAGGCGGAGCTGGACGAGGCCCTCATTCGCGACGCGGAAAGACTTCTGGAAAACGCCGCGCCGGAGAAGGCCGTGGCGGCCATGCTGGATCTGCTCATCAAGGAAGCCGGCGCCCGCACGGACGTGTCCATCGATCTCGATCCCCCGGAGCCGCCCCGCAGCCCCCGGCCCGCTCCCGCGCCTGTCACGCGGCGCGGCCCCTACGGGCGTCCGGTGCCTCGCGAGATGCTGGCTCAGCGCGCCGTCGGACGGGGCGAGACTCGACCCGCCCGCCGCACTGAACGCCATGAGCGCGTCGATCGGCCCGGCCATGATTTCCGCGCCCGCCTGCATGACGACCGCGCGCCCGCCCGGGAAAAGCGCCCCTACGCCCCGCGCAAGCGCTACGACGAGCCCGCCCGGCCCCGCCGCCGCGAGCGGGACGGTCTGAAATAAGAGAAACCGCGTCTTCGCCCGAGTTCCGGGGAGACGCGGTTTTCATTGTGCTGTTTGCGGCAAAAACGCCGCCGTTTTTATTTCTGGTTCAACTGCTCCAGCAGCTCGTCGATGCTCATGCCCTTCTCGTTCAGCGCGTTCATCAGCGCGTCGCGCTTGGCCTTCTCCACCTTTTTGGCTTCGCGGGCCTTGGCCAGATCGGCCTTGCGCTTCTCGGCGCGCTCTTCGGGGGTCAGCTTGACGCTCTTGCCCTGGGCGGCGCGAGTCATGGTGGAAATCAGGCGCTCTTTCTTTTCCAGCGTCTTGGCGAGGGCTTCTTCGCTCTTCGCCAGGGCGATGCGGCGCTCGCTCAGGGTCTTCTCCGTCTTGGCGACGAGGTCCTTGCGCTCGGCGATGAGCTCGTTCAGATGCTCGATCTTTTTATCCGCCGCGGCGATGCGTTCTTCGTGGCTGGGATACTGCTTCCTGGCCTTCTTGGTCTGATCCTTCTTTTCCGTCGTCTTCTTCTTGTCTGCCATTGAATCATCTCCTTTTAGGATTTATACATGCTTCTATTATACACATTTTTTCATAAAAATCAACATCAAATCACTTCATCTTTCTTTATGTTTTTGACATTCCACGCGCTCTAGACTGACGTGACAGGCAAAACAATGACACGCCTTTTGTATATTTTGCCCATTTTTTCCCCATAGCGGCTCTGGCGAGAAAAATGTCATTCAGGCAACAAAAAGAGTCTTGACGAGGCCCGAACAGACGTTATAATGAAATAGTGGAAAAGATTTCATTCTTCATTCAGAAAGGGACAGCTTTTCATGAACCTGAAGACACTGCGCGAGAAATTTATAGGAAACAGGGCGTTTTACGCCATGGTTCTGGGCGTTGCCGTGCCCATCATGATTCAAAACGGCATCACCAATTTCGTCTCCATGCTGGACAACATCATGGTGGGCCAGATGGGCACAGAGCCCATGAGCGGCGTGGCCATCGTCAATCAGCTGCTGTTCGTGTTTAACCTGTGCATTTTCGGCGCCACCAGCGGGGCAGGCATATTCGGCGCGCAGTTTGCCGGCAGCGGCAACACGGAGGGCCTGCGCAGCACCACTCAGTTCAAGCTCATCGTGTGCACGATCATCTTCTTCGTGGGGCTGGCGGTGTATCGGGTGGGCGGCGAGTCGCTGGTGCGGCTGTACCTGCATGACGGCTCCGAATCAGCCAACATCGAGGCGACCCTCGCCCACGCCATGGATTACCGCAGCGTCATGCTGTGGGGCTTGCTCCCCTTCGTGCTGGCTCAGGTGTATTCCAGCACGCTGCGGGAAACCGGGCAGACCGTGATCCCCATGATCGCGGGCATCAGCGCCGTGCTGGTGAATCTGGCGCTCAACTACGTGCTGATCTTCGGGCATTTCGGCTTCGAGCCCATGGGCGTGCGCGGCGCGGCGCTGGCGACGGTCATCAGCCGCTTCGTTGAGCTGGGCATCATCGCGGTTTACGCCCACACCCACACGGAGGATTTTCCCTTCATGGCGCGGCTGTACACCCACTGGCGCATTCCGGCGAAGCTGGCCCGGCAGATCACCATTCAGGGCATGCCGCTCATGCTGAACGAAATGCTCTGGTCCAGCGGCATGACCATCCTCAATCAGTGCTACTCCACCCGCGGCCTGGACGGCGTGGCGGCCATCAACATCTCCTCCACCATCTTCAACGTGTTCGGCGTGGTGTTCATGGCGCTGGGCGCGTCGGTGGGCATCATCGTGGGCCAGAAGCTGGGCGCGGGCGAAATGCAGGAGGCGCGGGACGCCGACAACAAGCTCATCGCCTTCTCGGTGGCCAGCTGCTTCCTGATGGGCGGCATCCTGATCCTCGTCGCGCCCCTCTTCCCCGAAATATACAACACCTCCGACTCCGTTCGGGCCATCGCGGCCAGCCTGATCCGCATGAACGCCTGCTTCATGCCCCTCAACGCCTTCGCCAATTCCTGCTATTTCACCCTGCGCTCCGGCGGCAAGTCGGGCATCACCTTCGTGTTCGACAGCGGTTTCACCTGGGTCATTCAGATTCCAGCGGCGCTGGCGCTGTCCAGGCTGACAAACCTTCCGATCGTGCCCCTGTGCACGCTGTGCGCCAGCCTGGATTTCCTGAAATGCGTGCTGGGTTTCGTGCTGGTGAAGCAGGGCAAGTGGCTCAATAACCTGACGGAATCGTAAAAGCGATTGTTGAGGTGGAAAGATGAACAGATCATCAAGATATGAAATGGACATGTGCTCCGGCCCGATCCTGAGCAAGGTGCTGCTGTTTTCGCTGCCCCTCATGCTCACCAGCGTGCTGCAGCTGCTCTTCAACGCGGCGGACATCGTGGTGGTGGGCCGCTTCGCCGGGCCGACGGCGCTGGCCGCCGTGGGTTCCACCGGCGCGCTCATCAACCTGATCGTGAACGTGCTCATGGGCATGTCCATCGGCACCAGCGTGCTGGTGGCCCGGTATTACGGCGCGAACAAGCCCACAGACGTGATGGAAACGGTGCACACCTCCATCGCTATCAGCTTCTTCGGAGGCATCGCCTTCGGCGTGGCGGGCATCCTCATCTGCCGCCCCATGCTGCAGCTCATGGGCACGCCGGAGGACGTCATCGATCAGGCGGCGCTGTACATGCGCATCTACTTTGCCGGCCTGCCGGTGATCGCGGTGTACAACTTTGGCTCGGCCGTGCTGCGGGCCGTGGGCGACACCCGCCGCCCCATGTATTTCCTGACCCTGGCGGGCGTGGTCAATGTGCTGCTGAATCTGCTGTGCGTCATCGTGCTGAAGATGGGTGTGGCGGGCGTGGCGGTGCCCACGGTGCTGTCTCAGGCCGTGGCGGCCTCGCTGGTCATCTGGTGCCTGTGGCGCTCGGATACCAGCATTCATCTGGATTTCCGGAAGGTGCGCGTGTACGGTGGCAAGATGAAGGAGATCGTGAAGATCGGCCTGCCCGCCGGCATACAGGGCTCGGTGTTCTCCATTTCAAACGTGGTCATCCAGTCCTCCATCAACTCCTTCGGCTCCACGGTCATGGCGGCCAATTCGGCGGCGGGCAACCTGGAGGGCTTCGTGTATGTCATCATGAATTCCTTCTATCAGGCGGCCCTCACCTTCACCAGCCAGAACCTGGGCGCGGAGAAACCGGAGCGCATCCGGCGCATCTTGTTCAGCTGCGTGGGGCTGGTGACGGCCTTCGGCCTGGCGCTGGGTCTGGGCGTGTATTCGGCGGGCGGCACGCTGCTCACCATCTATTCCGCTGACCCGGCGGTCATCAAGTGGGGCCTCATCCGCCTGTCGCTGGTATGCGCGCCGTATTTCATCTGCGGCGTCATGGATACCATGGTGGGCATGATGCGGGGACTGGGCTATTCCATCGCGCCGATGATCGTGTCCATGGTGGGCGTGGTGGGCGTGCGCCTGACCTGGATCTACACCATATTCGCCACCAATGCCGCCACCAAGCCGGCGGAAACGGCGCTGGCCTCGCTGTACTGGTCCTATCCCGTCTCCTGGATCATCACCGCCGCCGTGCACATGGCGTGCTTCATCGTGGCCTACAGAAAAATCATGCGGGAGCACAGAGCCCGGGCATGATTGAAAAGAATCAAGGCGTCGCGTTCGTTCAGCGCGGCGCCTTGTTTTTATTCTTTCGAGAGGAGCGGCGTGAGCTGCTTTTCATAGAGGCAGGCCACGCGGTGAAGCGGGCGCGTGAGGCATACGTAGAGCAGCCGCGCGTCCAGCTCCTGATCCGGGAAGCGCTTTTCTGACGCGTTGGCCACGATCACGCCGTCGAACTCGAAGCCCTTCACATCGGACGCCCGGGCCAGCAGGAGACCCGCTTCGAACTGATCCGATTCCGTGTCCAGCATGTGGGCGTCAAGATCGGCGGGAAGCGCCTTGGCGATGGCCTTCAGCTGGGCGGCGGTGCGGTCGATGACGGCGATGGATTTCAGCCCCTCCGCCTGCCAGGCCCGCACGATCCGCTCGATCTCCTTTCCCTGCTGCGTCGGCCCCCGGAAGCAAACAAGCTCCGGCGCCGGGCCGTGGCGCAGCACGGGCCGGGCGTTTTCCTGACCCGGCACCGGGCGTTTTGCCGCCACGCGAAGGGCCAGGTCCATGATCTCGATGGTGCTTCGATAGCTGGTGAGCAGCTGATGCGTGGCCGCCTTGCCCTCGAACAGTTCCTCCGTGAGGGGCCGCCAGTCGGTCATGCCCCGCCAGGAGCGGATGCCCTGCATCAGATCGCCCACCACGGTCATGGTGGCGCCCCGGGTCATGCGGTTCAGCAGCAGGAACTCCGCCATGCTGAAGTCCTGCGCCTCGTCGATGACCACGTGGCGGATGTCCAGCCGGGGCAGCTCGTGGGTGCGCATGGCGATGAGCCCCACCAGCGCCACGTCCTCCGAGTCGATCCGGTTGCCCGACACGTGCTCCAGCGTGTACTCGGCGGCCAGCGCCGCGTCGCTGTCCTCCTCCGATTCGGCCAGCAGGTCGGCGCAGAAGTCCCGGTAGAGCTGAATGGGGCTGAAGGCGGGAAAGCGGGCCATGACGCTTTCGATGAAGGGCCTGACCTTCGCGTCGGTCTCCTTCAGGCGCTGGTCGCGGCTGTCGTAGAGCTTCACCAGCCGCAGCCGACGGCTCTCGCCCTCGGGCAGCGACGCCCGCAGCAGATCGACGCGCCGGTCGGTCTCCGTCTTGAGCCAGTCCTTGACCCGGGCGGCGGCGTCCTTTGTGCGGGAGGTCAGCTCCTTGCGGAATTCCGCCAGCCGCCGGTTCAGCGGGAAGGGCTTCTCGTCCTCCAGGAGGATTGTCTTGAGCCGCGCGGCGGTGAACAGCGTGATCGGGCCGAAGCGGATGTCCTCGTCCAGCGGCATGCGCGCCTCCACCTGATCCAGCCAGTCGGACAGGCGGCGCGTCATCTCCAGCGAGCCCTTGAAGCGCATGAGCCGGGTCACGCGGTCCCGCTCCTCCTCTGGCAGGGAAAGCACCTTGTCGGTGAGATCGGTCTGATTCACTCGGGGCAGCAGATCCTCCAGCCAATCCGCCACAAATCGCGGGAAGGTGGTCTGGCGCACCTTCTCAACGCCCAGATCCGGCAGCACGCCTGCGATAAAGTTGAGAAACAGCGGGTTCGGCGCGAGAATGAGTACGTGTTCCGGCTCCAGGCGTTCCTGGAAGGTGTACAGCAGATAGGCGATGCGGTGCAGCGCGATGGTGGTCTTGCCGGAACCGGCCACGCCCTGAACCACCAGCGATCGGTCCAGAGGATAGCGGATGACGAAGTTCTGCTCCGCCTGGATGGAGGTGACGATGTCCCGGAGGCGGTCGCCGGTGGTGGCCCCCAGCACGGCCTGCAGGTATGCCTCCTGCCCCACCACGTCCGTGTCGAAAATGGTTTGAAGCTGGCCGTTCTCGATGCCCAGCTGGCGCTTTAGGGTCAGCTCGCCCCGCACCTCGCCGTCCGGCGTCACGTAGTGCATGGGGCCAATTTGGCCGGAATAGTACAGGTTCGCGATGGGCGCGCGCCAGTCGATCACCACGGGTTCCAGCTCGTCGCTGCGCATCACGGTGTGCTTGCCGATGTAGTAGACCTGCCTGTCGCCGCCCTCCTCGGTGAAGTTGATGCGCGTGAAGTAGGGCTTGAGGCGAGCCGAGGTGAGGTTGCGCACAGTCTGCTGTGCGCGCTCAAACAGGATGTTGCGCAGCTCCAGCACGTCGCGGTTGTCCCGGTCGAAGGTGAAGGCCTCGTTCAGCTCGCGGTGGGCCTTTTTGAGCTCCTCCTCTCCCTCGGCCAGTTGCGCCGTCACCAGCGAAAGCGTTTCCTCCAGATGGGCCTGCTCCTCCCGCAGCGCGGGATGATTGATTTCCGCCATGCGCATCGCCTCCAAACGTCTGTTGTATTTGTGCAAAAAGGAATTATATTATAAATGATAATCGATCCTTTTGCAACCCCTTTCGGCGAATTCCCCGCGAAAATCAGCGCGCGGCGCTTGACTTTTTCGGCCGTGTGTGCTAGAGTGTTTTCATAAATCCACAGGAAAAGGCAAGGACGGAGAGGATCGGCGGCGCGCGCCCAAAGAGAGCCGGCGGATGGTGAAAGCCGGCGGCAGAGCCCGCCATGGTCTATGGCTCCCGAGCCGGGAATTCGAAGCGCCGCGCGCGCCAAGGGTCCCCCGTGAGGCCGCGTGAAGGCGCAGGGCTTGTTTGAGCCCGTTGAGTGGCGTCCTTTGCGGCGCAATTTGAGTGGTACCGCGGTATGATCCGTCTCAAAGCATGGGCTTTGAGGCGGTTTTTTCATGAGTCAGACGATGAGGAGGAACAAAAAATGAGCGACTACAGGATTGAAACCAAATGCGTGCAGAGCGGCTATACCCCCGGCAACGGCGAGCCGCGCCAGATTCCCATCATTCAGAGCACCACCTTCAAATACGCCACCGGCGAGGACATGGGCAAGCTCTTCGACCTGGAGGCCTCGGGCTATTTCTACTCCCGCCTGCAGAACCCCACCTGCGACATGGTGGCCGCCAAGATCTGCGACATGGAGGGCGGCTCCGCCGCCATGCTCACCGCCTCCGGCCAGGCGGCCAATTTCTTCGCCGTGTTCAACATCGCCTCCAGCGGCGATCACGTGGTGTCTTCCTCCAGCATCTACGGCGGCACCTACAACCTCTTTTCCGTCACGATGAAGAAGATGGGCGTGGAGTTCACCTTCGTCTCTCCCGACTGCACGGAAGAGGAGCTGAACGCCGCCTTCCGCCCCAACACCAAGGCCGTGTTCGGCGAGACCATCGCCAATCCCGCGCTGACCGTGCTGGATATTGAGAAATTCGCCAACGCCGCCCACGCCCACGGCGTGCCGCTGATCGTGGACAACACCTTCGCCACCCCCGTCAACTGCCGGCCCTTCGAGTGGGGCGCGGACATCGTGACCCACTCCACCACCAAATACATGGACGGCCACGGCGCGACCCTGGGAGGCTGTGTCGTGGACGCGGGCAAATTCGACTGGATGGCCCACGCCGACAAATTCCCCGGCCTGTGCACGCCGGACGATTCCTATCACGGCATCACCTACGCTGAGAAGTTCGGCCTGGGCGGCGCGTTCATCACCAAGGCCACCGCGCAGCTGATGCGGGATTTCGGCTCCATGGCCTCCCCCATGAGCGCCTATATGCTGAACCTGGGCCTGGAGAGCCTGCACGTGCGCATGGCGCGGCACTGTGAAAACGCCCAGGCTATCGCGGAATTCCTGGAAAAGCACGATAAAGTGGCCTGGGTCAACTACGCGGGCCTGCCCTCCAGCCCCTATCATAAGGTGGCCATGAAGTACATGCCCCATGGCACCTGCGGCGTGGTCGGCTTTGGCATCAAGGGCGGACGGGACGCCGCCAGCCGTTTCATGGCCGCTCTCAAACTGGCCGCCATCGAGACGCACGTGGCCGACGCCCGCACCTGCTGCCTGCATCCCGCCAGCACCACCCATCGCCAGATGAACGACGAGGAGCTCATCGCGGCGGGCGTGCCGGGCGATCTGGTGCGGCTGTCCTGCGGCCTGGAGAGCAAGGAAGACCTCATCGCCGACATCGCCCAGGCGCTGGAAAAGGCCTGACAGGAGGAAAAACCATGCCCATCAAAATTCCGAACGAACTGCCCGCCACAAAAACACTGACGGAAGAAAACATATTCGTCATGACGGAAACCCGCGCCATGACCCAGGACATCCGCCCGCTGCACATCCTGCTTTTGAACCTCATGCCCACCAAGATCGACACGGAGACGCAGCTGTCGCGCCTTTTGGGCAACACGCCCCTGCAGGTGGAGCTGACGCTGGCAAGGGTGCGATCTCACGAGTCGAAAAACACCTCCGAGGAGCATATGCTGGCCTTCTATAAGAACTTCGACGAGGTGAGCCACCTGAATTTCGACGGCATGATCATCACCGGCGCGCCGGTGGAGCATCTGCCCTTCGAGGAAGTGGACTACTGGGAGGAGCTATGCCAGATCATGGAGTGGAGCAAGACCCACGTGCACAGCACCTTCCATATCTGCTGGGGCGCCCAGGCTGGGCTCTACTATCACTTCGGCATTCAGAAAAAGCCGCTGCCGGAGAAAATGTTCGGCGTGTTCCCCCACACCCTGGACTACCGCCGCTCCATCCTGTTCCGGGGCTTCGACGACGTGTTTATGGTGCCCCATTCCCGCCACACCACGGTGGATCGCGCCGACATCGAGCGGGTGCCCGAGCTGCGCATCCTGGCTTCCTCCGAGGAAGCCGGCGTCTACGCGCTGATGACCAAGAACGGCCGGCAGATCTTCATCACCGGCCATTCCGAATACGATCCGCAAACACTGAACAAGGAATACAAGCGGGACGTGGCCGCCGGGAAGCCCATCAGCGTGCCGAAGAACTACTTCCCGAACGACGATCCCACCCGGGAGCCGCTGGTCAGCTGGCGGGCCCACGCCAACCTGCTCTACGCCAACTGGCTGAACTACTTCGTGTACCAGACCACGCCCTATGATCTGAAGGACATCAAGTAAAAAGGAGAGATGGCCATGGCCACGACGCTCTGCTCTCTGCACATCCTCGGCGCGAAGCCGGAGGACATTTCCCCTTTGCTCAAAGGCGTAGACGTTATCCGCACGCTCAACGCGCCCTGGCTCAGCGTGCTGCCGGGCCAGGGCGAAGACGACGCCGGATACACCCGCATGAAGAAGCTGGCGAAGCGCTCGGGCGGGAAGGCCCTGGTCTTCTTCTGCTTCGACGACGACGAATACGAGCTGACCATCTATGAAGGCGGCAAAAGAACCGGCGGCTTCAACAGCCGCACGGAAATGTTCGCCGCTAAGGCGAAGAAGGTCAGCCTGGCGCTCCGGGGCGACCTGTCCCTCGAAAAGTCCCTCCTGCTGCTCAGAAAATGCGGCGGTCTGGAAGAACAGATCGAGCTGCTGGAGGAGCTGCTGGGCGTGGCGCTGTACGACATACCGGAGGTGGACGAGCGGCGCGTCGAACAGGGCGACGAGGTCAGAGGGCGCATCCTCGCCCGGGAAAAGGCGCTCAGGAATCGCCCGAACCAATATGTCCTGACGCCGCTTCCCCAGGAAGAATGGCCGCCCGTCTTCGCGCGCTCGCTTCGCCTGGCGAAGGAAATGTGCGCGATGGCCGCGCCTTTCCAGGCGTCCAGCCTGGTCACGGATCTATTCTATGGCTACCGATGGCTCCCGCCGGGCCGGGGCGCCGCGGCGGAGGTGTTTGAGCAGTTCAGGCCGGAAAGGGCGCAGGCTGTGGTCATCATCGATGAGAAAAAGGGCGTCCGCAGGCGCTTCATTTCAAAAGGAGACGCCTTCGTCCATGTCTATTGGCTGACGGAGGAAAGCCTTCCCGTCTGTAGCGTTCGCAGTGGTCTGTACATCGGCCAGCTGATCTGCCTGGACAATGACGGCGGCATCCGCTGGCGTTTCGCGCCGAAGCTCACGGAGAATGAGGGACTCACAATCTGGCACACGTCTGACGACGGCGTCATTACAGTTCATGCCTCCATGGGGACACGGACCATTGAGTCGCGTATCTGGCGCATCGACGGAGAGACGGGCCGCGTGCTCCACGAGTGCGCCATTTCCGCCGAGCGCATACTGATCCACCTCGTCTGGGTGGAGGCGATCAACGCCTTCGCGGGCTATGCCATCGGCACGAATGAGCTCATCGTTCTGGACGCGGCGCTGAATGAGACCCGCGCCGTGTCGCTGGGCCCGGATCCCGTGCGGCTGGATCTCGGCACATATGACGGCCCTTACATCATGCTGACAGATTTCAGGCATTCCTCCCCGCAGAGCGACGCTTTGATTCGATATGACCTGCGGGACGATAGCATGACCGCCATTTCGCTGGAGATATCAAACCTTAGTTTTGAAACGCTTGTGCAGGACAACGACATCTGTACTGTGAGGATAACGAATGGCCTGCCATTGTGCATTTTCAACGCGCAAGGCCGGTTGATTTCCAGAAACAGCGTGAAGGGCGGCACCAACGGCGTCTTCCGGGAAGGCGACGCATGCTATGTCATTTCCAGTGACAGCACCAGCACCCTGGATACCGAGATCAGGCTCTGGCGTCTGGATAAAAAGGCCTGACCAAACAAAGGAGATGTCCATGGGCAAATACGACGGCTATCTTCTCTGCACCGATTTCGACGGCACCTTCGCCCTGCCCGGCACAAAGCTGTCGGAGGAAAACCTGGCGGCGGTCAAGCGCTTCCAGAAAGGCGGCGGGCTTTTCACCATCGCCTCCGGGCGGCAACCCCAGTTCATCCGGGAGCTGGTGAAATCCTTTGAGGTGAACGCGCCGGTCATCGCCCTGAACGGCACCATGGTGTGCGACGAGCGATCCTTTCAGGTCATCCGGGACTACCCCATGGAGGGCGACGTGCTGGGCCTGCTGGACGAGGTCGCCTCGCTGAACCTGTGCGACCACATCACCCTGTGGAACGATCAGGAGGCGCGGGACATGTGGCACCGCGACAGCGGCCTCACGCCCGGCCAGTATTACGCCAACCATCCCAAGCCCTGGTACAAGGCGGTGATGGTGTGTCCCGATGAAAGAAACGCCCTCGCCATGCGCGCGTGGTTCAACGAACAGTGCCTTCCCGGCTACGTGGGCAGCCGCAGCTGGCCCAGCGGCTTTGAGATTCAGGGAGCAGAGGGCAGCAAGGGCGCGGCGCTTCAATGGATTCGGCGCTACCTGGGCGACCGGATCCACACCACCATAGGCGCGGGCGATTTCGAGAACGACATCTCCCTCATCCGCGCCGCTGACATCGGCTACGCTGTGGGCAACGCCATCGACGAGGTGAAGGCAGCCGCCGACCGGGTGACCGTGTCAAACGACCGGCACGCCATCGCGGCGATCATCGACGAGCTGGGATAAACACAACCGCATATGAAAGAGGCATCCGCGCGGAGCGAATGCCTCTTTTCTCGTTGGTTCAACTTTTTACAGCCTCTCGAAGCGCCGCTTGCCGCCGTGGCCCAGGTAGTAGTACAGCAGGCAGGACACGCCAGCGAACAGCGCGGCGGAAATCAGCGCCCAGGCTTCGGCGGAGATCCACCGGTTCAGCCACAGCGCCCACACGATGACGGGCGTGGCCAGCAGCGCCAGGCCAGCGCCCATGTCCGCCAGGATGCTCATGCCCTGCTTGGCGGCGGCGGCTTCGCTGGTCCAGTCCAGC
>CADARO010000067.1 GCA_902790345.1 uncultured Eubacteriales bacterium | reverse complement strand
AAGCTGCGCAACCAGATGCGCGCCGAGATCATCAAGCTGCGCCAGAGGATCAACACCACCTTCATGTACGTCACCCACGACCAGACCGAGGCCATGACCCTGGGCGATCGCATCGTCATCATGAAGGACGGCTTCGTGAACCAGATCGGCACGCCGGTCGAGGTGTTCAACAAGCCCGTGAACCTGTTCGTGGCCGGATTCATCGGCATGCCCGTGATGAACTTCTTCGACAACTGCAAGCTGCTGCTGGAGAACGGCGTGTACTTCGCCGAAATTCGCGGCGTCAGGTTCCAGCTCAGCGAGTTCCAGCAGAAGGCCCTGAAGCAGAACAACCAGAAGCCCTGCGACATCATCGCCGGCATCCGCCCGCAGCACATCACCGTGGGCGGCGGCCAGCTGAGCGCGCTCATCGAGGTCTCCGAAATGCTGGGCACCGAGGTCAACCTGCACACCCGCTCCAACGACGACGAGGTGGTCATGGTGATCCCCACCGTGGACCTGCAGACCGACGTCAGCATGGGCAAGACCATCAACTTCACCACCCAGCCCAGGCTGATCCAGCTGTTCGACAAGTCGACCGGCAACAACCTGATCTGGTATGACGAGAAGTCTTCCGCTGCCGACGCGCCCATGTGCAAGCAGTACAATTTCTGATTATGCCGTATGATGGCCGGGAGGAAGGCAATTCGCCTGCCTGCCGGCCCTTTTCCTATCCCTGCCGTTTGGAGGAAATCCCGCATGAACGCAACGCTCCTTCACCTGCCCTTTGACGAAGGCAAAGGCACAATGGCCCGCGACGCCAGCGGACATCTGCCCGCCGCCCGCATCCAATACCGCTTTTTGAACCCGAAGTATACCGGCCCCAAAGAGCCCCAGTGGCGAAGGAACTCGCTGCTGTTCGACGGCAGCTCCACCGCCCTGGTGTATCCCGCCGACGCGGTGACGCTGGAGGGAAGTATGCTCACCATCAGCGCGTGGATCGCGCCCCGGGCCTTCGAGTGGGACGAGCCCGACGCCGCCGAGCAGGGCGAGCCGCATCTCACCGCCATCGCCGGGCAGTACGACCGGGACGCGAAGCGGGGCTTGCTGCTGGGCTTTCACCGCTTCGGCCGGCTGTGCTTCCAGGCGGGCACGGGCGACGCGTGGCACACGCTGTGGGCGGACGCGGCGCGGCTGAAGCGCCTTTCATGGAACCATGTGGCGGCGGTGTTCGACGGCGGGGCGGGGAGGATGCGCCTGTATCAAAACGGCATGCTGGTAGGGGAGACAGCCATTCCCGCCGGTTCCCGCATAGCGCCGGCCGATGGCGAATGTCTCATGATCGGCAAAAATGCCCACGCGGAATCCATTCCCCACGGCACGTTCAACATGTTCGCAGGATTGATGCGAGACCTGCGCGTTGAAGCGGCTGCGCTCACGGCGGAGGCCATCCACGCCCGCGCCTCGGAGACCATGCCGGACATAGATTACGCGGACATCGGCCTTGAAAACATCCTCACGGACGATTGCCAGAAGGCGCAGTATCACGGCGGCCCCTATCAGCACTGGATGAACGAGCCCCACGCCCCTGTGTATTATAATGGCGTGTATCACCTGTTCTTCCAGAGCAATTCCTTTGGCCCCTATTGGCGGGGCATCAGCTGGGGCCATCTGGTGAGCCGGGATACCGTTCACTGGCAGCCCGTCCGCGACGCCATCGTGCCCGAGGAGGGCAGCATCATGCCGGACGGCGTGTGGTCCGGCGGGGCGACGCTGGACAAAAACGGCGTACCCGTGCTGTTTTTCGCCGCAGCCAATGAGCGCTTCGCCGAGGCGGGCCTCATCTCCAATCAGAACATCGGCGCGGCCTACCCCGCCGACCTCAGCGATCCGGAGCTGACCGACTGGGTCGTTCTGGATGAACTGGCCATTCCCCAGCGCCCCGGCCAGGGCCGCCCCGGCGAGTTCCGGGACGCCCACGTCTGGCGCGAGGGCGGCGTGTGGTACATGGTGGTCTGCTCCGGCAGCGCGAAAACGGCGGGGGGCACGGCGCTCCTGTACTCGACGGACACGCTGGAGGTGAAGCCCGGCGCGGGCATCCACATGGACTGGCGCTATCGCGGCCCGGTCTACGAAATGCCTAATCAGCCCGCGATCTACGGCACCAGCTGGGAGCTGCCGGTGCTGCTGCCCATCATGAACCGGGCGGGCACGAGGCGGCGGCACATCTTCCTCTTTCTCCCCGCGCCCGCCGACAGGGCGGACAACAAGATCTATTATTTCATCGGCGATTTCGATGGAGCGGCGGGCCGCTTCACGCCCGATCCGGGCTTTCATGACCGGCCGCGCTTGCTGGACTACGGCGACAACGTGTTCACCGGCCCCAGCGCGCTCATCGACCCCGTCACGGGACGGCTCTGCCTGTTCAGCATCATGCAGGACCAGCGAGACGGATTCGAGGAGGGCGCGGCGGGCTGGGCCCACTGCGCGGGGCTGACCCGCAATGTCTGGCTGAGCGACGACGGCAGGGACGCCCATGTGGAGCCCGACCCGCGCCTGTACGACCTGCTGGGCGAAAGGCTGCTATCGCTGACGAACGCGGACATAGCCGAAGCCAACAGGGCGTTGGCCGGGGTGTCGGGGGACATGCTGTATATCAGGGCATCGCTGGTTCCGCAGGGCTGCGCGTCCCTGGCCCTGTCGGTCAAGGCGGGCGGCCAGGCGGATGAAACGCGCTACGTCTATGACGTGGCATCGAACACGATCTGCGGCTATACCCGCAATCCCGGTCGATTCGCCCGGGACCAGCGGGTGAAGGGGCCCCTGCCGCTGGAGGGCGGCGCGCTGACCATGGAGGTGTTCGTCGACCGGTCGCTGGTGGAGGCCTTTTTCAACGGCGACAAGGCGGTCACCGTCCGGGCCTACGCGGACAGCGCCTCCCAGGGGATTTCCCTGAGCGCCGTCGGCGAGGCGCGCGTGCTGAGCCTTGAGGTATACCGGGTGAAATCTATCTATGAGGAGCGTTGTTGACATGGCGGAACTGCATTACCGGGAGGCCTGGAAGCTGGGTCACAGGGCCTACCGCGCCTGCGTGTCGGCGGGGCAATACCCTTACCTGCCCGCGCTGGACGACATCATCGCCGCCGAGCGGTCGGTGGCCGGCTCGGATCTGGGCATCGTGTCGATTCCGGCGAAATTCATCGTGGGCACCAAGACCCAGGGCCGGGTGAACGCCTTCGCGAACAACTTCATGCCGCTGCTGGCGGAGAACACGGAGTTCGCGCGGAAGTGGGAGAGCCTCTGCCAGTCACATCTGGAGGAGGGCATCCGCGACCCCATCAAGGTGTACGAATACCTGAACCGCTACTACGTGCAGGAAGGCAACAAGCGGGTGAGCGTGCTGAAATTCTTCGACGCCGTGTTCATCCCTGCCCAGGTGATCCGGGTCATGCCGGAGAACAGCGACTCAGAGGAGGTTCAGCGCTATCTGGAGTATCTGGATTTCAACCGGCTGAGCGGCCTCAACTATGTGGAGCTCACCCGCCGGGGCGGCTACGCCCGGCTGCAGGCGCTGGCGGGCAAGGGGCCGGAGGAGATGTGGACGGCGGAGGATCGCGCCGAATTTTCGACGGCCTACTACGCTTTCGAGCAGGCCTACACGGCCGCCGGCGGGGCGCGGCTCACGGCTTCCACGGCGGACGCCATGCTGGCCTTCATGGAGATCTACGGCTACGACATCCTGCGGGAAGGCGACGGCGCGTCGCTCAGGAAGGCGGTGGCCCGGATGTGGGAGGAGGTCAGGCTCCAGCAGGAGACCGAGCCCATCGACCTGAAGGCGGAACCGGCGGGGGAGAAGCGGCAAAGCCTGCTGGCGAAGGTCATTTCGTCTCCCCGAACGATCCGCGCGGCGTTCATCTACGACAGGAACCCGGACAACTCCGCCTGGGCCTATGGCCATGAGCGGGGTCGGCAATACGTCCAGGAGCTGCTGGACGGCAAGGTGGAGACGACGGCCTGGTGCGACGCCATGGTGAAGGGCGATCAGGGAACCATCGAGCAGGCCATTGAGGCAGGCAATACCGTCTTGTTCACCACGTCGCCGCGCCTGCTGCCGGCCAGCCTGCAGGCGGCGGTGGCCCATCCCGACGTCACGTTCTTCAACTGCGCGCTGAACCAGTCGCACCGATATATCAGAACCTACTACCCGCGGGTGTACGAGGCTAAGTTCATCGTGGGCGCCATCGCCGGGGCGCTGGCGGAGGGCGGCGACGTGGGCTATATCTGCGATTATCCCATCTACGGCCAGATCGCGGGGGTCAACGCCTTCGCGCTGGGGGTTCAGCTGGTCAATCCGAAGGCAAAGGTGAGGCTCGCCTGGTCCTCTGTGGCCGGGACGGATGCCGCGCGGCGGGAGCTGGTGGACGGAGGCGTCCGACTCATCTCCTCTCAGGATCTCTCCCGCAAGAGCGATGGCAGCTTCGGCGCTTACGGCCTGATCGAGGCGGGGGAGCACGCCGCCCATCTGCTGGCCGCGCCGCTCTGGAAGTGGAACGTCTACTATGAAGCCATCCTGCGCCGCCTGTTGGACGGCACGCTGCGGGAGGAGTACGAGAGCAGCACCCGGGCGCTCAACTACTATTGGGGCATGGCAGCGGGCGTGGTGGACGTCAGGCTGTCGCCCGATCTCCCGGAGGGCGTGGTGAAGCTGGCGTCCTGGCTGAAGGAGGGCATCTGTCGGGAATTCATCAATCCCTTCAGCCTGCCCATCCACGGACAGGACGGCGCGCCGGTTCAGGCGGAGGGAAACGCCCTCGGGCTGGAACAGATCATGGCCATGGATTATCTGGTGGAAAACGTGGCGGGCTCCATTCCCGCCTACGACGAGCTGAAGCCCTTCAGCAAGGCGACGGTGGACGTGATGGGCGTCGACAGATCGACAAAGGAGCGGCCATGAAGATACTGGCCGTGGCGGATGAGGAATCGCGCTACTACTATGAGTATTACCAGCCGGGCCGATTGAAGGGGCTGGACATGATCATCGCCTGCGGCGACCTGAGCCGGGCGTATCTGGAGTTTCTGGTCACCATGGCGGGCTGCCCGCTCTTGTACGTCCACGGCAACCACGACGAGCGATTTGACAAGGAGCCGCCGGAGGGCTGCGTGTGTATCGACGACAAAATCGTCACCGTTTGCGGCGTGCGCGTGCTCGGCCTGGGCGGGTCTCACAAATACAAGAAGAGCAAGTACATGTACACCGAAGCGCAGATGCGCCGCCGCGTTCTGCGGCTCTGGCCGTCGATCGCCTCTCACCGGGGCTTCGACATCCTCGTCACTCACGCCCCGGCCCGGCATCTGGGGGATTTCGATTCCTATTCTCACAGGGGCTTCGAGTGCTTCCGCGCGCTCATGGAGCGATGCAAGCCGGCCTACATGGTCCACGGCCACGTTCATCTGAACTATGGTATGAACATTCCGCGCAGGACGCGCTTCGGCGACACGACCATCATCAACGCCTACGAGCATTACCTGATCGACTATGAAGAGGAGGGTTCACGATGAAAAGGAGAATCGGATGGCTGGCTTTGCTGGCGCTGTGCTGCGCCATGCTGGGCGCCGCGCGGGCGGAGGAGGACACGCTCCTGTATCTCACCTTCGATGAAGGCGCGGGCGCGATGGTTTCCGACGCCTCGGGCCACTGGCCGGAGGAGGATGTGGAATACCAGTATCTCCACGCGGCCTTTGCCGACGACATGGAGCCGGAGTGGCGGGACGCGGGCGTGGTGAACGGCGCGCTGCTATTCGACGGCTGCTCCACCTGCGTCCGCTATCCCAAGAACACCATCCTGCTGCAGGGCGATCAGCTGACGATCAGCGCGTGGGTCGCGCCCAGGGCCTTCGAGTGGGACGACCCGGAGGCGGCGGCGCGGGGCGAGGCTCATCTGACCGCCATCCTGGGTCAGTACAGCAAGGTGGCCGGGCAGGGCGTGCTGCTGGGCTATCAGCGCTTCGGGCGGCTGTGCTTCGAGGTGGGCGCGGACACCGGCTGGTACACCCTGTGGGCGGATGAGGCGCGGCTGACGCGCTATGCCTGGAATCACGTGGCGGCGGTGTTCGATGGCGAGCAGGGCGAGATGAACCTCTACCTGAACGGCGAGCGCGCGGCGTCCCTGTCGATTCCCGAGGGCTCTTCCATCGCGCCCGCCGTGAACGAGGAGCTTCGCGTGGGTGAAAACGGCTACGCGGAGAAGATCGCCGCGGGGACCTACAACATGTTCGCCGGGCTGATGGACGAGCTGCGGATCGAGGAGACGGCGCTGAGCGCGGAGGCGATTCGGGCGAGGGCGTCGGTGGACGCGCCTGAGATCGGGTACGCGGACATCGGCCTTGAAAACATCCTCACCAGCGACATCTACAAGACCCAGTATCACGGCGGGCCCTATCAGCACTGGATGAACGAGCCCCACGCGCCGCTCTATTACAACGGCGTGTATCACCTGTTCTTCCAGAGCAATTCGGTGGGCACCTACTGGCGCAACATCTGCTGGGGCCATCTGGTCAGCGAGGACACGGTGCGCTGGCGGCCGGTGAAGGAGGCCATCGTGCCCACGGAAAACACGGTGGTGCCGGACGGCGTGTGGTCCGGCGGGGCGACGCTGGACAAAAACGGCGTGCCCGTGCTGTTCTTCACGGCGGGCAACGACAGCTTCCGAAAGGACGGCCTCATCTCCAATCAGAACATCGGCGCGGCGTATCCGGCGGATCTCAGCGATCCGGATCTGACCGACTGGGTCATTTGCGACGAGCTGGCCGTGGTTCAGCGGGAGGGTCAG
Organism: uncultured Eubacteriales bacterium; assembly: GCA_902790345.1. Classification (GTDB taxonomy): domain Bacteria; phylum Bacillota; class Clostridia; order Christensenellales; family Aristaeellaceae; genus Firm-10. The sequence goes on along the minus strand of CADARO010000067.1, from coordinate 12,330 downwards.
GGTCGGCCGGGCGAGTTCCGCGACCCTCACATCTGGCGGGAGGGCGACGCCTGGTACATGCTGATCTGCTCCGGCAGCGGCGAGAACATCGGCGGCACGGCGCTGCTCTACGAGACCGACCGGTTGGAGGTGCTGCCGGAGGGCGGCGTGGACATGGACTGGCGCTACGTCGGCCCGGTGTACGAGATGGAGGATCAGTCCGTCATCTACGGCACCAGCTGGGAGCTGCCGATCCTCGTGCCCCTCTCCAACGAGGCGGGCACTGTCAGCCGCTGGGCGCTGTTCATTTCCCCCGCGCCCGCCGGCATCGCGGACAACAAGGTGTACTACTTCATCGGGGATTTCGACAGGGAGACGGGCAAATTCCAGCCTGGCGAGGCCATGGGCGGCCTTCCGCGCATGCTGGACTACGGCAGCAACGTGTTCACCGGCCCCAGCGTGATGGTGGATCCGGTGACCGGGCGGGTGTGTCTGTTCAGCATCATGCAGGATCAGCGAAGCGGCGCGGAGGAAGGCGCGGCGGGTTGGGCGCACTGCGTGGGCCTCACGAGAAACATCCGGCTGAGCGACGACGGAAACGACGTGTGCGTGTTGCCCGACCCCAGGCTGTACGACCTGCTGGAGGACAAACTGCTGTCCCTTGAACACGTTACGCTGGAGGAGGCCAACGAGGCGCTGGCCCAAGTGAGCGGCGACCTGATCTATGTGAAGGCCACGCTGGTTCCGGGCGAGTGCGCGTCCTTTGGTCTGTCGTGCAAATCCAACGGCCGGCGGGACGAGACCACCTTCACCTACAACGTGGCCAATCAGACCATCGAGGGCTACACCGCCAATCGCGGCAAGGGCGCGGGCGTCAGCACCGTCGAAGGCGCGCTGCCGCTGAAGGAAGGCGCGCTGACCATGGAGATCTTCATCGACCGCTCTCTCGTCGAAGGCTTCTTCAACGACGACAAATCCGTCTGCGTGCGGGCCTACGGCAAGGCGGCCTCCCGGGGGCTGTCGCTGTTCGCGGAGGGAGAAGTGTCGATAGAAGGACTTGAGGTGTTCAGCGTCGAAAGCATTTATGCCGAGTGACAAGAGGCACCTATCAATGAGACCGGAGGGGCGGATATGACTTATCGGGAACTGCTGAATCGACTCATCGACCTTAAGGCGCTGGCCGTGCCGCCGGAGCCGGGCGAGCGCGCCGGCTGCATGTCCAGCTACGACCGCGCTTCCCAATACGACCAGGCGACCGGCCGCTATGTGGGCTGGGACGCCAACGACGACGGCGCGGGCTGTGTCCGCCGCTTGCCGGACGGCTCCATCGTGGCTTTCGAGCAGGAGGGGCCGGGCGTGATCTGGCGCGTGTGGAGCGCGCTGCCGGAGTCGGGCCATATCCGCGTCTACATCGACGGACGGGAGACGCCCGTCGTGGACATGCCCTTCATCGACTGGTTCGAGCGCATGCCGGGCGAAGTGCCGCCCCTGAACTACAGCGAGCTGTCGCTGCGCCTGTCCCGGGGACGCAATTCTTTCATCCCGATCCCATACCAGCGCTCCTGCCGCGTGGAACTGGCGCCGGGCTGGGGCGCGTACTATCACTTCACATACACCCGCTTCCCCGACGGGACGCAAATGCCCGCCTATGAAGAGCGCTTTACCCGGGAGGGCTGTATCGCGCTGGCGGAGCTGGACCGGGCGCTCTATGCCCGTGGGGAGACGGACATTCCCGGCGAAAAGCAGATTTGCGAAGCGGCAATCCTGCCGGGCGAAGAAGCGCTGTTGTGCGAGAAGACCGGCTGCGGCGCGCTGGCGGAGTTGGCCGTTGACGCGGCGCGGCTCTCGCCGGATTGCGAGCTGGGAAGCCTGCGGCTGCGCATTCGTTGGGATGAGGATGAGGCGCCCGCCGTTGACGCCTCGCTGGGCGCGTTCTTCGGCGGTTCGCCGGATTACGCCCGGCTGCGCACCTTGCCGCTCACCATGGAGAGAGGCCGCTTTGTCTGCCGGTTCTACATGCCGTTTCACAAGGGCATGAGGCTGACCGTCGAGAACAGAACGGCCCGGGCGGAGACCCTGTCGCTGCGGCTGACATTCGCGGAGGAGCCGGACGCCGAAAACCTCATGCGCTTCCACGCGCGGGAGCATGGGGGAGACTGGCGCGAGCTGGACGCGGCGCGCTTCGCCCCCGGCGGCGACCGCTGGCCGGACTGGCCGCTGCTGGTGACAGGCGGCGGGCCGGGCCGGTTCGCGGGGGTGCATTTGAATATCCTGTGCGCCTGGCCTCAGCCCGCCCAACAGGCCGAAACCTGGTGGGTGGGCCAGTGGGACAAAAAGACGGTGGACTGGTGGTGGGGCGAGGGCGACGAGAAGTTCTTCGTGGACGGCGAGGCGTTTCCCTCCACCTTCGGCACGGGCAGCGAGGACTACATCGGCTATGCCTGGGCCGCCGAGCCGCCCTTCGCGCTGTTCGAGAGCGGCTTCGCGGCCATGAACGCCATGCCGCTGGACGGCAACGGCAAGACCTCCGTGATGCGTTTTCACGTGGCGGACAACATCCCGTTCCAACGGCGATTCGAGGGATTTATCGAGAAATACAAGGCGGATGAATGGGGCGAAGGCGGCGTATGCCGCTATCGCGCGGTGCCGTACTGGTATGAAACAGGAGGGAGGCAGGCAAAATGAAACTCTTCTATCAGCCCGAAAGCGGTCGGGTAGGCGACGTGATCCCCTACTATGAGGACGGCGTGTTCCGGCCCTTCTATCTGGGCAGGGGATGGAACAACGTGTCCACGCGGGATCATCTGCGTTTTTACGACGCTTACACCACATCCATTCACGGCGGCACGGGCTCCGTCGTGAAGGTGGACGGCGTCTACCATGTGTTCTACTGCACGTTTTCAGATAAGCCCTATCCCCGGCAGTACGTGTGCCACGCCGTCAGCGCCGATCTGCGGGAATGGACAGAGCTGCTGGAGGATACCTTTCAGCCGGACGACGTGATCTACGAGATGAGCGACTGGCGGGATCCGCATGTCCTCTGGATCGAGGAGGAAAACTGCTGGTGGATGCTGCTGGCGGCGCAGAAGAAGGGCCGCACCATGCGCAAGGGCTGCGTCGGGCTGTGCAAGAGCGACGATTTGAAGCACTGGCACTATTGCGAACCGCTTTACGCGCCCTCCACCTGCCAGAGCGCCAGCGAGTGTCCCGACCTGTTCCGCTGGGGCGACTGGTGGTACCTGACCTACTCCGTCTATACCGACCGCTTCCAGACGCTGTATCGCATGGCGCGCAGCCCCAAAGGCCCCTGGATCACGCCGGTGGTGGACACCTTCGACACGCGCTGCTTCTATGCCGCCAAACACGGAACGGACGGCAAAGACCATTTCATGTACGGCTGGAATCCGCGAAAGGATCTGAACATCTGGCATTTCAATCCCCAGCAGTACGACGGGCTGGACTACAACACCTGGGACTGGGGCGGCACAATGATCGTGCACCAGCTGGTGCAGAACCCGGATGGCACGCTGGGCGTGAAGCCGCCGGAGGCGGTGGACAACGCCTTCATGGCCAGTGAACCCATGGAGCTGTGTCCATTGACCGGCGATTGGCGGGTGGAAGGAAACTCGGCCCGCGTGGATTCGCCCTATGGTTATTCCAGTCTGCTGATGAACCGCGTGCCCGCCTGCTGCAAGCTGGAAATGACGGTCCGCTTTGACAAGGCGCCCCGGGAGTTCGGCGTGGCGCTGCGGGTGGACGGCGATTTCGCCATGGGCTACTACCTGATCTTCGAGCCGAACCGGCACCGGATCCAGTATAAGACCGGCTTGCGCATGTACGAGGACGGCGGCAAGATGTTCCCCTACGACGTGGAGCAGGAGCGGCCCTTCGAGTGGGTACCGGGCCGGGACTACCGCGTGCGCGTGTTTGTGGACGACACCATCCTGCTCCTGTACGTGGACGACCAGGTGGCGCTGGGCACGCGGATGTTTGACCGGAAGGACGGACGGTTCGGGCTGTTCGTGTCGGACGGGGCCGCGGCGTTTCGGGGTATGCGGCTGGTAACGGGGGAAAATGAATAGGGGATTGTTCCCTACAAAGAAGATGAAGCAGCGGCGATCAGGGAAAAGCGTTTCTGATCGCCGCTGCTCTTTTTCCAATGATTCAATAGGCCGTTTCATCCTCTCGGTTAGCTGATGATGAAAACCATAAAAGAAAGGACCTGCTGCGCGGCAGGCCCTCCCTCCTTATGCTCTTGCGTCGTATCACTGCCCGTGCTCCGCTTTGTACTCCTCGATCAGCCGGAGCATGTCGCCGAAATAGTCCTCCATCTGGGCGTCGGTGAAGTTGAACGTCTCCTTGATGTAGCCCGTCATCAGGTCGTAGCGCTGCAGGATGCCCTTGCGCATCTTCGTCCACTGGGCGTCGTATTCCTGGCGGGTCTTGTTCCAGCGGGCCAGGTGCCGGTCGATTTCCGGCTCCAGCTCGGCGTAGAGCGCGCCCATGCGGCCGAACACCGAGTTCGGGTTGAAGGTGGACACGAACAGCTCGTTGTAGCGCCGCAGGAACTTGTCCTGGATGGCGGGATTCTTCATCAGCTCCACAAAGAGCGTGTTATCCGTCTTTTTGCCGGAGCCCGCGCCGGCGGGATCCAGCCAGCGTCGCATGGAGTTGGTGTCGTAGGTGTAGAAGCCCCAGTCCGTGTCGAACAGGATCCACCGCCAGAGGCCGTCCTCGTTGGCGCTGCGGTAGCGCTTCACGTTCAAGAGGTCCGTGTTACCGGTGAAGATCTGGATGATGACGTAATCCAGATAGTTGTCCACGTCCACCACCGAGGCGATGTGCTCCAGGATCTCGTCGTAATCCGCCTGGGTGAGGGTCTCCTTCTTGGAGCGGGCCGTGGCGCCGCCTTCCTTCTTGATCCAGTTCAGCAGCGCCTCGAAGGTGGCGTTGGAGCCCTGCATCACGTTGTTGTTGCCCTTGATGATGTCGATGTCCTCGGGGTCGCTGGTCCAGCCCTCCCACTGGGCGATGGAGTACTTGTTGATGCGCTCGCGCATGTTGTAGTGGCCCCAGTATTCGCCGTTGAGGTACACGACGCACATCTCCGCCGCCTGATACATCACATCCGTGTCCTCGGCCAGGGAGGTCTGCAGGATGTCGCGCACGCGGGTGTAGCGGGCACCATCACCGGTGGCACGGTCATCGCCGTAGGCGCTGCGGGCGATGAGCTTGAAGGCCTTCTGATCCTCCTGCCGGCTGTACTGGCCCTGCAGCTTGAGGCCGCAGCCCTGGGAGATCATGGTCTCGCCGTCGGAGGTAAACACCTCCACGTTGGCGTCCTTTTCCCAGTCCATCCAGAAATTCGCGCCCTGATTGTTCGCGCCGTAAGGCGATTCGGGCCAGGCGTTGGGGCCCATGACGTAGATGCCAGTGTTGTAGTCCCACAGGTTGGTGGGATCGGTGACCAGCGAGACCACGCGCATGGTGTGCTTCACGCCGAAGAAGTAGCTCTGTGTGGCCACCAGGGAGGGAATCTCGCTGGCGGAATACACGCGGGTGCGCAGGATGGTGTTGCTATTGAGGGTGATGGGGCCGGTGTAGGGGGTGGAGGTATTGTCCGGGTCGGAACAGTCCGTGGTGTAGTAGATGGAGCTGCCCTGAGGCGCGGAGAGGGTCACGGTCACGGTTTCGCCCTCGTCGAACAGGCCGCCGGGCACGCTGTACTCCGCCTCCTGGGCGCGGCCGCTGTAGCCGTAGGTGTTGTTGGCGGCGCCGGGGGTGGGCTCCAGGAAGTAGCGCAGCCCGGAAACGCCGTAAGCCCGGCCGTAGGAGATGTTGGAATACTGCCGGTTCACAGCCATGCGGTCCACGATCCGCCCGCTGGGGTCGCACAGGGTGACGGAATAGCCGCCGTCCGCTCCCAGGGCGAAATTCGTGTGGTAGCTGCTGCCGGACTTGGTGTCCTTGCCGGAGCAGAACACGATCATGTATTCGCCCGCCCCGATGGACGCGCCGCTGGGGAACTGCCACTTGCGGGGTCGGCTGGAGCTGTCGGAAAGCCCCCAGCCGGAGAGGTCCAGCGTGCCCCCCGCGGCGTTGTAGATCTCGATCCAGTCGTAGCCCTCCTTGGAGAGGGAGGTGTCGTTGGTGGTGGCCATGAGCTCGCTGATATACAGGTTGCTGCCGTTCACCGATGTCACGTTCTGATCGATCACCGCCAGGCCGTTCTCGTCATTGGCGTAGCCGGGAGTGGGGGGATAGAGGCTGCTCCAGCCGTTCCGAGTGAGAGACCAGGCCTGATCCGCTCCGTCGGTGAGGGGAGTGGCGGAGGACAGCACCCGGCCGTTGGGGTTCGAGAGATAGACGCTCTCATCCTTGCCCAGGCGGAAGGGCGCGTGCAGCTGGCCCGCGCGCTGCTCGACGCCGGAGGCGAACACGATGAGATACCCGTTCGCCGGCAGCGTCACATCCGGAAAGACGAACTTGTCCGGGGCCGCGTCGTCGTCGGAGAGCATGTAGCCCTTCAGGTTCACGCCACGGGCGGAGGCGTTGTGCAGCTCGATGTAGTCGGAATACGCGCCGCGATCGTCGGCGATGGTGGAGCGGTTGCGGATCATGACCTCGCTGATGGTCACGCTGCCGGCGTCGCTGTCGCCTTCCTCGGCGGCGAAGGACACGTAGCTGGCATGGGTGTTGGGCAGGCCCGGCGTGTATTCGCCGGACACGGCCCAGCCATTTTCGGTGAACGCGTAAACCTGGTTGCGGTTCAGGGAGGGCGTCTCGATGACATCCAACACCCGGCCAGAGGCGTCCAGAAGGGTCAGCGTGTCGCCCGCGGCGGCCAGGGAGAAGGGCGCGTGGCACACGTAGCCAGGGTTGTTCTGGGAGCGGCCGCTGGCGAACACCACCAGGTACTCGCCCGGGCCGATGCTCTGCTGGCCGAAGGTGTACATGTCCAGCTTGTCCGAGCCGCGCAGCACCATCCAGCCGGTCAGGTCCACAGCGCGCTCGCTGTCGTTGACGATTTCAAACCAATCCGAATAGACGCCCCAGTCGTCCGCCACGGCCGAGGCGTTGGCCGTCATCACCTCGCTGAAGCTGATGGGGGAGATGAAGGCGGCAGTCTGCGTGTCCGCGCGCCCCGAGAGCAGATACTGCCAGGCGAAGGCCAGCGCGACGCACAGAATGCCCCCGCCGATCACCTTGGCCAGATTGCCCATGGCGCTCTTGCTTTTGTTCACGAAACGAAAGTCCTCCTGAAATGATGAAGAGAATAGCGGCCCTTATTCCGCCAGCCCCAGCCCCTTGCTGAACAGCTGGGGATCGATCTGGCGCGCCCAGTCGAGAATCTGCTGTCCGAACAGCGAAATGACCGCCGCGATGATCGCCGCGCAGATCAGCGTGAGGATCAGGCAGGCGATGGCAAAGGTCTTGCGGGAGGGCTTCTTCGCGGAGAACGCCCAGATGATCCACAGAATCAGATTGACGGCGGGAATCGCGGAGAGAACCAGCGTGCCCATCCAGCCGCCGACGCTGACGCGCTTGTAGCCCTTGTCCTTTCTGGATTTCTTCTTTTCAGACATAGTTCCATCCTCCATCTATGTGCGTTGTTGCCGAATCCTATCGGATATAATCCGAAATCTATTATATATCAGAGCCGCGCGCCCCGTCAATATGGCGGGCCTGTCTCACTGGCAGATGAACAGCCCGTATTCCTTCGGAAGCCGCAGCGCGCCGTGGGTCATTTTCGTCTGGAAAATCCCGCTCAGCCGCTCCCTCGTCATGCCCTCCAGCCCGCTGATGCCGACGCAGGAGAGCACGTAATCCGCCAGGTCGCCCGCGTCCGTCACCCGCAGCGCGTCCTCCCGGTCGATCCTTTCCACATGTGAAAAGCAGGCGCTCAGCCGGGCCGCGCCGTTTTGCAGGGTAAAGGGCGCGGCCGTTTCCCAGCGCACGCCGTATTCCGCCAACATTTGGGCGATGTGCCAGTTGTGGCCGTGCTCGCCGAATGTGGCGCAGTAGAAGCGGCCGCCGGGCTTCAGCACCCGCCGCGCTTCGCGAATCGCTCCGTCCAGATCGGGCGCGTGATAGAGCATCATGTTCGCGATGACCACGTGGAAGGATTCATCCGGATAGGGAATCTTCTGTATGTCGATTCGCTCGTAGCGGACGTTGGGCTGATCGCCCAGGTTCTGCCGCGCGGCGTCCAGCATGGCCTGGGAGAAATCCGAGAGGATCAGCTCGCTCCCGTCCACCAGATCCAGATGCCCGCGCCACATGACGCCCGTGCCGCAGCCCAGCTCCAGCACCCGGCTTCCCCGGGGGATGACGTAGTGCCCCACGATCCAGTCGCCGAAGGGCTGCCTGTTTTCGGAGTACTTGTCGTGCAGGAAGATGCGGGTGTTCAGCCCGGTCGTCCGCGCGTATTGGCTCTTCACGCCGGCCATGTCGTTGATCTGCGCCATGACAACCTCCTGAGGGCGACGTCTTCAGACCACGCTGCCCATGAGTGAATACATATAGGAGAAGAAGCACATCAGTGCCACGGACACCGCCATGATGCCGATGTAGTTCCACTTCTTCCGGCTGGCCAGGGCCAGCATGATGTACAGCGGATACATGGCCGTGAGGGTGCGCGGGCCGCTGAGCATCCAGCTGGGCGACATGGTGAGCACCAGATACAGCCAGGCGTACAGCCCCTCGGCGGGCTGAATGACGGGAGACATGGCCAGCAGGAACAGGGCGCTGGCGAAGATGAACACCGCCTGGGGAATCCAGGTGCCCAGCTGCCAGGCCAGATTGCCGTAGTCGAAGGCCAGGCGCACGGAATAGCTCTGCGTGTTCCAGATTGAGCCGAAGGACTGGCTCCACTTGGCGGCCAGCACGCTCACAAAGGCGAAGGGCCGCCCGGCCACCACGATGTTGAGCAGCAGATAGGCGCAGGTGCCCAGCAGCACGCTCAGGCTGATGGCGGTATACATGCCCAGCCTGGCGTAGAACCGGGCACGGTTTGTGCGGCGCAGGTCCAGCGCGTGGAGGTATACGAGCGATTCCATATAAATTGGAATGAACACCAGCACGCCGATCAACCGAGTGGCGCAGGACAGCGCCCCGAACAGCGCCGCCAGGCCGAAGCGCCTGTTGCGCGCGCAGAGCACCGCCAGCAGCGTCAGCATGAGGAACAGCGACTCCGCGTAGGGCACGGAGAACACCAGCGACAGCGGGGAGAACATCATCAGCAGCACGGCCCGGCGGGCGGTGCGCTCGCCGTACTGGCCGTTGACGATGTGATAGAGCGCCCAGCCCGCGCCCATCAGGCAGGCATTGGACACCAGAAAGCCCGCGAACACATAGTGTCCCAGGCAGAGCACGGCCATGATCCGCACCAGCAGGGGATACAGCGGCAGAAAGGCCAGCAGCTCCGGCCGGTCGGCGGCATAGCCCAGGCGGGCCAGGTCGATGTAGTTGGCGGCGTCCCAGCGCACCCAGTGGCTGATGGCGGCGGTGAACAGGCGATCCAGCGAGCCGGTCAGCACGCTGCCCACCATGGCGGCGGCCAGGTTCAAAAGCCGGCTGAGCAGCATGACGCACAGGATCCACACGATCAGCCGCAGCTGCATGTGCATGGCCCATTCGTTGCGGCGCAGCCGCCGCCGCAGCCGTCGGCTGGCGGGGGAGGCGTCTTCCTCCAGCGCCGGTCCCTGAGGCTCCAGCTCGCGCCGGTCGATCAGCCGGCGCACCAACGGCCCGAATTCAATGCCCGGCGCGAAGGGCTCGGCCACGAATCGGAGCACGAGGATGAACAGCGAACAGATCAGCGTGACGGCCAGGAGCCATGGAACCAGCGCGGAGAGCAGATTGGCGAAAGCAGTCATTTAAGGAGCAACTCCGTTTCCCATGCAGTCAGCGCGGCCTGTCGCTTGAGAGGGCGCGGTGTGACTGGGCCTTTTGTTTTGAGGTGGGACGCGCGTAGGGCGATGCGGCCTCGTCCGCGGCCGCGGCGTAGGGATCGTCGCCGCCGTCCCAGTCGAAGTCATCTTCCTCCGACGGGGCGGATTTGTCTTCTTCGGCGGCATAGGGATCGACTTCGCCCGCGGCGAAGGGATCGTCGAATTCTGTCTCGGGCTGCACCCTGGGCATGTGGCGGGCGGCCTGCTGCTGTTGCGGCTGAGGCGCGCGCTTTTTGTGGCCGGGGGTTTCCACTTCCTCGTAGATGATCTGGCGCTTGCGCAGCCACAGCCAGTAGGGCCGCCAGCGGATCATCCAGATCAGCCAGTCAACCACGAGGCCCACGATGATGAGGGCGAAGGCGATGTGCTTCCAGTTGTCGGAAAACCAGCTCAGGAATCCGCCGCCCATGTCGGCCTGGAAGAAATTCCACACCCAGCCGGTCACGAGGCGCATCCAGCTGAGCAGGACTTCCACGATTGTTTGCGTAAATTCACTGTTTGCCATAGATCAGAAACCTTCTTTCGGGAGGCGCCGTCAGCCGGGCGTGCTGGCGATGACCACGGTGACCGTGGCCGGATCGCTCTCCATAAACAGCTCAGGATGACTGTCGCACAGCAGCGTGACGGGCAGGGTGTATTCCCCGGCGGCCAGGCCGGACACGTCCACATAGGCCTGTACGTCGCCGGCGGCGACGCCGTTTACGACGGAATAGGCCCCCGTGACCCGCACGGCGACGGCTTCGCTGGAGAAGGACACCGCCCGCCCGGCCTGCACGCCCCGCGCGGTGAGGGGCACGCCGGTCAGGGTGGCGGAGGTCTCGATCTCGTCGATGTAGACGGTGATGGTCACCTGCTCGCTGGACATGTAGCGGATGTCCTTGAGCTTGTTCAGCGCCGCCACGGTGGAGAAGCTGCTGGAGCGGTCGGTGACGTCCACCGGCTCGAAGGAGAGCACCTCCAGCTCGCTCAGCAGCGACGGTTCGCCCGCCAGGGTGATGACGTCGGGTTGCACCTCGATGCCGGTGATCTGATAGCCCTCCGGCAGGGTGCCGATGGTGGCTGTCTCCACCCGGTCGTTCACAGCCAGCTCGATCTTGGGATAGATGTCGAAATTGATCATGGCCTCGGTGATGGAGGGGCGGGCCTGATTGCCCGTCACCTCGTTGCCGTCGTCGTCCAGCAGGGCCAGCTGCACCGAGCGGGTGTAGGATGAGGTCATGTCGGTGACGTTGATGCGGGCGCGGGCCGAGGCGATCTTGCGCACGATGGAGGCCGGGCCGGACACCGTCACCTGGGTGGGATTGATGCGGTTGATGTTGTACCAGTAGCCGTCGTTGATGTCGCCGCTGAATTCGGCGTTCACGGGCACATAGCGGGAGGCCAGGCTCTCGATGACCACCTCCACGCTGCTGGGGGTGATCTGAATCACCTTGCCGTAGGTGGTGACGCCCGTCAGCTCGATCTCCTGCACGCCGGCCTTGGTGACCTGGGAAAGATCCAGCTCCACGTGCACCGTGTCGTTGGTCACCCGGGAGTAGTTGGACTGGCTGGCCTCCACCCGAACGTGGATGTCGTCGAACTGGGTGGGGTCGGTGAGGAGGGCCAGGTCCCGGCTCTGCAGCACGGTGAGGCCGCTGGTGGCCACGTCCACGTTGGCCAGGGTCTTCACCTGGGTGATGGTGCTGTCGGCGGAGATGATGTAGCTCCACAAAAGCAGCGCCATGACCACGGAGAGGATCTTCCAGCCCAGGTTATAGCCGGCCTTGCGCCACAGCCAGCGCGCGGCCTTTTTGATGAATTCCCAAACGCGCATGCCCTTCACTTGCCCTCATCCTCCTTTCCGTTCTTGACCGGCGCGCGGCCAAAGAGATGATGTGACGCTTCCTCGCTGGGCAGCAGCTCCGTCAGGATGCCGCTCAGCGCCTTGGCGTCCAGGTAGCGGGTGAGGCGGCCGTCGTGGGCCATGGAGATGGTGCCCGTCTCCTCGGAGACGATGAGCACGGTGGCGTCGGTGCTTTCGGAAATGCCGATGGCGGCCCGGTGGCGCGTGCCCAGCTCCCGGCTGATGGAGGAATTCTCCGACAGGGGCAGGAAGCAGGCCGCCGCGGTGATGCGCCCGTTGCGGATGACCACGGCGCCGTCGTGCAGGGGCGTGTTGGGCTCGAAGATGTTTTCGATCAGCCCGCTGGAGATCTCCGCGTCCACCATGGTGCCGCTGGCGATGATGTCCTTCAGGCCGGTGTTGTTTTCGATGACGATCAGCGCGCCGACCTTGCGGCGGGAGAGGTTCGTGAGGGCGTGGATCATTTCCTGAATGTCGTGCTCGGAGGACATGGGGCCGCGCTCGCTGCCGGCGAACATGCCGCCGGAAATGTTACGGCGACCGATCTGCTCAAGG
>CADARO010000066.1 GCA_902790345.1 uncultured Eubacteriales bacterium | reverse complement strand
GTGGGCGTGGGCGACGGGGTGGGCGTGGGGGTGACGGAGGCGAACAGGGTGGTCTCCGGGGTGGGCGTGGGCCTCTGGGTGGCGGGGGCCGGCGTGCCGTTCGATATTGTCCCGTTGCCCTGGGCGGCCTCCGTGGCCTCCGGCGCGGCGGTCTCCAGCGAAGCCGTGGGTTCAGGTGTGGCCTCGGGCGTGGGTTCCGGCGTGGGCGAGGGACTGGGGGTCGGCGTGGCCCGGGCCACCAGCTGATGATCGTATCGCGCCTTCAGGATGTAGCTGCTGATGGGCGGCTTGGGCGTGGGCGTGGGCACAGGGGTGGGCGTGGGTTCCGGCGTGGGCGTGGGCTCAGGCGAGGGCGAGGCGATGACGTCCAGCAGCGCCCCCAGGGCCTTGTCGCCCGCCGCCCCGGCGATGGGCGCGCGGTTGTCCACCACGGCCTTCCAGTTTTCGCCGATGCGGGCGTTCACCCGCTGGGTGAAGGTGTGGGTGTCGTCCAGAGCCAGCAGCGCCTTCTGCTGCAGCCGCTGGGCGGTGGGATCCTTGAAGTCGTACAGAAGCCCCACGGTGAGCAGCACAAAGCACAGCACCAGGGAGCATAGCGACAGCAGCAGCTTGGTGCTGGCCTGCCAGCGGATGTACTTCTTCGGCCAAAGCATGATCAGGCCAATGGGGCAGCAAACGAGCAGCATCAGCAGGGTGATGAGCTTGTAGAGCCAGTGCCTGTTGGGGCGCTTCTTTTTCTTGCGGGTGGACTGGGTCAGTCCGGGGCGCTTGGACGAGCGGATCATGTAGTTCCGGTCGCTGCGCTTGTAAAGCATGACGGCATCCATCTTCGTACCTCTTTATGTCCTCGGCGATCCCGCGCCGCGTTTCGACAGCGCGCGGTCTGGTTACATTTTTACAATTATATTTTACCATGTATGGCGCTGAAATGCAAATAGAAAATGAATCGGCGCGCATGAGAGGACAAAAAACGCGGCATACTACCGCGTGTCATCACTGCAACGGAGGTTTTTCGTATGTCCATCGGACTGATCCTGCTCGTCGTCACGAGCCTGCTCATCCTGTTCGGCGTCGCCCAGCGGGTGCTGGACCGCCTGCGCCTCACCGACCGCGGCGCGCTGCTCTTCGCCGCGCTCATCTTCATCGGCGGCCTGCTCCCGGATATTCCCCTCTCCCCGCGCCTGTCGGTGAACATCGGCGGCGCGCTGGTGCCCCTGGGGCTGTGCGCCTATCTCATCGTCAAGGCGGACACCGGCCGGGAGAAGGCCCGGGCGCTGATCGCCGCCGCCCTCACCGGCGCGGCCGTCTACGCCCTGGGCCGCCTGCTGCCCGAGGAGCCGGAGCAGGCCTTCATGAATTACAACGTGCTCTACGGCCTGGCGGGCGGCGTCATCGCCTATGTGCTGGGCCGCTCCCGCCGGGCCGCCTTCGTGGCGGGCATACTGGGCTCCGTCCTCGCCGACGCGGCCTCGGCCCTGGCCCTGTGGCGGGCCGGCGTCGATCAGCCCCTCTCGCTGGGCGGGGCCGGGGCGCTGGACGCCACCGTCATCGCCGGATTGTCCGCCGTGCTGCTGGCGGAGTTCGTGGGCGAGGCGCTGGAGCGTGCGGTCCGGGGCCGACGCCGCGACAGGCGCCGCGTGTTCGAGGGCGGCGAATTCCGGGAAAGGAGCAAGTCAAAATGAGCGTCATGAAAAAATGGGTTCTGGCCACCGCGCTGGCGCTGGCCCTCATCCCCGCCGCGCTGGCGGAAGAAGCCGAAATCGACGAGGCCGTCTACACCATGGTGGCGCTGGACGGCACACCGGTCATGTCCCACGCCGGGCGCATCTACCCGGGGGACGAGTACATCGCCTCGGACAACAAGCTCTATGTGGTCACGGAGGTGGACGACGCCGCCCGCCAGGCCCTGGCCCAGTGTCTGGGCGAGGAGCCCGCCTATGACCCGGAAGCCGCCCGGGCCGTGTTCGCCCCCGCCCGCGCGGAGAGCGGCAAAGCGGAGGACAAGAAGCTGATCGCCCTCTACTCCACCCACAGCGACGAATCCTATGAGAAGGGGGACGGCACGGCCTCCAAGGAGGGCAGCGGCGGCATCTACGATGTGGACGAAGCCCTCAAGGCCGAGCTGGAGAAGCTGGGCGTGCGGGTGACGCTGGACACCACCACCCACCTGCCCCACGACGCCCGAGCCTACAGCCGCTCCCGCCGCACCGCCGAGGAACTGATGAAGCTGCGGCCCGACGCGCTATTGGACATCCACCGGGACGGCATTCCGGACGAGGCGGAGTACGAGACCAAAGTGGACGGCCAGGAGACCAGCAAGGTGCGGCTGCTGGTGGGCCGCTCCAACCCCAACGCCAGCGTGAACCGGGAATTCGCAAAGCAGCTGAAGGCCGTGGCGGATGAGAAGTACGAGGGCTTGGTGAAGGACATCTTCATCGGCAAGGGCGACTACAACCAGGAGATCTCCCCCAGGAGCCTTCTGCTGGAATTCGGCACCCACACCACCGACAAGGAGCAGGCCAAGAGCGCCACGAAGTACATGGCGGACGTGCTGAACACCGTGCTCTACGGCGGCAGCGCCAGCGCGGAAGGCGCGGCGGGTTCCGACAAGGGCGCGGGCCGGGCCATCGGCCTGCTGATCGCGGTGGCGGCGCTGGGCGGGCTCATTTACGCCCTCGTCTCCACCGGCACGCTGAAAAACCTGGGCGCGAAGCTCTCCGGCGGGGCCAGCGAGCTCACCGGCGGCCTGCTGGGGCGGGAGAATGAGGACGACGGAGACGAGGAATAGAGCAGAACCCCGACGCGGCGTTGGATGGCCACGCCGGGGTTTTTCCGGTTGCCATCCGCCCCGAATTATAGTATAATTTCATTATTCAAATCACACCGCACGAAGCGGAGGCCGTCAATTCATGCGCATGTTTCTTCGCCGCCTGCTGCGGCCCCGTCCCGCCGTTCTCGCCGCGCTGGTGGTCGCCGCCGCGGCGCTGCTGGTGGTGAGCCTGGGCGGGCACACGGACAACGGCGTCGTCATCTACGGCAGCTATCTCTTTTCCAGTTACGCGCTGGTCGTCCTGTGCCTGGCCGCGCCGGGAGCGTTTCGGGCGCTCAGGCGGGGGCTCTGCGCCAAAGCCGACGCTCTTTCGGCAAAGCCGGGGCGCGTGGGCCGCACCGTTCGGTTTCTTCTGGATGGCGACCGGCGCATCGAGGCGCTTCTGCCAATTACGCTGGCGCTGAACCTGGCCTTCGCGGTGTTCAAGCTGTGCGCGGCGGCGTATTACGGCTCATGGTGGCTAGCGTCCATCGGCGGCTACTACGCGGTGCTGTCGGTGCTGCGGTTCGGGCTGCTGAGGCAGGCCGGGCGGGGCGGCCGGGCGGACGAGCGCCGGTCCTACCGCCGGGCGGCGCTGGCGCTCATGGCGCTCACCGTGGCCATGGGCGGCATCATCACCATGACCGTCATCGACGGCGAGGCCTACGATTACGCCGGCGTGCTGATCTACGCCTTCGCGCTGTACGCCTTCGTGCGGGTGATCACGGCGGCGGTGGCCTTCGTGAAATACTGGCGCACGGAGAGCGAGGCCCTGGCCGCCGCCCGAAGCATGGCGCTGGCCTGCGCGATGATGTCCATCATGGCGCTGCAGACGGCGCTTCTGAGCCGCTTCGGCGAGGACGCCGCCTATGCCCGGGCGGCCAATTCCCTCACCGGCCTGGCAGTGACGCTGATCATGCTGGCTCTGTCCGCGGCGATGCTGGTGAGGGCGCGCCGCGCGGCCTGACGAACGGGAGGAGATCATCATGAACGAACAGTTTTCCCGCACCGCACTGGTGCTGGGCGAGGCGGCCCTGGAAAGGCTGGCCGCGTCCCGGGTGGCGGTGTTCGGCGTGGGCGGCGTGGGCGGGTACGTGGTGGAGGCCCTGGCCCGGTCGGGCGTGGGGGCGCTGGATCTCATCGACAACGACACCGTGGCCCTGTCCAACCTGAACCGGCAGATCATCGCCCTGCATTCCACCGTGGGCCGGAGCAAGGTGGAGGTGGCCGCCGAGCGGGTGCGGGACATCAACCCCGCCTGCGCCGTGACGGCCCATCAGTGCTTTTACCTGCCGGAGACCGCCGGGCAATTCGACTTTCACCAATACGACTACGTGGTGGACGCCATCGACACGGTGGCGGGCAAGCTGGCGCTGGTGGAAAACGCCCGGGCCTGCGGCGTGCCCGTCATCTGCGCCATGGGCGCGGGCAACAAGACCGACCCCACCCGCTTCGAGGTGGCCGACATCCACGACACCACGGTGTGTCCCCTGGCCCGGGTCATGCGGCGGGAATGCCGGAAGCGGGGCATCGACCACCTGAAGGTGGTCTACTCGAAGGAGGAGCCCGTCGCGCCGCCGGAGGGCGTGCGCGTGCCCGGCTCCACGGCCTTCGTGCCGCCGGTGGTGGGGCTCATCATCGCGGCCGAGGTGGTCAAAGACCTGATCGGGCGAGGTTGAGGTTTACAAAGCCCTGGCCATCAACTATAATTGACTTATAAATACACAAGAAAGACGGGATGCACATGAAGCTGAACACCCGGCGCACGCTGCTGATCGGACTGGCGTTTTTCTCCATCTGCGCCTTCTGGCAGATGTACGACCACATCATTCCCCTGATCCTCAAGAACACCTTCGGCGTGGGCGACAGCCTGTCCGGCTGGATCATGGCGGCGGACAACGTGCTGGCGCTGGTCCTGCTGCCCCTGTTCGGCCGGCTCTCCGACCGCACCAGCACCCGCCTGGGCCGGCGCATGCCCTACATCGCCGGGGGCACGGCCTGCTCGGTGGCGCTGATCCTGGTGCTGGCCGGGGCGGACGCGCCGGGCCGGTTCCCGCTGTTCATCACGGCCCTTGGCCTGCTGCTCATCAGCATGGGCACCTACCGCTCCCCCGCCGTGGCCCTCATGCCGGACGTGACCCCCAAGCCCCTGCGCTCCAAGGCCAACGCCGTCATCAACCTGATGGGCGCCCTGGGCGGCGTGTACGCGCTGGCGGCCATCAGCCTGCTGGTGCGCCAGGGCGCGGAGGGCCGCAACAACTACACCTTCGTGTTTTACGCGGTGGCGGCGCTGATGGCGGTGTCCGTGGCGGCGCTGCTGCTCTTCGTGCGGGAGAACAGGCTGCGCATTGAGGACGAGCCGGAGGAGGCCGTGGCCGGCGCGGGAGAAAAGCTGCCGCCGGAGAAGCTGCGCTCGCTGATCTTCATCCTGTGCTCGGTGGCGCTGTGGTTCATGGGCTACAACGCCGTGACCACCGCCTACTCCCGCTACTACACCACCGTGTGGGACAACAGCGTCGCTGGCGCGGCCAACTGCATGATGGTGGCCACCGTGGGCGCGGTGGTGTCCTACATCCCCGTGGGCGTGATCTCCTCAAAGATCGGCCGCAAGAAGATGATCCTCATCGGCGTGGCGGTGCTGGCGGTCTGCTTCGCCCTGGCCACCTTCGTGCGCTCTTTCAACCTGGCGGTGTACGCGCTGTTCGTCATCATCGGCTTCGCCTGGGCCGCCATCAACGTGAACTCCTATCCCATGGTGGTGGAGATCAGCCGCAGCGGCGACGTGGGCAAGTACACCGGCTACTACTACACCTTCTCCATGGCCGCTCAGATCCTCACGCCCATCCTCTCCGGTTGGCTGCTGGAGCACGTGGGCTATCACACCCTGTTTCCCTACGCAGCCATCATGGTGGCGCTGTCCTTCGTCACCATGCTGTTCGTGAGGCACGGCGACAGCCGACCGGAGGCCTCGAAGGAGCTTTTGGAGCACTTCGACGTGGAGGATTGACGCCATGCTGACGCTTCTCATCATCCTTCTCATCCTGGCCGGGCTGTGGCTGCTGCTCGTCTGGCCGAATCCGGGGCGGCAGGCGCGCATGGCTGCCTGGCGGGGCCGCTCCTTCGCCCATCGGGGGCTGCACGACGCGAAGACGGGCGTCATCGAGAACACGCTGCCCGCCTTCGAGGCCGCCTGCGAGAAGGGCTTCGGCATCGAGCTGGACATCCAGTTCACCCGGGACATGCGGGTGGTGGTGTTTCACGACGACGACCTGGCCCGGCTCACCGGCGACCGGCGCAAGGTGCGTGAGGTCAGCCTGGAGGAGCTGCGGGCCATGCCCCTGAAGGGCGTGCGCACCGCCCGGGTGCCCACCCTGAGCGAGGCGCTGCGGCAGATCGACGGCCGCGCGCCCCTGCTGATCGAGCTGAAAAACGGCCAGGCCAACGACCGGCTGTGCCGCGCGCTGGTGGAGCAGCTGCGGGGCTATTCCGGCGAGTACATCGTGGAGTCCTTCAATCCCATGATCGTGCGCTGGTTCAAAAAGCACGCGCCGGAGATCCCCCGGGGGCAGCTGGTGTGCGCCGCGAAGGGGTATCAGGGCACGGTGGGGCGGATCGGCGGGTTCTTCCTGTCGAACCTGCTGCTGAACGCGCTGGCCCGGCCCGATTTCATCGCCTACGACGTGAACGAGCCGAAATTCCTGGCGCCGAAGCTGCAGCGCCGCCTGTTCAGAACCCCCATGGCCGCCTGGACCGTGCGCACCATGCCGGTGGCCGCCCTGGTGGAGACCCGGGGGGAGATGTGCATCTTCGAACAGATCAGGCCGTAGAAAACATAATGAACGCCGCCGTCCGGTTTCTCGCCGGGCGGCGGCTCTGTCTTTCTGGTGCTGTTATGCCTCGGCCTCGCCGCTGGCAAAGCCGGCGTACTCCTGCAGGATGAACTCCGCGTGCTTCGCCGTGTGCAGCGTCACCGCGCCGTCCTGGAAGCTCACGGCGATGCGCAGCTGTGCCAGGTGCATGTCGATCACGTGGCAATAGATCATCAGCTCGTTCTCCCGCTGCCAGGCCGCCGACACCTGGCAGTTCAGCCCCCGGCCCAGGGGCGCGCCGATGCGCCTGCCGTTGTAGTGGGTCTCCGGGAATTGACAGGCAACCTGCTTCCCGAACCCGAAGGGCAGAGCGTGCTCGCCCCGCTCCGTCTCGTAGCGCATCACGCCCTGGCCGTCGCCGAACTCGAACCGCGCCCGGCGCAGGCCCATGCCGTTCTCCGCAAAGGCGTAGCTCACGCCGTTCACCTTCGCCGCCACGGGCGAGGTCAGCGCCCCGTCCGGCCGCAGCAGCTCCAGCCCGGCCGTCTGCGCCAGCAGCGCCGCGTGGGCCGCCTCGTCCGCCGGCATGGGCCCGTCCGCCAGCGCGGGATACACCTCCCGCCAGAAGGCGTTGAAGATCTCGCCCTTGGCCTTGGCGTTCAGCTCCTCGTAGCCGTTGGTCACCAGCACGAAATCCTTATCCGGCAGGCACAGCGCGTACTGGCAGCCCATGCCGTTGAACAGGAATCCGTTGTTTTGCGTCACCCAGAACTGATAGCCGTAGCCCATGCCCTCGTCCACCGAGGCGTGGTCGACGCTGTTGTCGATCTGCTTCGATGTGGCCTCCATGAGATAATCCCGGGGCAGCAGCTGCCTGCCCTCGTGTTCGCCGTAATGCATGACCAGGTTGGCGAATTTCGCGAATTCCCTCGGCGTGGCCATGACGCCGGAGCCGCCCCACTCGTGGCCGCAGGGGGTCTCGATGCAGTAGAGCTCCTCCGAAATGCCCAGCTCGTCGAACACAGGCCGCAGCAGCTTCGTGAACTCCATGCCGCTCACCCGCCTGATAATCATGCACAGCATGGTGGTGGCGGTGGTGCAGTAGGAGAACACCGCGCCGGGCCGGTGGGAGATGGTGTCCGTGAAGAAGGTGGCCTCCCAGTCCGGGTCGGAGGGCGTGTAGCTGGCGCCCCGCTCGTAGCAGGTGGACATGCGCAGCAGGTCCCGGATGGTCATCATGGCCAGCCAGGGATGGGGATTGGCGGGGGCCTTGTCCGGGAAGAAGCTGATGGCCCTGTCTGTGAGGCGCAGCTTGCCCTGCTCGATCAGCAGGCCCACCGCGCAGCTCACGAAGCTCTTGGAGCAGGAATACAGCCGGTGGCGGAAGGTCTCGTCCATGGGCTTCCAGTAGGCCTCGAAGATGATCTGCCCGTGGCGGATCATGAGCACATCGTGCAGCGCCAGCTTCTGATCGGTCAGCGCCTTCACATAGCGGTCGATGGCGGCGGAGGGTACGCCGGCCTGTTCGGGGGTGCTGCGGGGCATGGGTTTGCGTTCGGCGGACATGAAAACACCTCTTTCTCATGAGTCCTTTCTGGCAAAGGCCCAGAACTTGTTCAGGATGAAGTTCAGCGGAATGGTGACGATCAGGGTGCTGATGCTGGCCGCCCAGAAGGGCAGGCCCAGCTTGCCCAGGCCCAGCTTGATGAGCGGCGACAGCGCCAGCCCGGTCACGGCGTAACAGGCCGCCATGCGCAAATAGGCGGCCAGATGCCCGGCGACGCTCTTTTGGCCGCCCTTGAACACGAAGCGGTTGTTCCAATAGTAGGAGTTGACGGTGCTCACCAGGAAGGACAGCGCCGACACCAGCACCACCTTCGCCCGCTCGTCCAGGGGCGAGCCCGCAAAGAGCACGTAGTAGCCCAGCATCTCCACGGCGTAGGAGATGGCCGTGTTGGACACCCCCACCAGCCCGAAGCGCGCGAACTGCATCACCGGCGCGTACAGTGGGTGCGCCTTCAGCTTTTCGATCAATTCTTTCACGGTTTGATTCCCTTTCCCCGCGCCTTCGCGCGTCGGTTTCCATTATACACCCCGGGCCATTTCCGCGCAAGCGCCATAAAAGCCACGGCGAACCGCTCCGAAATGAGGCGATCCGCCGTGGCTTTTGTTCGTCCGTCAGTCCTCGTCCACGATGGCGTAGTAATAGCTTCTCAGCAGCTGGGTGTATTCCCGCACCGCCTCCACGTCCATGTTGATCATGGCGGCGTTCAGGCGCTCGATGGTCAGCTCGATCCGCTCGATCTGCTGCTCCGTCAGGTCATCCCGGCTGTCCAGCAGGAACCGGGCGCGCCGCAGGTAGCGGCTGGCGTAGGAGTAGGTGTCGCTCTCGTTGTTGGAGCAGATGGTGCAGGTACCCATGGCGGCGGCGTCCTTGGCGGTGCTGGCCCCGGGGAAATACTCCTGCACCACGGTGGACACGCCGGAGCGCAGCGGATGCCCCTCCGGCAGGTAGATCACGCCGTAATAGGCGGTGCTGCGGCAGGAGGAGGTGGGGATGCGCTTGCTGATGGTGCACAGGCGCACCATGCGATGCATGTTGCAGGCCATCACCGGCTCGGTGCCGGAGGCGAAGTAGTCCGTGTTGGTGGGATAGTTGTTGATGTCCTGGCGGCAGGCGTCGGTGGGCACCATGCCGGACACGCCGCAGATCTCCACCTGGAACAGGCCCAGCTCCGCCGCCGAGTGCTGGCGGATGGGCTGATCCACGGTGTAGCCCAGATACTGGTGCGCCCGCTCCATCACCGCGGCCCACAGAGGCGCCGCGTAGGAGCCGCCGGACGCGCCGGTGACCAGGGGCTTGTAGTCCTCCGAGCCGATCCACACGGCGCCGGCCAGGTAGCCCGTCATGCCCGCGAAGAACACGCCTCGATAGTCCGAGTTGGTGCCCGTCTTGCCGGCCACGGTGAAGTTTCCGAAATTCGCCTGCTTGCCGGTGGAGCCCTCCACCTCATAGGAGCAGCAGCCGATGAGCATGTCGATCAGCATCCAGGACGTGGACTCCCGGAAGGCCCGGCGGGTGATCTGCTCGTCGAAGGCGTCCATGTACACGCTGCCGTCCGGCTTGCACACCTTGGTGAAGGCCACCGGCTCCAGATACACGCCGCCGTTGGCCACGGCCGCGAAGCCCGCCGCCATCTCGATGGTGGAGATGCCGGAGGTACCCAGCGCCAGGCCCGATCCGGTGGGCGTGGCGGTGGTGATGCCCAGCCGCTTCAGGTACTCGATGGAGTTGTCGATGCCCACGTAGGTCATCAGCGCCTGAGCCGCGGCGGTGTTGTGGGAGCGGTTGATGGCCACCCGCAGCGTCTCAACGCCGCTGTAGCCGCCGCCCTCATAGTTCGTGGGGAAGCCGGTCTCGCTGTCCCAGCCCGCGATCTGGATGGGCAGGTTCAAAACCGGAGAGCCGGGGGAATTGCCCAGATCCAGCGCCGGGCCGTACACCGACAGCGGCTTCAGCGAGGAGCCCACGGGCATGTTGGTCTTGCCATAGGCCAGGTGGGTCTGCTTCCAGCCGGTGGGGGTGTCGCGGCCGCCCACGATGGCCTGCAGCTCGCCCGTGCGCCAGTCGATGATGGTCACGGCAGCCTGGGGCTGCACCTTCTCCAGATACTGGCCGTTGCCCAGGGACGCGCGATACACGTTGTCCGCCGAGGAACGCATGCGGGGATACATGTTCCAGTTCGTCACCACACGCTGCACGCTGTCCTGAAGGCCGGGGTCCAGAGCCGTGTAGATGCGGTAGCCGCCGGTGCGCAGCTTGGTCTCCATGCGGCTGCGGTTGGTGCGGTTGTCCTCCAGATTCTCCACCCGCAGCATCTTGGTGACCACGTCGTAGATGGCGTACTCAACGTAATACAGGTTGTCCAGCACCTCGGAATTGGAGTTGGCGGAATACTGGATCACGTTCAGCCGCTCGGCCTTGGCTTGGTTGTAATCCCGCTCGCTGATGAGGCCCTGCTCGTACATCAGGCCCAGCACGTAGTCCACGCCGTCCTCGATGGTCTGGGGCGTGTTGCGGGTGTAGTAGTTGGCCCGGGGGTTGTACTTGCCGGGGCTTCTGACGATGCGGGCCAGCGCGGCGCACTCCCGCAGCGTCAGGTCCTTCAGGTCCTTGCCGAAATAGTCCTGGGCGGCCACCTTCACGCCGTAGTTCGAGCCGCCCATGTACACCACGTTCAGATACTCGGCCAGGATCTCCTCCTTGCTGATCTGCTGCTCCAGCTCGATGGCCAGGTAGATCTCCTGGATCTTGCGCTTGATGGTCTGCTCGCTGGAGAGGATGGTGTTCTTGATGAGCTGCTGGGTGATGGTGGAGCCGCCCTGCAGCGATTCCGAGTTGGTCAGCGAGCCCACGATGACGCCCGCCAGGCGGCGCATGTCGATGCCGTTGTGCTCCCAGAAGCGCTGATCCTCAACGGCCACCACCGCCTTCACCAGGTTTTCCGGCAGCTCGTCGTAGTCCACTTCCACGCGGTTCTCATAGCCCTTGAAGTCGGTTATCAGGTCGCCGTTCTTGTCATAGATATAGGAGGTCTGGGCCTGCTCGTCGAAGGCGGAGATGTCCAGCGAGGGCATGGTCTCCACCCAGGCCTTCGCCGCGCCCACCACCAGACCGGTGAGCGCCACGCCCACCAGCAGCACCACGATGAAGAACAGCTTGGCCGTGGTCATGATGACCTCCAGCACAAAGTTGCGCTCCTTGGTGCGGGGCTTGAAGGACGGGGCCTGCGGCGCGCTGAAGCGGCGCTTTTTCGGTTTTTGCGTTTTCTCGTTTGGCATTGTACCCTCCTGTGAAGTCAGGGTGCGTGTATTCGACGTATGCGGGTATTATAGCACACCTGGGGCGCTTTTGCATGGTTTTTATTTTGACAAAAGCGAGCCCACGCGCGCCGGAAACCCGCCGTTTTGTTTGACGGAGGCGAGGGAAACATGGTTGCAGCGATTCGATGCTTTGTCAAAAAACGACGCTGGCGCGCCGCGCTCATCGCGCTGGCCGCGGCGCTCCTGGCCCTGCTGGCCTGGGGCGTGCACAACATGAGCCCCATTCTGGTGAGCATGGCCGAGGCCCGGGCGCGGCAGCTGGCGGTGGAGGCCATGAATCAGGCCATCGCCGAGGTGATGGGCACCTCCCTCACCTATTCGGACCTGATGCGCGTGACCAGCGACCAGCAGGGCCGGGTGTCCATGATCGAGGCCAACGCCATGCTCATGAACGACATCTCCTCCGAAGCCGCGCTGGCCGCCCAGCGCAATCTGGACGCGCTGGCGGATCAGGGCGTGCGCCTGCCCCTGGGCGCGGCGCTGGGCATCAGCCTGCTCAGCGGCTGGGGCCCCTCCGTGCGGGTGCGGGTGATTCCCGTGGGCGCGGTGTCCACCCGCTTCGTCACGTCCTTCGAGTCCGCCGGCATCAACCAGACCCGCCATGAGATCTCCCTGGAGGCCAGCGTGGTCATGCGCATCGTCATCCCCACCGGCGCGGGCTCCGTCTCCGTGAGCACCTACGTGCCCGTGGCCGAGTCCATCATCGTGGGCTCCGTGCCCGACACCTACGTGAACGTGCCCGGCGCGGAGGACGCGCTGAATCTCGTGCCGTAACGCTTCGCTCAATAGGGAATTGGGAATTGGGAATGGGGAATGGGGAATGGGGAATGGGGAATTGTATTTTGCTCTCAGGCGCGGCTGCGGCCGCGAGACCTCATCCGGCGCTGCGCGCCAGCCGGG
>CADARO010000065.1:10796-23347 GCA_902790345.1 uncultured Eubacteriales bacterium | reverse complement strand
CTTGGCGGTATCATCACATTTAAATAATTCTTCCTGTTTTTCTATCAGCCTTTGTAGGGTCGCATCAAAAGCGCTTTGATACAGATTGACCTGCATCACTTCGCCTGCCGTGCCAATGATGTCACTTTCGTTGATCAGCTTGATTCCTTCAAACTCATCAATCAGGCTGTTGCCGCACAGGATGTTGCATTCCAGGTTGGGCAAAGGCAGTGGATTCCTATGACCGTCCAGAGCGCTGATGGCATTCGGATCAATTTCATCATCAATAACAAGAGCAAGCCAAAGGCGCAGCTGCGCAATGTCCACAGCGGAAGGCTCAATGTCCACCGCGAAAATACAGTTGCGAATGGTATCGTATTTCAGTTGGCGGGCGCTTCTGTCATTGATGCGCCGATAACGGATTTCACGTGAAGCTCCCTTCGGATCAAGAATTTTTTGTGTGATGTCCATGTAGGTGGTGATGTTCTGCCTTGCTCGGACAATTTCATTCAGCATTCCCAGGGGGAAGGCACCAGAGCCAACCGCAGGATCAGCCACCCGCACGTCCTGTAAAGCTTTGTCAAACTCAGCCATGCGGTCTGTTTTGATGGTGCCGTCAGGATTCAGTTCGTACAATTCCTCTGACACCCACAGTGCATAAGAATCACCCTTTTCCGCACGCTTCAGCACGCTTGCGTCTTCATCCTTCATAAAATCGCCATACAGAATGAAGTCGCGGATCGCCATTTCTGACACCTGCATGGTGTTGGTCAGGTAATTGATCAGGCTTTCCTGACACATGTAATGCACAATTTCGCGGGGCGTGTAGAAAGCGCCTTTGCTCTTGCGGTCATTCACGTCCAGCAGGTTTTCAAACACCTTACCCAGCATTTCAGGGTCAATAGCCACTTCACGTTCCAGCGGCTCATCCTCGCTCATGGTGAAGTTGTAGCGGTCAAAGATGTCCAGAATGCCGTCAGCCAGCCTGTCCTTGTGATCCTTCTTATTAGAGAAAATCTCATTTGGAATCGCAAAATGATTGTGCTTCCAATCGTAACCGTCTATCGGCTCAAACAAGCCGCCACTCAGGAACGGAATGCGGCAATGCAGTGCGGGATCATAACCCTGATCGCCGCGATTGACATTCAGCGCTTCATAGAACAGCGGTTCCAAATAATCATCATAGAAGTTCGCGCCTTTTCGATAGGATGTTTCAAACAGCCTGCGCATGAAGTTGTGGGGTCCAGAACCCCACGGTTCGCCGCGCACGCAGGTACTCAGGAATTCTTCGTCCTCATTGGAAAGGGCGTTCAGCGCAGCAACATTAATTCTGTAGGTGTTTTCATCGATCTGTTGATAGACAACAGGAATCAGTTCGCGGGACTTCGCGCCACGCGCAAAGAACGCTTTCTTATAATCTGCGGCGCTCAGTTGGCGCGGCCAAGCGCTGACACCCAGCCAACCCTTCTTTTGCAGGAAGTACAGGAAGACGATCTGACCCATCAGCTTCTTTGCAAACTGCGCAGAGGTGTAATTGTGCAGCTTCGCCTCTTCCACAAAATCAGCGTTCTTTTCCAAGGCTTCGCGCAGTTGATGGAACTTTTCACAGTACAGTTCAAAGAATTCCTTGGTAACAGCTTCCACGCTGAAGGCGTTTTCCAGATCATCCAAGGTGGGATAAGAATTATGCTTCTCCAGGAACAAGCGGAAACGTTCAATGGCTGTGTGGCAGGGTTCATCCTTGCCTACCAGGAACGAATAGCGCCGTGCAGGGGTCATGTTCTCTGCTGTTTTCAGCTTGCCGTTTTCGATCTTCATCTCATAATCCAACCGAACGAACGACAGGCGCCAGCGCGGATCACCAGGCGTGTAGAAGGCAACCAACGCTGCGTCAGCGTTAGCATTTTCAATCAGCTTTTTGGCATAGCTTCTCTGCGTGCTGCGGGAATTCTCCACATAGGTCTGGCTTTTCAGTTCCACTGCCATGACGATGATCTTTTTATTGTCAGGGCTGGTGTAATTCCCCACATGGGTACTGCTTTCGATGTGGGAAGAAAAGTTGGTAAACTCCTTGCGCGGGTTGTTCGGCGCGACAATACGCAGATCATCCAGTATTTCCGTCATCAGATCAACGTAGTTGGCAACGGAATAAGCATCGGTCAGGATTCCTTCGATTTTGTCAAATACTGCGCTCATTTGCTTGCCGCTCCTTCAAGATAGCAACTCAGGATCACTTGTTTTTCGCCGTCAACCAAACTCTTGCCTGTCTTTTGTTCAGCAAAGTAGGTTTCAGGCACCAGCTTCAGTATTTCATAGTACAGTTCCAGAACATCAGTTGTGACAGTACTCTTTTTCACAACATCCTTGGAAATCTTGGCGGGGATTTCCCCGTTCTCCCAGCGCTGGATCAGCAGATCGATGGTATCTTCCTGATCATCGGTCAGGCGCGGTTCACCTTTGATAGCTTTCAGCAGGCGAATTACTTTTGCGTCATTGCCTTTCAGCATTGGCTTTTCTGTGCTGACCAGTTCATCTTCAATCACCATGTTATCAAAAGCAGTCTCATTGGCAGCAAGATGATCATAGTAATCGCTCCGCACAGAAATCTGTTTTTCATCAGGGGTCGCTTCGATCAGTTTGATCGCTTCCATGAATGTCAGTTGCGCAGGCGCGGCACCTTCACAGCGATAGAAGGTTTTTAATGCTCCCTTACGGATGAAGCTGACGGTTGCAGTACCCTGAATCAGCGTGGAACGCTTGCCTGCCTTGCACTTCTTGGGCAGGCGCTTGATGGTTTCAAAAAGTTTCGGATCATCATCACGAATCTGACGGATCACAGCAAGATACGCCAGTTCAGGGTTGGTGCTTTCCTCATCGTCATCCAAGCTCTTGCTCAGATCACCGAACAGCTTCTTGGGAGAAACTTCTTCCTCATCGGACAGGTATTTGATGTCTTCACCCAGCGTATCATGGAAGGCTTGCAGTTTTTCCAGGATTCTTTCTTCCAGTGGCATTTGACGTTTGCTCTGCGCAGTGGGGAAGAAATTGAAAACGAAAATCCTGTCATGCTCAGTGCCTACGCGGTTGATACGACCCACACGCTGCATGATCCTTGTGGGATTCCAGGGCAAATCATAATTGATCAGCACGTTCGCCCTGTGCAGGTTGATACCTTCTGCCAGAATGTCGGTGGTGATCAACAGATCGTATTTATCGTTGTTTTTCCCTTTATTCTTGGGGTTAAAGCTGTCCTCAATCTCGATCTTGGAGCCTGCACCGCTCTTGCCGCTGTAATAGACCACCCTGCCGTCAAACATCGTGTGCAGATTATCATACAGGTATTCAGCAGTCTCCATGGATTCTGTGAATACAATGATCTTTTTGCCTGTCATGGCGGTGTTGGCGGTCAGTTGGCTCCTGAATTCAACCAGTTTCGGGTCAACCTTGATCATGTCCCAAAGTGTCTGCCAGGTTTTCAACTGCGACAGATCAGAATTCAAATCACGGATGAAAGCAGGCGAAAACTCAGAAGATTCAAATTTCCAAAGTTCCCCTTGTTCAATCAGGTACATCAGTTTTTCATCGTCACCGTTGTCCAGCATGTCATACAGATTCTTATACTTGCCGACATACACAGTGCCGCTTTTATACATTTGAATGAAGCGCTCATAGGATTCAATGAACCGCCCCAGCGTCTTTCTGAATGCATAGAAGCTGCTTTCCAGGCGCTTGACTAAGACACCCTTCATGAAGCCTCCCATGTTGTGCTGACCAGCTAACAGAGTGGCGTATTTTTTCTTGTCCTTCAAGTAAAGCAAAGGCGTGTAGCGTGAATACTTGAATCCTTTGATGTCTTCAATGGTTTCGGTGAAGGCTTCGTCAGTCTGCTCATCAAAAGCGTACAGAATCGGTTCAGGTTTTCCCACCTTGGGGAATGTCAAGCCCTGCTTGGTCAGATCGGTTTCGTAATACTTTGCGATTTCGCTGCGTGTACGGCGAATCATGATTTCGCGCAGAAGCCTGTCACGGATGATCTCAGAATTCACACGTAACTGCTTCATGTATTCAGGAGTTCCTTTGATGTGCTTATGAAGGTCAGAATCCAGTGCACGGAAGAAACCGTCCAAATTGCGAATACCGTTGATGGTGCCGCTCAGTTTATTCTGGAAAAGGTAAAGCTGGTTCTCAATGTCGCTTGTGTAATTGTTGATCGGTGTCGCAGAAATCAGGATTACCTTTTTGCCGTGGCAGATTTGATGCAGCTCTGTAAAGCTGTCGGTGCCGCTGTTGCGGAAACGATGGGCTTCATCCACAAACACATACTGATACTTGTCGGTTCCCTTGGCAATAATCTTATCCAGCTTACCAAGAGATTCAACATCACAGCGGGAAACATCGAACTCTTGCAGAACGCTTCGCCAATAGTCTACCAGCACAGGCGGGCAGATGATCAGCTTGTAGGTGTTACGGTTGAAACTGTTGGCAAGCATCGCGCAGATGTAGGTTTTACCAAGACCAACAACGTCAGAAATAAACACACCGTTGTAGGCTTCCAGCTTTTGCCTCGCCTGCATCACAGCGTCAATCTGATACTGTAAGCGCATGTACCCTTCAGGCAGCAGCGTCTGGAAGTTCTCTTTGTCAGCGTTGATTTCTTCTTTGAAAAACTCATACAGTGTTTTCAGGTAAAGCTGGTAAGGCGTAATGTCACCGCGCAGCCATGTTTTCTTTTCTATTGCTTCGATGTATGCGTCACGAATGTCTGTTGCTTTTGCCCACAGGGCTTCAAAGCGGTCAAGCGCAAATTTCACATCGGCAGCGTCTTTCAGTTCCACATTGAATTCAAGGTTGTTCCGCAGACCAGCCTCGGAGAAATTGCTGGAACCAGTGATAACACTGCCGAAAGTATCTGGCACCTTGGCAGGATTTTTGCGCATGATGTACACTTTTGCATGGATCGGAGCTTCGGTGTACATACGCATTTCCAATTTCCCTGATTTCAGCCAATCTATGAACGCGCGTACACCCTTCTCAACAGATTCAGAGGTTTCAGCGTGTTCAAATTCATTTTCGATTTCTTCCGTAAGAATCTCTTTGCCTTCCTTGGCAGAGATAGCAGCAAATTTGACTTCTTCCTTCACACGATCAATTAGCTTCACAGTGTAACGATCCACATTCAATCCAACCAGGATGCGGATTTTGTCAACATCAGCCATTGTTTCGTGCATTCTAAAAAAGCCGCTTGTTCTGAAATAGCCAACCAACACATCAAAAAACTGCGTGTTGCTCTTCAGGATCGTTGCAAAGCGGCTGTATAGATCGCGTTCAGGCTCATTGGTGAAAAACTTCAGATCGTTGTTTGTCATTG
Organism: uncultured Eubacteriales bacterium; assembly: GCA_902790345.1. GTDB lineage: Bacteria > Bacillota > Clostridia > Christensenellales > Aristaeellaceae > Firm-10. Next base: position 18,000 of record CADARO010000065.1, on the reverse strand, counting down.
CGCTGTCACCTGCTCTTCCTTCACGTGTTCGATGATGTCACCATAATCGACATCGAGGGTATCACATATCTTATCCAGGATCGGCAGAGCAACGATTTCATCTCTGCGCAGTTTAGTCATTGTGTTGGGTGAAATGCCAGCCAATTTACCAAGTTCACCTTTACTCATCTTTCTATCGATCAGCAGTTTCCATAATTTGTTGTATTGGACAGCCATACAGAAGCCCTCCTGCAAATAATGGCAATAGTATAGCAGGTTTTCGTTTACATTTCAAGATCGAATCGCAAGATATTGTGAAACTTCTGTGTGAAAATCACAATTGATAGCAACAAACAGCGGAAGCGCCGTGATACGCTTCCGCTGCTTCATTGTGCTCTCTTTCAGCGAAAAATAAACCTTTCCTTCCCTAATCCCACGACCTTTCCCATGGAGGAAAATAATCGTTTTTTCCATCCGTGTATATATAAATAAAATACGGTCATCCTCACTCTTTTCATTGACGAGGATGTATCCCAAGGAGGAATACCCATGTCTAATTTTGACTATTTCAAACAATATCAATCTGAAATGCAGCGCATCAGAAACAAGATTGCGCAGGAAGAAAACCCTTACCACAAAGCCCACATTGCCGAATTCAGCGAAATGATTGACGACCGCATACAGGCCATCCTTCCGCAGGTGCTACAGGAACAGCGGGAAAATGTGCGTGTTGAGGTAGAGACATACATGAACGGCCATCGCGTATCCAGCAGCGCCGACATCGTGAAGGGCGTAAGGGATATGGTGGTCAATGCGCTGAGAGGAATAGGGAAGGGGAGGTAATTGCCCCAAATCGGCTGGCGAGACGTTTATTTGCGCCTCACCAGCTTATATTTTTTGGTCGGATGTCGCCGCCATATAGGGGTACGCTATCCGAAAGTTGTATCACGCTATCCATGAGTTGTAGATTGAGGACCGAAAGTTGTAACTGACTATTCAAGAGTTGTAGATTACAAGGCGGCCATGACACAATTCTCCAATGATACACTCCGTCAGCTCGTCGCCATACTTGCCTTCTATTGGGCTTCATTCTCCTATCTGGTATTTCCTCCCGCAGGAAAGCACTGAAAGCGCTCCTGTGCCCTTTCTGGGCCTTCTCAGGCGAAATAAATGCAGAACAGTGGAAACAGTCGTGTTGACAATAAAAATGCCCAACGGTATAATTGAGAAGCGGCTTGTAAGACACATGCCGTTGAACCTTGATAATTACAGATTGGATGACAAGGCCATGTCGGAAAGAGAGGACGACATGAAGCAGCTAAAAGAGCGTGTCCAAATTGGAATTACCGACAATGGCAAGCCTATCTACAAATGGGCGACGGGATACCACCGTCAAGAAGTGCTCCTCAATGCCGCTCGTATATTAAGCGAATATGGACGGATCGAACCATATGAACCCCACAAGGAAGGTCCACTGTTCAACGACTATATGCGCGATTGGTATGAGAGCATCAGGGCTAAACAAGCCCCTGACAGAATTGACGAGGAAAAGGGACGATTGAAAAACTACATCTTCCCTTTCTTCGAAGGCATGCGGCTTGAAGAGATAAAGCCCCGTGATATCGACAGGTATTTCTTGCAGGACGAAATACAGGCGTTGTCCACCTCCACGGTGGATAAGCATGGTCAGTTTTTGAATATGATGTTCCGTTTCGCCATAAGAAATGAGGATGTTGATAAAAACCCCGTGGCAGATTATCAGCAGCTTCTGCCTAAGCGCGTGAAGAACCGCGACGCTCTTGAACAGGCCGATGTAGCAGACATCATCTCGCATCTTTCTGAATTAAGGGATGAGGACAATCTGCTTCTGTCGCTGTTGCTATTTACAGGAATGCGACGCGGTGAGGCGTTGGGATTGCAGGTGAAGCACATTGACACCTTGCAAAGGACTGTGAGCATCAGACAGAGCCTGCGCTATCTGTCAGGAAAGACTCTTCTGAAACCACCGAAAACTATGTCGAGCATCAGAACCATCCCCATCCTGAACGGCTTCCCCTACGAACTCATCAGTGACAGAAAACCTGATGATTTCGTGTTGGGCGGTGCCTCACCCTGGACAGAACGGAGATTTGTGTGTTCATGGCAGCGTATCGAGAAGACCATCAATCTTCACGGCGCAACACCCCATATTTTTCGGCACACCTATACCACATTTGCCATAGCCAGCGGTGAAGATTTGAAGACGGTGCAGGGACTGATGGGCCACGCGACGGCAAGTATCACGATGGACGTTTATGCCCATATTCAGCAGAACAAAATGTTGAAAGCGAGCGAGCGCTTGAAGGACATGTATTCCCACCCATTGTGATAAATCTGCGATAAACCAAGCGGCTCAAATAGCCTTGCGCCACAAGGGTTTCCCCGCCGCACAACCCCCATGGTGTGATACAGGATGTGATAAAACCCCCATTTTCAGCGCATAGTACCCTGAAAAAGAGCTGAACGCAAAAAGAAAAGCCCCGTAAATCGCTTGATTTACAAGGCTTTTCGAGTTATGCGCCTGGCGGGATTCGAACCCACGGTCTTTCGAGTCGGAGTCGAACACTCTATCCACTGAGCTACAGGCGCTCGTTCTGTTCCGTGCTCTATTTTAGCACAATCGCGGCAAAATATCAAGAGCTGGAAGAAAAATCAGGTCCGGACACGCGCCAGACCTGATTCATGGAGGCACCATCCGGATTCGGACCGGAGCATGAGGATTTTGCAGACCCTTGCCTTACCACTTGGCTATGGTGCCTTATAAATGGAGCGGTAGACGAGACTCGGACTCGCGACCTCCACCTTGGCAAGGTGGCGCTCTACCAACTGAGCTACTACCGCATATGGTGCCTTGGGGCGGAATTGAACCACCGACACTGTGATTTTCAGTCACATGCTCTACCAACTGAGCTACCAAGGCTTATGGCGACCCGGAAGGGGCTCGAACCCTCGACCTCCAGCGTGACAGGCTGGCGTACTAACCAACTGTACTACCGGGCCACATTTATGGTGGGAACAACAGGGCTCGAACCTGTGACCCTCTGCTTGTAAGGCAGATGCTCTCCCAACTGAGCTATGCTCCCTCGCACCCTGTTGCGGCGCTGTTCCCGCAGCGACAAGAGATATAATACATGATTTCTCCCGATTTGTCAAGCCCTAAATTGAGGTTTTAGCATTTTTTTGCCAAAACTTCCCCGCACGATTTGAACGGGGAAGTTCCGGCAAAGGAATCTCAGTCCTCCAGCATGGCGCGCGCCTTCGCCAGCTGGGCCATGATCTCCTCCAGCAGCGCGTCCGCCGCCACGGGGCCGCTCTGGCCGCGCAGCAGCTCGGTCAGCTCGTTGATGGGGTTGTACAGCGGCGTCAGCGCCAGGTTGCCGATGGCGCCCTTCAGCGCGTGAGCCGCCTCGAAGGCCGTCTCCGTGTTGTTGGCGGCCAGGGCGTCCTTCAGCTTGTCGAAGTTCTTGTCGGCCAGGCCCATGCCCACCAGCCGCAGGTAAAACGCCTCGTTGTTGAAGCAGCGGCCCAGGCCCTCGTCCACATTGGCGCCGAAAGCCTTCAGTTTTTCAATCGTAATCATTCGTTATCCCCCTTTGCTGATAAAAACCATCGCCCGGCCGCCGGGATCAGTAGATCTCGCAGCCGTTCCGCCCGTTTTTCTTCACGCGGTAGAGCGCCGTGTCGGCGTCCTTGAATATGTCGCCCACGGGGTTTTCCCGGTCTCCGAAGGCGATGCCCACGCTGAGCGTCACGGGCGGCATCCCGTCCTCCGGGTTTTTCAGGCGCTCGGCGGCGGTGCGCACCTTCCGCAGCACGATGTCGCGAATTTTGCTGTCCGCGTTCTTCATGATGACGCTGAACTCGTCGCCGCCGATCCGGCTGATGAAGTCGTCGGAGCGGAAGCTGGCCTTCAGCTGGCCGGCCACCTTCCTGAGCACCCTGTCGCCCATGTCGTGGCCGTAGTTGTCGTTGAAGCCCTTGAAATTGTCGATGTCCACGATCAGCGCGCAGATCGTGGCCTCGTCCACCTCCCGCCGGGCCGCGTCATAGGCCGTGCGGTTGTACAGGCCCGTGAGCGAATCGTGGGTGGCGGTGTAGGAGAGCGCCTCGGTGCTGCGGGTGTTCTTGTCGAACATCTCGTTGTAGCTGCAGGCCAGGAAGCGCGTCTCATAGGCGCCTTCCGGGTTCATGCGCTCCTGATTGCGAATGCTCTTCACGAAGCGCTCGATGGGCCGCATGATCAGGATGCGGATGCTCAGCACGATCAGCGCCATCATGACCATCAGCGCGCAGCTGAGGGCGAACTGCCGGTTCAGCAGCCCGTTCAGGTGCTCCGAGCTGGCCACCTGAACCACGCGCCGCTCCTCCACCAGCACCTCAATGCTCTTTTCCACGTTCTCGCGGATGTTCGCCTTGACCTGGATGTACGCTTCGCCGAAGACCATGTCCGTGGCCAGGGCGCGCATGTCCTCCGCGCTCATGGCCAGCTCCTCGTCCGTGAGGACGACGCTCCGAATGCGCTCGGGCAGCGCCTCGGGCGCCACGTCGAAGGCCTGAGCCGCCAGCCGCATGGCGTGGCATTCCACCTCGATCAGGTCGTTGGAATAGTTCAGCGCCCGGTTCAGATACCCGTAGGAGATCTCCGCCTGCAGGAAGTCCTCGATGGCCTTCTCCCGCCGGCGCGTTGTCTCGGTCTCCTCAACGAAGTTGACCGCGTGGGCCACGTCGCCCGTCACCACGAAATGACGGCACTCGGAAGTCAGATAGTCGGAGCTTTCCTGAAAGACCATGGTGTCCTGCAGGCAGTCGATATAGCGCTCCGTCGCCTCGCGCATGTCGTGGTATCCCGTGATCGAGCCGCGGGTGGTGCCGATCAGCACCGCGAAGGTGAGAATCGCCGCCAGCATCATGGCCGCGCTCAGCGCGTTCATCCGCACGCCGCGTTCTCCCAATGTCCGCTTGCCGCCTTTCTGCTTATCCATCGCATTGTCCTTCCGTCAAATCAGCCCTCGATCCCCAATCCGCCGCGTTTTCGTTATTATATCATATCGCCTGTTCCTTGTCCATCGCCCGCGCAAAAAAATACGCCCCGCGACCTGGCAAACGCCTCGCCGCGGGGATAGAATAGCGGGCCCGACCCTCCCGCGCTCACAGGCGCTTGGACAGGGTCTCCGGGCTCACGGCATACAGCAGCGCCGTCTCCCGGGTGATGACGCCCGAACGGCAGAGCCGCTGCAGCTCGTTGTCCATGGACATCATGCCCTGGTTGCCGCCGCCGAAAATGACATTGTCGATCTGATGGGTGCGCCCGTCGCGGATCATGTTCTGCACGGCGGGGTTCACCGTCATCACCTCGAACACCACGGTCTGGCCGCCGTCCTTCTTCGGCACCAGCCGCTGGGACACCACGGCCCGCAGCACCATGGAGATCTGCACGCGCACCTGGGCCTGCTGCTCCGCCGGGAAGGTGTCCAGGATGCGGTCCACCGTCTTGGCCGCGCCGGTGGTGTGCAGGGAGGAGAGCAGCAGATGGCCGGTCTCCGCCGCGGTGATGGCGGTGCGGATGGTCTCCAGGTCGCGCATCTCGCCCAGCATGATGACGTCCGGCGCCTGGCGCAGGGCGGCGCGCAGCGCGCGGGCGAAGTTGGGCGTGTCGTTGGGCACTTCCCGCTGGCTGATCAGCGACTGCTTGTGCCTGTGGATGTACTCGATGGGATCCTCGATGGTCACGATGTGGCCCTGGCGCGTGGCGTTGATGCGGTCCACCATGCAGGCCAGGGTGGTGCTCTTGCCGCTGCCGGCGGGGCCGGTGACCAGGATCATGCCGTTGCGATACTGGGACAGCTCGATGACCATATCCGGAATGCCCAGCGCCTTCGGGTCCGGCAGGCCGAAGGCCACCACGCGGCAGGTGGCCGCCATGGTGCCGCGCTGGAAATACGTGTTGCAGCGGAAGCGGCTCACCGAGGGCAGGGAGAAGGAGAAATCGTCGTCCCCGTTCTCCTCCATCGATTCGATCTTCCGCGAGGCCAGGTCATAGGCCTCCCGCACCAGCAGTTCCGTGTCCGCCGGCGACAGCTTCTCCTCCGTCAGGGCGATCATCTCGCCCTTCACCTTGCAGGAGACCTGGGCGCCGGGCACGATGAACACATCCGAGCCGCCTCTCTCAAACGCCTTTTTCAGCAATTCTTTCAGTTCCATACTTCCTCCGTCAACGCGGTCAGGCTGTGCTCCACCCACTGGAGCCGATCCGCCCCGCCCGTGGGGTTCACGCGGACGGCGCAGCTGAGCTGCCTCAACTCGTCCTCCTCTGTCCAGGAAACCACGCCGTCGCGAAGGCTCATGCCCGCCGGCAGGCGATCGGCCAGCCGGGACAAAAGCGCCGCCTCGTCCGCCTCCTCGCCTTCCAGCGCCGCCACGGCGTCGTCCAGCGCCGCGAAGTGCCGCTCCGCCTCGGCGTTCAGCTCATACACCGCCTCGATCACCTGGGCGCTGCGCCGGGTGAGGGCCATGTCGCTGCGGGCGCTCATCAGCGCCAGCATGCCCAGCACGCTCATGGAGAGAATGACCACGATCAGGATCAGCGAGGCCGCGCCCGGGCCAAAGGAAATCAGGCTTCCCTTTCTCATGACTCAGCCCCCCTGTAGCGCAGGCAGGGCAGCGCGAACAGCTCTTCGTCGCTGCGCATGCCCTCTTCGCTGCGCTGTTTGTAATACGCCCGCACCTCGCCCCGCCAGAAGGACCCGTTCTCCGCCGGCTCGACGCCGCCCTGAATGTAGAGCGAGTAGTCGCCGCAGTCCTTGGTCCACACGCCGTGGGCGCTGGCGAATTCCATTTCTTCCAGCGCGGCGTCCACGTCGTCCGCCGCCCAGATGGCGTCGGCGGTATTCTGCGCCGCCATGAGCGCCTCCGTCTCCACGCCGGAGCGGACGCTCAGGCTCCTGGCCGCCGCGAACACGCGCACCAGGATGGTGGCCGACAGCATGAAGAAGAATACCGCGATCAGTATTTCAACCAGAAGCACATTCGATCGATTCTTGCCGCTCATATCTGTCTCCTCACAGCGCGCCGCCCGCGCGCAGCGCCACGATCACCAGCTCCGGCTCGCCGCTCTCGCCCAGGAAGGACACCTTCAGCGTGTTCCCCTCCAGCACGGGCTCGAACTGGCTCGCCGCGCACACCACGT
>CADARO010000065.1:0-10748 GCA_902790345.1 uncultured Eubacteriales bacterium | reverse complement strand
TCCGTGTACTGCTCGCACACGTTGCCCTCATATTCATACAGCCGCATGACGTACACTTCGCCGTCGAAGCTCTCGCGCATGGCCAGCGCCACGACGCCGTCGTGCTCCTCCACGCTCACCGCGTCGGCGCGGTCGTAGGCGCGCACCATGCTGCGCACATAGGAGCCCAGCACGCGCTTGTCGTTGTTGCCGTCGGCGAATTCCACCGTGCGGTGATACATCTGCGCGCCCAGGAGCACCATCAGCGTGGACATCACCGCAAACGCGCCCAGCAGCACGAACACGAACACGCCCTGCACGCCGTGGGAAACGCTCTTCTGTCTTCCGCTCACGAACCGCTCACATCCTCAGTCACATAGATTTCGGGCATCTGGTTCGACGCGAAGGCGTCGTAAGTCACATGATACCGGTCCTGGTCGTAGGCCAGGCCGTAGTTGGCGCGCAGATACTCCACGCTCTGCGGATAGGCGCCCTCCACCGCGTAGCACGTGAGGGCGGCGTCATGGATTGCGTCGATGACAAACTGGGTCTCGGCCGTGCTGTGCACGTTGTCCACCCGTGAAACCAACTGCCACACGCCCACGATCAGCACCGCCATGAGCGCGATTACGGCAATTTCCCTGCGATAGGCCACCGCCGGCGCCTCCTTTCTGAAACGATCACAGCATGCTCGTCAGGATGCCGGCCATGGGCAGCATCACGGAGAGCAGAATCGCGCCGATGACCACGGACAAGAGCGCGATCAGCGTGGGCTCGATGATGGAAACCAGCTGGGTAATGCTGTCCTCCACCTGCTCCTCGTACAGCTCCGCCACGGTGCCCATCACCTGGTCCTCACGGCCGGCGGCCACGCCCATGCGGATCATGCGGTTCTCCAGGGGATCGAACAGCTTCGACTCGGACACGGCGTCCGCGAAGGTGGCGCCGGAATCCAGGCTCTTGCGGATGGCCTCAACCTTTCCCGCCGCCTCGCTGCCGGACACGACGCTGGGCAGCAGGCGGAAGGCCTCGCTGGTGGGGAAGCCGCTGGAGAGCATCATGGAAAGCACGCTCGCCACGCGGGAGGAGGCCAGCTTCATGCTCACCCGGTGGATGGGCGGGAACAGATGGCTCAGCGCCGCCAGCACCTTCCCGCGGGCCGAGGTGCGCGTCAGGATGGCGCACACGATCACGGCCACCAGTGCCAGGCCCACCAGCGCCAGCACCACCCAGCCGATGGCCGAGCCCACGTTCATCAGCGTGCGGCCGGAGCTGGTCATGCCCACGCCCATGCCGTTCAGCACGCGGCGGAACACGGGCAGCACCTTCCACAGCATGATGAGCACGATCAGCACCAGCATGATGCCCAGCACCAGCGGATAGGTGACCGCGTTGATGATGGCGCCGCGAATGCGATCCTCCCGGCCGTAGTAGGTGGCCAGGCCGTTCATGACCTTCTCCAGCTGGCCGGTCTGCTCGCCGATGCCCACCATTTCAACCAGGTAGTGGGGCCAGCGCTCGTCCTGCCTGAGCGCCTCGTACAGCGTGCCGGTCTGATTGACCGCGTCGCTGGCGTTCTTGTAAAGTCCCTCGTTCTCGCTGCCCTTGGCCGATTCCGCCAGGGTCTCCATGCCCTCGTACAGCGGCAGGCCGGAGCTGAGAATCAGCGCGATCTGGCTGCAGAAGCTGGAAAGTTCCGCCGAAGAAAGTCCACGTTTGCTGGAATTGGGCACCTCGAGCAACCCCTTTCAATCTCGTTATGGATTAATACATGCGTTCCACGCTGTAGGATTTGGCGAATATGGCGTTGAGGGCCGCGGTGGGATCGAAGAAGATCTCCTCGCCGTCCACCACGGTGACCGTCCACGCGTGATAGTACTTGTCGGCGTAGCCGATGACCAGCTTGGCCGGTATGCCCTGCACCCGCAGCATGCACACCATCACCGCGGACAGGTCCTGGCAGATGCCCATGCGCTTCTCGAAGCAGGGATCCACCTCGGGCAGCGTGCCGGCGGTGATGTTCAGCGCCCGCACGAAGTCGTAGGCGAACTCGCTGGACATGAAGTCGCAGATGATCTTGTAGCTCTCCGAGGCGGACTTGCCCGCGCACAGCTCGTCGGATTTCTGAACGGTCACGGAATCCGAAAGATAGTTGACGTACTGGTTGGTCACCAGGTACGCGGCGTTCTCGCTGGTCAGCTGCACGCTCAGGGACGTCTTGCCCTCGGCCGAGTACTTCGAGCCGGACACGTTCTCATACAGTGAAAAGGTATAACTGCCGGATCCCAGCTGCAGCGGAAACACCTCGTAATCCCCCGCGCTGTTCAGGTCGTAGGTCAGCGTGGACTGGTCCTTGGCTACGCGGAACTTCAGGCGTTTCTTCGTCTGGGAAGAGACCTTCACCATCACATAACCCTGGTCGGCATGGCTGGCGTCCACAACCAGCTTGCCGTTGGAGAGCACCTTCTCGCCGGAGCTCACCGGCCACACGGCCCCCTCCGAGGCCTGACACGCCGCCGCGAACAGGATCGCCAGCAGCAAAAACAGGCTCAACAGTATCCCGATCCGGAAAACACCGGTTCTAGGCACGGCTCACCATTCCCCCCATATTATGGTATTTGGAATTATACCATGAGCCGCGCGTTTTTGCAACCGGCGGCGCGTTTTTTGGCGAGGGAAAAACGCCCCTGCCCGAAAATGCAGTGCTCCGAGCCATAGTTTTATCCTATACCTCCCCATCAAAGAACGGTATTTGACTTTTACCCACTCGTTTGGTAGGATATACCCGACGACAGGCAAATCAAACGCGAGGGGGACAAAAACATGTCAGATATTCGAAACAGCAAAAACTGGGCCTTTGAAACCCGCCAGCTTCACATCGGCCAGGAGCAGGCCGATCCCGCCACCGACGCCCGGGCGGTGCCGATTTACGCCACCACGTCCTACGTGTTCCACGACAGCCAGCACGCGGCCGACCGCTTCGGCCTGCGGGACGCCGGCAACATCTACAGCCGCCTGACCAACCCAACCTCCGGCGTGTTCGAGGAGCGCATCGCCTCCCTGGAGGGCGGCAGCGCGGCCCTGGCGGTGGCCTCCGGCGCGGCGGCCATTGCCTACGCGATTCAGGCCCTGGCCAAGAGCGGCGAGCACATCGTGGCCTCCAAGACCATCTACGGCGGCACCTACAACCTGCTGGCCCACACCCTGCCCCTGACCAGCGGCGTCGCCACCACCTTCGTGGATCCCGACGAGGAGGGCGCCTTCGAGGCGGCGATCCAGCCCAACACCAAGGCCATCTTCATCGAGACCCTGGGCAATCCCAACTCCAACATCATCGACATCGAGGCGGTGGCGAAGGTCGCCCACGCCCACGGCATCCCGCTGGTGGTGGACTCCACCTTCGCCACGCCCTACCTGCTGCGGCCCATCGAGTACGGGGCGGACGTGGTGGTGCACTCCGCCACGAAGTTCATCGGCGGCCACGGCACGGCCATCGGCGGCGTGATCGTGGAGGGCGGCCGGTTCGACTGGAAGGCCTCCGGCAAATTCCCCTGGATCTCCGAGCCCAACCCCAGCTACCACGGCATCTCGTTCGCGGAGGCGGCGGGTCCGGCGGCGCTGGCCACCTATATCCGCGCCATCCTGCTGCGGGACACCGGCGCCACCCTCTCTCCCTTCCACGCCTTCCTGTTCCTGCAGGGGCTGGAGACGCTGTCGCTGCGGGTTGAGCGGCACGTGGAGAACGCGCTGAAGATCGTGGATTATCTGTCGAAGCACCCCCAGGTGGAGGCGGTGCACCATCCCTCCCTGCCCGGTGAGCCCAGCCACGCGCTGTATGAGAAGTACTTTCCCAAGGGCGGCGGCTCCATCTTCACCTTCGAGGTGAAGGGCGACGCGGAGACGGCGAAGAAGTTCATCGACAACCTGGCCATCTTCTCGCTGCTGGCCAACGTGGCGGACGTGAAGTCGCTGGTGATCCATCCGGCCAGCACCACCCACTCCCAGCTGACGGAGGAGGAGCTGCTGGATCAGGGCATCAGGCCCAACACCATCCGCCTCTCCATCGGCATCGAGAAGGCCGAGGATCTCATCGCCGCGCTGGAAGCCGCCTTCCAGGCCGTGAAATGACGCCGGGCCGCTTCCCCCGGCGGCCCCGCGATCCCTTCATCCGGCATGACGCCCCGCGCGTCGTGCCGGACTTTTTTCTTGGGAGAGACACAAAAGCCCTTTGACATCCCATTGATTTCATGATATGATTTCTGTGTCGGAAAAATGGCACACACCGCCTCACCCGCGTATTCATGGGTCCATTTCTGAAAATAAAACATGTATTATTCTCATCCATATGGATTTTTCAGGCCGACAGGTCATGGGGAGGGGAGATCATTGGGAAAGAAGGTCATGGTGGCGTCCTTCGGGCTGAACGAGGACTTTCTGCGGGGCAGGACCCAGGAGGAGATCGTGCCGGTGATCCTGCGCAAGATCGAATCGGTGCGCGGGTATCAGCCGGATCTCATCGTGCTGCCGGAGGCGTTTCTGAAGATCGGCGGCGACAAGCTGAACCCCCGCTGGCGGGAGATCACGGAACACATGCTGACCGAGCTCAGGCGCCTGGCCCGGGACATGAGCTGCTACATCGCCGCGCCGGTCTACGAGCCCTATTCGGGCAGCGGCGACCTGCGCTACAACTGCGTCTACTTTATCGACCGCGCCGGCGAGGTGGCCGGCAAATACCGCAAGGTGCACACGGTGTACGAGGAGTCCACCGTCTCCCGGGTGGTGCCCGGCAGCGAGTACCCGGTGTTCGACACGGACTTCGGCCGGGTGGGCTTTCAGACCTGCTTCGACATCGGCTGGCGGGAGGGCTGGAAGGCGCTGGCCGACAAAGGCGCCAGGCTGGTCATCTGGACCGCGGCCTACGACGGCGGCAACCTGCTGAACACCTACGCCGCCTACAACATGTACTACGTGGTGTCCTCCGTGCGCACGGATCACGCCCAGATCATCGACCTCACCGGCCGCGCCATCGCCGAGGGCGCCCGCTGGAACGGGCTGGCCATGGCCGCCATCGACCTGGAGACCGAGCTGTATCACATCGACCGCCAGTATCAGAAGATCGACGACATCCGGGAGGAGCTGGGCAAAAAGGTCACCATCCGCGCCTATTCTGAGGAGAACGTGTTCACCGTGGAGTCCAACGATCCCGAATGGCCCATCCCGCGCATTGAGCGGGAATTCGGCCTCATGAATTACCGCGACTATCACGCCGAGGCCACGAGGCTGCAAAACGAGTGGCGGGCGAATTACCCCGAAAAAGACTGACGGAATGGAGGAATCACAATGGGCAGGAAAGTGAAGGTGGCGTCCTTCGGGCTGAACCAGAGATGGGTGGGCGGCAAGACCCAGGAGGAGATCGTGCCGTTCATCATCGACAAGCTGGAATCGGTGCGGGGGTATCATCCCGATCTAGTGGTGCTGCCGGAGGCGTTTCTGGAGATCGGCGGCGACGAGTTCAACCCCCGCTGGCAGGAGATCGTGAGCGACATGCTGGCCTGGCTGCGGCGCTATGCCAGGGAGATGCGTTGCTATCTGGTGGCCCCGATGCACGAGCCCTATCCGGGCAGCGACGAGCTGCGCTTCAACACCGTGTTCTTCCTGGACCGGGAGGGCGAGATCATCGGCAAATACCGCAAGGTACACACGGTGTATGAGGAATCCATCGTGAATCACCTGGTGCCCGGGCGGGAGATCCCGGTGTTCGACACGGACTTCGGCCGGGTGGGCTTCCAGATCTGCTTCGACATCGGCTGGCGGGATGGCTGGCAGGCGCTGGAGGACAAGGGCGCCCAGCTGGTCATGTGGGTGTCCGCCTACGACGGCGGCAACCTGCTGAACACCTACGCCGCCCATCACATGTACTACGTGGTGTCCTCCGTGCGCTCGGACCACGCCCAGGTGATCGACATCACCGGCCGCACCGTGGCCGAGGGCTCCAAGTGGAACGGCCTGGTGCTGGCCACCATCGACCTGGAAACCCGGCTGTACCACAAGGACCGCCAGTTCCAGAAGATCGACGCCATCCGCCGGGCGCTGGGCGACAAGGTCACCATCCACGCCTACTCGGAGGAGAACGTGTTCACCGTGGAGTCCAACGACCCCGAATGGCCCCTGGATCGGATCGAGCAGGAATTCGGCATCATGAATTACAAGGACTATCACGCCGAGGCCACGAAGCTGCAGGAGGAGTGGCGTGAGAAGTATCCGCTGCTTCCGGAGGACTGAAAAATCCATACGACAAAACCGGCGCGCCGCGAAAACACGGCGCGCCGGTTGCTTTTTCATTTGTCAGCCCTGCGTCGGCTCTCGCGGGCCAGTGTAAGCCAGCAGGGTAATAAGCCCCTTGCCTGCGGCCAGCTCGAAGGCCTCCGTTCCGGCGGGCACAAACAGCTGATCGCCCGGCCTGAGCGGCGTCTGGCCGCCGTCCGCCCGCAGCGCGCCTTCGCCTTCCAGCGCGTACAGGCCGTAGTAGGTATCCCGGGGCAGGCAGCGCAGGCTGCCGGTCACCGTCCACTTCTCCAACTTGAAGAAGGGCGTGCTGTCGTAGCCCAGAACGCTCGTCTTCTCGTAATCCGGCGTGCTCTCGATCACACGGGGCGGAATACACCAGGCCGCCCGAGCCTCCGCCAGGGTGCGGCCCGTGTAGTCGAAGCAGTCCAGCATGTTCTCAAAGCCCACGCCCTGATGGCAGCTCTCGTCCGGCAGGGGACGGCCCTGGGGGTCCACCCGCTCGGTGCGCAGAGTCAGGTCGGTGGGCTCCTGGATCTCCGCCAGGAAGCAGCCCGGCCCGATGGCGTGGGGCACACCGCCCTGGATCAGCCAGGTCTCCCCGGGCTGAACCTCGATGTGGTGCAGGCAGTCCAGCATGCCCTGGATGTCCTGGGCGTAGAACAGAGCGGCCCACTTCTCCCGGGTGATGCCCGGCTTGAAGCCGAACCAGATGCCCGGCTTCTGCCCGTCGATCTCTCGGCCCCCCAGGATGTGCCAGCACTCCGTCTTGCCGTAGGGCGAGTTAAACAGGCGCATGGCGTCCTGCCGGGTGGGATGCACCTGCACCGACAGCCGCTCCGCCGCGTCGATCAGCTTCATCAGCACGCCGGTGTCCCGGCGACCCGCGCCCAGCACCCCCTCCGGGTCGGCCTGAATGCAGTCCCGCAGGCTGCCGCCGTCCTCCATGAGGCTCAGGCCCTCCACGATATCCTCCCGGCCGGGGTTTCTGGCCCGCACGGTGGACATGAGCCATTCTTCCGGGAAGTGGGTGTCCTCGGCCTCCCGCCCGTGCAGCGCGGCGATCAGTTTGCCGCCCCGATAGGTGCGCCAGGCCTGGGCCGGCAACAGGCGGATGGGCGTCTTTTTATTCATATCCGATCACTCTCCCCGATTGACGAAAAGGAGCGCGTCCGCGGCGCAAACCGCGGGGCGCGCCCCCTCTTCCCGTTGTTGATTCGCCTCAGCGATACAGCGCCTCATTCTGGCGATAGGCTTCCTGGGTGATCTTCATCTGCAGCATGATCTGCTCGTTCTTGATGAGGAACGGCTTGTCCTCGGTGAGGGTCTCATACAGCGCGTTGTAGTAGCCCAGGCCCTTGGCGTTGAACACGTCCTTCTCGAACTCGTTGGGGATCCACTCCTCCTCGTGCATGGGCAGCTGCTCGCGGCAGTAGATCGGCACGCACTCCTCCGTGCGCAGGGGCTTGGTGGTCAGGTGCTGCTCCGGCGCTTCCTCATCCACATAGTACTTCCACTTCAGGCCGGAATCGTTGCCCGTGAGGCAGCCCCGGGTGCCGTGCACCTGATAGGTGTCCTTCTTGTATCCGAAGGCGGCGGAAATCTCGATCTCGCCCACCGGCGCGCCCGGCGCGCGCAGCAGCATCTTCACGTAGTCCTCGCCGTCGCCGAAGGTGTGGGCGCAGTCCATGGCGCAGAACACGCTCACGTCCTGGGGGAAGCCCATCATGTCCAGCGCCCAGTCCATGGGATGGGGGCCGGTGTTGCGCAGGCTGCCGGCGGTGAAGCCGTGAACGGTCTGCCAGTCCCAGCGGCGGGCAAAGCCGTCGAAGTTGAAGGTGAACTGCACCACCCGGCCCAGCTTGCCGCTCTCGATGATCTCGCGCATCTTCTTATACGCCGGAGAGAAGCGGTACTGCTGGAACACGAAGTAGCGGCGGCCGTTTTCCCGGGCGGCGCGCACCGCGGAGGCGAATTCGTCCTCGTCCTTGGCGGCGGGCTTTTCGGAGAGCACGTCGAAGCCGTGGGTCAGCAGGTCGTAGCTGATGCGGGCGTGGTCGAAGGAGAAGCTGGCGTTCACCACCAGGTCGATGTCCTTGCGATCCAGCAGCTCGCGATAATCCTTCAAGGCCTCGATGCCGTTCTCGCGCTGGATCATCTCGCGGCGTTCGGCGTCCTGATCCACATACGCCACGATTTCATATTTTTCGGGCAGCTGGCTCAACAGATGCTGATGGATGTTCCGGCCGCTGCGGCCATAGCCGATCAGGGCGACGCGAATCTTTTTCAAAGTCAATCCCTCCACTCATTCAATCGCTTATTTCATTTCTATTTTCAAACGCGCCGGGCGCGCCTGAATTCTTAGGCCATGGTGCGCAGCATGTCGGGAGACACCGCGTGGCGCAGGGGCTCGCCGGCCAGCCAGCGGTCCAGCTCCTCCAGCAGCAGGTCGTCGTAGGCCAGCACCTCCCGCCGTCCCACGCCCGCGATGTGGGGCGTGAGCACCATGTTGGGCAGGGTCAGGAATTCGTGATCCGGCGGCACGGGCTCCTCTCGGGTCACGTCCAGCAGGGCGAAGCGGCTGGGCTCCTCCCGCAGCGCCCGGGCCAGGTCCGCCTCAACCACCTGAGCGCCCCGGCCGGTATTCAGGAAGGACGCGTCCTTCTTCATGCGGGAGAACAGGCTGTAATCCAGCATGTTTTCCGTCTGGGCATTGTTGGCCAGGTGGTTGGAGATCACGTCGCACTGGGAGAAGACCTCCTCCAGGGTGGCCCGGCGCGCGCCCAGCTCCTTCAGCCGCTGATCGCTCAAAAACGGATCGAACACCAGGATGTCGAAGTTATAGTGATTCAGCTGCTCGATCACCCGGGAGCCGATGGCGCCGGCGCCCAGGATGCCGATGGCGGTCTCGTAGTTGCCGGGGGCGACGCGCTGGGCATACTCCTTGCCCTCCCGGAAATGGCCGTCGCGATACAGCTGGGCGGCCCGATAGAAGCCCTTGTTCAGATGATAGATGGCGGCCACGGTGAACTGGGCCACAAAATCCGCCATGGCCTGGGCCGCGGTGACCACCGTGACCCCCGCTTTCAGATAGCCCTCCGCGAAATAGCGCACCGACGCCGCGGAGTACAGCAGCAGCCTGAGCTTCGGGAAGTAGCGGCGCACCTCCTCCTCGGTGAGGGCGGGGGTGCCCCAGGTGGACAGGATGACCTCCACCTCGCTCAGGACGTCCTTCTTCGCCTCCAGCTGGGAGCGGAACACCGGCTCCTCTATGAGCTCCAGCCGCTTTTCAAACGCCGCCCGCCTGGCGGCAAACACGAAGTCCAGCCGGTTGGGGCCGTCTTCGCAGAACAGACACGCTTTCATAAGCCATTAACCCTTCATGGATCCAACCATGACGCCTTTCACAAAGAATTTCTGCAGGAACGGATACAGCACCATGATGGGCGCCGTGGACACCACGATCAGCGCGTACTTGATGACCATGGCAGCGGCCAGCTCCGCGCCGGCGTCCATGCCGCTGGCCATCTCGGAATCCTCGCCCAGGATCAGCACCTGCCGCAGCACCAGCTGCAGCGGATACCGCTTCGGGGCCTGGATGTACAGCGAGGCGTTGAACCAGGCGTTCCAGTGACCCACGGCGTAGTACAGGATCAGCACGGCGGACGTGGCGCCGGTGAGGGGCACCACCACGTTCAGGATGCGCTGCAAATGGGACGCGCCGTCCAGCTTGGCGGCCTCCATCAGGCCGTCCGGCAGGTTGGCGATGGAGCTGCGCATGATGAGCATGTTGTAGGTGGAAATCGCGCCGGGCAGGATCAGCGCCCATAGGGTGTCCATCAGGCCCAGGGACTTGATGTTCAGGTAGTTGGGCACGATGCCGCCGCTGAAATACATGGTGAACAGGATCAGATACGCGATGGGCCGGCGCAGCAGGCTGCTTTTCAGCGACAGCAGGTAGGCGCCCAGCACCGTGAGCACCATGTTGATGATCACGCCCACGATGACGATGAAGAAGGTGTTGCCGAAGCCGCTCAGCAGCAGGCTGTGCCTGGCCACCATCTTGTAGGACAGCAGGGACAGCGGGAAATGAGGCAGCCACATGAGGCCGTAGTTGGCCACCATCTTGGGCGGATCGCTGATTGAGGCGATGAGCACAAAGTAGACCGGATAGGCCGTGGCGAACAGGATAATCAGCAGCAGGATCACATTGACCACGGAGAAGACCCTGTAGCCGCGCCCTTCATCCAGGCACGAGCCGGAAGCATATTTTTTCTGCATAGTCCCGCCTCCTTACCAGAGCCCGACGCCGGACATCTTATTGCTGAGCGTGTTGGCCGTGATGACCAGCGCGAAATTGATGACTGAGTTGAACAGGCCCACCGCCGCGCCGAAGCTCCAGTCGCCCTGGACCAGGCCGCGCCGGTAGACATAGCTGGAAATGACGTCCGCCGTCTCGTAGACCATCTCGTTGTACAGCAGGA
>CADARO010000064.1 GCA_902790345.1 uncultured Eubacteriales bacterium | reverse complement strand
CCTTGATGACCGCGTTTTCCTTCACCACGGTGACGCCCGCGCCGCGCATCTTCGCGCCGACGCCCGCCACCAGCGTCTTGACCACCTTGCCCCGCCGCGCCACCACGGTGGGCTGGTCGATGGCGACGCCCTCGGCCTTCACGCCGTAGGCCTGGCTGTGCAGCGCGTGCTCGTACAGCTTGGCGGAGTTGAGCAGCGCCTTGGAGGGAATGCAGCCCTCGTTCAGGCACACGCCGCCCAGCGCGTTCTTCTCGAACAGCACCACCTTGAGGCCCGCGTGTCCGGCGCGCTCAGCGGCCAGATAACCCGCCGGCCCGCCGCCGATGACAATCAGATCAAACATGGGAGCGACACATCCTTTCAGAATTAGGAATTAGGAGTGAGGAATTAGGAATTTTGGTTTGTCTGAATAACCTCATCCGTCCCGGCTTCGCCGCGCCGGATGAGGTTGCGCGGCCTCAGCCGCGCCTGAGCGCAAACTTCAATTCCACATTCCCCATTCCCAATTCCCCATTGATAGAGTCACCCTCTCGCCAGCATCAGCGTGAAGGCTTCCAGATTGTTCTTCAGATCCACCAGGAACTTGGAGGCGGGGGTGCCGTCCAGAGCGCGATGGTCGTAGGACAGGGACAGGGTCATCTTGGGATAGACTTTGATCTCGCCGTTCACAACGCGCACGCCGTCGGTGATGGCGCACACGCCCAGGATGCCGGTCTGCGGCGGGTTGACCACGGGGGTGAAGGACTCGATGCCCAGCGAGCCGATGTTGGACACGGTGAAGCTGGCGCCCTGCAGGTAGTCCGGGTTGATCTTGCCCTCCTTGCACTCCTTGGCCAGTCGCTTGGCGGTGGCGGAGAGCTCCTTCAGGGTCATCTTGTCCGCGTTGAAGATGGTGGGCACCATCAGGCCCCGGTCGGTATCCACGGCCATGCCCAGGTGCACGCCCCGGAAGTACTTCATGGTCTTGCCGTCGTCGATCAGGTTGGCGTTGAGCGCCTTGTGCTCGGGCATGGCCAGCGTGCGGGCCACCACGTACATGATGATGTCGTTGATGGAGATCCGCTCCATGCCGAACTTCTCGCCCTTCTCCTTAAAGAGCTTGCGGGCGTTCTGCACCTCGGTGGCGTCGTAGGAGATGTTGTGGGTGAGCTGAGCCATGCTGGACAGGGAGGTCATCATGGCCTTGGCGATGACCTTGCGCATGTTGCTCATGGGCTCGGTGTAGCTGTCGTCCACGGGCTGGCCCAGCTCCACGGGCGCGGCAGGCGCTGCGGCTGCGGCAGGCGCGCTCGCGGCTTCGGGCTTGGCTTCCAGATCCTTGAGGGACACGCGGCCGCCCAGGCCGGTGCCTTCCACGCCGCCCTGATAGCCGGCGCGGGCCGCGGCGGTGACGAGGAGGCCGTTGTCGATCAGCTTCTGAACGTCGCGGGCGATGACGCGGCCGTCGGGGCCGGTGGGCACAACCTTGGAAAGGTCGGCGCCGCTCTTCTCGGCCAGATTGCGGGCGCGGGGAGAAATCTTCATTTCGCCCAGCACCACGGGGGCTTCGGCGGTTTCCTCGGCCTCGGCCTTCGCTTCTTCGGCGGGGGCGGTTTCAGCGGCGGGCGCGGCCTCGGCGGGCGCGCTGCCGGCTTTGGGATCAAACTCGGCGAAGGATTCGCCCGGATTGCCGATGACCATCACATTGGTCAGGCAGGGCACGTCGTCGCCTTCCTCGAAGAAAATCTGCAGAACGGTGCCTTCCTGCTTGGCTTCCTCCTCGAAGGCGGCCTTGTCGGTCTCATAGGCAAACAGAATGTCGCCGACCGCGACCGGATCGCCGACCTTCTTATTCCACTTGGTGATGATACAGCTTTCAACCGTGTTGCCCTGACGGGGCATGATGATTGGTGTTGCCATACATATCCTCCTGTCCAGCCAAATTTTCCTACTTATATTTTATCCCTTTTGACCTGATTCGTCAATCACTGAAGTAAAAAATACGCGGAGAAAATCAACTCCCGCGTATTTTTTGCGACGACTTTACAATTTTCTCAGATTCTCCCCGGGGCCGCGCGGCCTGAATCCGCCCGATCACGAAGGAGGACAGCGTGACCGTCACCAGCGAGCAGGCGATGTTTTCCAGCGGAATGTAGGACAGGGACAAAATCAGCACCGTCACGTCGGTCAGGAGATACGCCCGGGCGATTTTCCAGCCCGTCCTCTTCGATATGACCAGCGCCAGCGCGTCGTCGCCCCCTGCCGCGCCGCCCGCCCGCACCACCAGGCCCACGCCCAGCCCCACGAACAGCCCGCCCGCCACCGCCGCCGCCAGGGGATGGCCCGACAGATCGGGAAGCGCGTAGCCCATGCTCTCGAACAGGGCGTAGGCCAGGGCGTAAAAGCCCGTGGCGGCCGCCGCCCGGGGCAGGAATTCACGGCCCAGGTAATGAAACCCCAGCAGGTAGCACAGGGCGTCCAGTATGACCTCCGACACGGCGGGAGACAGCCCCGTCCAGCGCCGGATGAGCAGCGTCATGCCCAGCACGCCGCCCTCGGTGATGCGGCAGCGGCTGTGGATGTTGTAAAGCCCGAAGGCCAGGATGGCCGCGCCCAGCGCCAGCTGCGCCAGGCGGGCGGGGGAGAGGGATTTTCGCATGGTACGCCTCGATTTGGAAGGATTGGATAACCGGCGACGCGACTCTGTCAGCTCATGATCGATCCGTTGTATTTCTTCTGCGCCCTGAACAGGATGACCAGCCCCGCCGCGAATCCCGCCGCCAGCGCGATCCACCATAGATTGGAGTTCACCAGCTGCAAAAGCCCCGAGGTGGCGACGCCGATCCCAATGACCAGCAGGCCGATGCCCATCCATCGCGTGTAGGCAGGGATGTCTTCCTTCTTCACGTTTTTGTAGTGGTAATCGTGCAGGAGAGACAGCTTCTGCTTCTTCCACAGAAGCAGCCCCATGATGGCGCACAGCAGCCCGACGGCCAGGTCGATGGCCACGCCGATGATGATTCCCGTCATAACTCAAGATCACCGTACCCTTTCGATTGCAGAATGGTATATCGTCCCGGGAACAGCTCATGGCACAGTCTCAGCTCCAACGCCTGCCTGTGCCTGAAATGCTCCAGCAGGGCGCTTTCGCCGGCAACGCCATTTTTCGCGGCGTAGGGCGATTCGTTGAAGAATTTCAGCATCAGGTTGAACCACACCTCGTTGCCCTGATCGTCCGTTCGCTCCCTCCGGATGGCGGCGATGTTGCCCGCGATGTCGTCGGACTGAAGGTACAGGATGCGGAAGTCCCCGTCCGCCAGCACGCGCCCGATCTCCCGGTAGAATTCGACGATCTCCTCATCGGACGCGCACTGGAAAAGAAGCATGTCCTCCACGATGTTCTGAAACAGCGAACACTCGAAAATCGCGTTGTCGCCATGCCATTTTTCATAGCGGCCCAGAATGACGCGCCGAAACTCATCCTTCGGCACACGGCCGTTGTAGATCTCGTATCGCTCCAGGTCGACATAGAACGCGCGGTTGTCGGTCCTGACCTTCGTGTAGCACACCACGACCCGGTCGTCCTCGAAGGAGCTCTTTGCCTCGATGGCCGGGCGGAGGTCGGGGTACCGCTCCAGCGCCGCGCCATATTGCGCCCTGTCCATGTAGGCGCACCAGGACAGCTCCACCGGGGAGTAATCGCCCTCGCGAACAGGGCGAAGGTTTGGGTTCTTTTCGGACAGCCTGTTCACCAGCGTGCTCTTGCCGCTGCCCTGCAGGCCTTCGATGAAGTAATTCATATGGTTTCCTCCCTCAAGTGGACGCCGTCAATCCACTGTGCCGAATCCGTTGAACCACGCGCGCTCGTTGAACGCCTTTTTCTTCGGCGGCACAGGCTCGCTCTCCGCCACGCCTACGGGCAGGAAGCAGACCAGCTCGTAGTCCTCCGGCACGCCCAGCACCCGAGCCATTTGCCGGCCGATGTGGTCGTCGTCCGTGATGTGCCCTTCATACCAGCAGCTCTGATAGCCCAGCTCGACGATGGCCAGCAGCATGTTTTCGATGGCAGCGGCGTAGTCCTGAACCGCGAAGCACTTGTCGCGATAGGCGAACACCCGCCTCGTGAGCACGCAGATGGCCGCCGGGGCGGTCTCGCCCACGGGCGGGTTGATCGCCGCGCGGACTTTGTTCAGAACGGCGGGGTCGTCGATGGCGATGAGGCTGGTGGTCTGCTTGTTGCAGCCCGAGGGCGCCGCCAGGCCCGCCTCCATGATCCTGATGAGATCGGCCCTGGGCACGGGCGCGTCCTTGTACTTTCCCCGGTAGCTGTGTCTGCTGAGAATCGAATCCAGTGTGTTCATGGGCGCCTCCTTCGGCATTGTTTCTTTATACTGCCGTTATCCGCCGCGAACGATCTGTCGAACCGTGTCCGCGTATAAATCCGCGTGGTTGATGGAAAAATCGCCGTGGTAAAAGCCAGGCAGGATATGCGCCTGACAGGCGGGCAGCGTCTGCCGGATCACTTCGGCGGACCGCCTGATCCCCCGCGTTTCCCTGCTTCCATAATACACGTGGACTTCCGCCGAAACCTGGCGGAAGGACGCCTTCAGGGCGTAGGACGTGTTTGCCTTCATGAAGGCGATCATGTCTTCCTTCGCGATTTGGCAGGTGTCGCGGTAATAATCCTCAAAGAGCGCAGGCTTGATACGGAGCGATTTGAACTGCGCCTTCGCGAACCATCTGCGCCTGATCAGCCCGTAGCTGCCGCCGAAGGCGGGGACGACCAGCATGTTCGTCAGCTTGGACGGAATGACCGCCGCGCTTTCCACCAGGGCGAAGGAGCAGATGTCCCGCCGCGTGGAGAGCGTCTCCAGGAGCACCTGCCCGCCCAGCGACAGTCCTCCGATCATCAGCACGGAACCGCCGCAGCGCTCGTCGATGAAAGAGACGATTTCTTTCGCGTTGTCCTCGATGGTGGTAAACGGCCGGTTGCTGCCCGCGTGGCCGTCCAGAATGGGCAGAACGATGTGGTAATCACTTTGCAAAAGCCGGGCCGCTTCGCGGAAATTCCACCAGGACAGGCCGCCGCCGTGAAGCAGAATGATCGTCTGGTTCTGTCTGCCGCCGAATTCCCTGTACATCATGGCATCGAACACCCCGCAAACGCGTGTTACCGCTCCATCCGGACGAGATACTCAGTGGTGTCTTCTTCAAATTTTTTCGTGTCTGTCAGATGAAATCCGTGTCTCTCATAGAAGCGGATCGCGTCCACGTTCTTTTCGATTGCCCACAGAAAAGAAACCGGATAATGCGCCTTGGCATATTCGATGAGAGCCGATCCAATGCCCTGGTCCTGGAAAAAGTAATCGACATACAGCTCGACGATTTCATTGCCCTCTATGCGAATGAGCCCCTTCACGATTCCGTCGTCATAGACCAGAATATTGTCTATGATGCCCTTCTCCACGTATTCCTTCGCGAGGGGGATCACCTGTAATTCGCCGAAGGAATAATCATCGTCCTGAAAAATGGGACGAAACTTTATTCGCTTGACGAACACGAGTATTTCCGCGATTCTTGAGGCGTCCGCCACTGTCGCTCTTCTGATTGTCTGCACATCGTTCACCTCCGGTTTTTCTCAATTCATCGCCACGTCCTTCAGCCGATCACCCAGTGCCTTCTGCGCCAGCTCGATCACGGCCCGGGCTTCGTCACTGGTCGGGTCGGTGAGCAGCGCCCGGGCGGCGTCGTGGGTCTCCTTGAGCAGCTCCGTGTCGCTCATCAGCGCCCCGGCTCCCAGCGCCATCACGCCGGACTGCCGCTGGCCCAGGATCTCACCCGGCCCCCGCAGCTCCATGTCCTTCTGGGCGATGACGAAGCCGTCGTTGGTCCTGGTCATGAGCCGCAGCCGCTCGTTGGGCTCGGCCATGAGGAAGCAGTAGGACACCGCCGCGCCTCGGCCCACCCGGCCCCGCAGCTGGTGCAGCTGAGCCAGGCCGAAGCGCTCCGCGTTCTCGATCACCATCACGCTGGCGTTGGGCACGTTCACGCCCACCTCGATCACCGTGGTGGACACCAGCACGTCGATCTTCCCCGCGTGGAAGTCGGAAAGGATTTCGTCCTTGTCCGCCGCCTTGAGCCGCCCGTGCACCAGCGCCACCCGCAGGCCCTTCAGATCCCGGGTGCGCAGGTTCTCGTAGATCACCTCGGCGGGAGTGGCGTCCATGGCCTCGCTCTCCTCGATGAGCGGGCACACCACGTAGATCTGCCGCCCCTTCTTCACTTCCTCCCGCAGGAAGCCGTACATGGCCTGCCGCTTGGCCTCGGGCACGATGTTGGTCTTCACCGGCGTGCGGCCGGGGGGCAGCTCGTCCACGATGGAGATGTCCAGATCGCCGTACAGGATCAGCGACAGCGTGCGGGGGATGGGGGTGGCGGACATGACCAGCACGTTGGGCGAATCGCCCTTGCCGGAGAGCAGGGTGCGCTGGCGCACGCCGAAGCGGTGCTGCTCGTCGGTGATGACCAGGCCCAGCTTCTGATACTGCACGCTCTCGGTGATGAGGGCGTGGGTGCCGATCACCGCCTGCCATTCGCCCGAGGCGATGGCCTCGTGGGCCAGGCGGCGGTTTTTCGGCGTGAGGGAGCCGGTGAGCAGGCCGCATGTCACGCCCAGCGGCTCCAGGAGAGACTGGGCCGTCTCGTAGTGCTGGGCGGCCAGGATCTCCGTGGGGGCCATGAGGGCGCATTGCCAGCCCCGCTTCACGGCGGCGTACATGGCGGCGAAGGCGATGGCCGTTTTGCCGCTGCCCACGTCGCCCTGAACCAGCCGCGCCATGGGATGAGGCGCGCGCAGGTCCGAGAGCACTTCTTTGAGCACCCGGCGTTGGGCGTTCGTGGGGGTGAAGGGGAGCGTCCGCCAGTATTCGTCGCCCAGCTCGTCCGGCGCGTCGATCACCACGCCCTCCCGCTTCTGCCCCCGCATGAGCCACAAGCCCACCTGGAACAAAAGCAGCTCCTCGAAGGCCAGGCGGCGGCGGGCGGCGGCCAGCGCCTCCCGGCTGATGGGGCGGTGGGCGTTGAGAACGGCGTAATTGCGCTCGCACAGCCCGTGCCGGCGGCGCAGGGATTCGGGCAGGGGCTCGTCCCACTGGCCGTCCTGCAGCGCCAGCGCGGCCTGGATGGCCTGAACCAGCGTCTTCGGCGGAATGCCGGGCAGCTGGCGATAGATGGGCTTCAGGCCCTCGCCGCTCTCGAAGGCGGGGGCGACCAGCTGCAGCTCGCCGAAGCGGGCCTCCACCTTGCCGTAGAGCAGCAGCTCCCGGCCGGGCACCAGCGTGTCTTTGAGCCAGGGCTGGTTGTACCACACGGCGGACATGGTCTCAGATTCGTCCGCCACCCGGGTCTTGATGATGACCAGCTTTCCGGCGCGGTGCAGGCTCACGCCGCCCGCCACCCGCACCCGCACGGCGGCCTCGTCGCCGGCAGACAGACTGGCCAGCGGGCGGATGTCGCTCAGGTCACGGTATTCCCGGGGCAGGCAGGCCAGCAGGTCCCGCACGGTGTCGATGCCGGCCTCGTGGAAGGCCTTGAGCCGCGCGGGGCCGATGCCCTTGATGCTGGAAAGCGCCGGTTCA
The DNA here is from genome assembly GCA_902790345.1 of uncultured Eubacteriales bacterium. GTDB lineage: Bacteria > Bacillota > Clostridia > Christensenellales > Aristaeellaceae > Firm-10. The sequence continues at coordinate 6,584 of CADARO010000064.1, read as the reverse complement.
GACATGGTTCACTCACTCCTTGTGGCATAAGGATAGCATAAACAGCGCGCCGCCGTCAAGCGCGGGCCAGGCGCGCCGAGGCGCAAAAACGCCCGGAGCGGCGAACCGTTCCGGGCGTTCGTTATGTGGCGTTAAGTCGGCGTTGATCCGTTATACGGATTACATGCCGCCACGCTCGTAGGCGCGCTGCACGGCCGCGTTGCGGATCTCGAGGCACTTCTCGATGCCCATGGTCTTCAGACCATTCTGGAAGTCGGCCCAGGTGGCATCGTTCAGCTCGGTCGCGCCGGTGAGGAACTTGGTGATCGTCTCGTCCTTGTAGGTGTCGATGTCGGTCTCCAGGCTCGCCAGCTCCTCGGATTCCTCAGTGGTGAAGTACAGGCGGGGCAGCAGGGAGCCGGAATAGTCGGAAGAACCGTTCCAGGTCTCGATGGTCTTCAGCTGGTCGGCGTACTTCATGAACTGCACCAGGTAGCCTTCATCCTGCGGGAAGGGGCCAGAGCTGTGGGCGCGGATGTACAGGGAGCAGGCCTCAGCCACGGCGTGATCGGGATCAGCCAGGATGGCGTCGCTCCAGCGCGGGAACTTGTCGCCGAAGGCGCTCAGGTCCACGGGGGAGTTCAGATCCTCATAGTTGATGTAGTTGAAGGAGATGCCTTCCTTGCCATAGTTGAACATTTCCTTGCCTTCCTCGGAGTAGCCGAAGTCAAGGTAACGGCAGGCGCCTTCCACGTCTTCGCAGGCGGTGGTGATGAAGGCGCAGAAGGAAGCCACATGCAGGGCGGAACCGCCGAAGCGGCTCTTGGCGCCCTTCTCCAGGGTCGGGAAGGGCAGCGCGAAGGAGCGGAAGCCTTCGGGGTTGGCCGGCTCGGACTTGGTGCCCAGCTCGGCGTTCTTGTAGTCGTACCAGGTGCCCATGCCGCCGCCCAGGTTGGAGAAGTACATGGCGGCGTTGTCGGACAGGATGTTCTGGCGCAGCTGCGCGGTGTTCAGGTTAGCCTGCCAGTCGGGATTGATCAGGCCGTCGTCGATCCAGATCTTGATCTGGGCGATGAAGTCCTTGAAGGCGTCCTGAGTGGGGCCATACTGCACGTTGCCCTCTTCGTCCAGGTAGTACTCCCAGCCCACGCCATAGGCGCCGGGCAGCGCGGAGTTGTCGCCGATGCTGTTCAGCGAGACGCAGAGCAGCGGATACTCGCACTTGCCGGCCTCTTTGAAGGCGCGCAGCACGGTATCCCAGTCTTCGATGGTGCTGGGCAGGTTGTTCTCGTCGAAGCCAATGTTCAGCTCCTCCAGCCAGTCGATGCGGACCTGGGGGCCCCAGCTGGTCAGCAGGATGTCGTCTTCACGGATGAAGGGGAAGTTGGTGATGTTGCCCCGGTCGGTGATCAGCTGGGGCAGCCATTCCGGATGCGCGTCGAAGTAGGCCTTCAGGTTCGGCACCAGGCCGTTGTCCCACGCCTCGTTCAGGGTGATGATGACGCCGTCGTCCACGGCCTTGTCAACGCCGCCGGGATAGTTGGAGGTGTTGGACAGGTCCCGCTCGATGATGTCGGTGTAATCGCCGGTGGCGATCATCAGGTTGAACTTCTCGGCTTCCTGGCCAGCCGGGGGATGAACGAACGTCACGACGCAGTTCGTCTTTTCCGCGATCCACTTGGCGAGCTCGGAATCGGCCCAGTTGGTGAACATGACGGTCTCCTTCGAGGTGTCCAGCGCACGCCAATAGGTGAGCTGAGACGGCTCGGCGGAACCATCGGCCATCGCAGTGATGCTGACGACGGACATGAGCATCAGGATGCTCAGGACCAGCGCCAACGCCTTGGTGGTCTTCTTCATTAAGGTTCCCTCCTTATTATTTTTTAACAGCACACGCTGCTGTTAACCGGAAACGCGGGGCGTCAGCCCTTGATGGCGCCAATCATGACGCCCTTCACGAAGTACTTCTGCAGGAAGGGATATACCAGCAGGATCGGGATGGTGGCCACCATGATGGTGGAATACTTGATGGTCTCGGAAATCGGGATGGTGTCGTCCGCCACGGCGTTCTGCGCGCCGGAGGCGTCCTCCGTGTTGGCCAGCAGGATCTCGCGCAGGATCAGCTGCAGCGGGAACTTCTCGCGGGTGTTCAGATAGATCATGGCGTTGAACCAGCTGTTCCAGTGGCCCACCGCGTAGTACAGCAGGATGACGGCCAGCGTGGGCAGAGACAGCGGCAGGATGATGCGGAACAGGATGACCATGTCGTTGGCGCCGTCCAGCTCGGCCGATTCCTCCAGCGAGGCCGGGATGTTGGAAAACGCGGTGCGGGTGATGATCATGTTGAAGGTGCTGATGGCGCCGGGCAGCAGCAGCGCCCACACGGTGTCCAGCATGCCCAGGCTCTTGACCAGCAGGAAAGTGGGGATCATGCCGCCGTGGAAGTACATGGTGAAGATGATGATGCCGGTCATGGGGCCCTTGAGCATGATGTCCTTGCGGGAGAGCACGAAGGCGCACAGCATGGTCATCAGCATGTTGATGGCGGTGCCCAGCACCACGTAGAAGATGGTGTTGCGGTAGCCCAGGGGAATCATGGGGTTGGCCAGCACCTTTTCATAGCTGGCGAAGGTGATCTTGCCCAGCGGATAGAAGATGGGGCCCACGTGATACATGTAGGCGGTGGGGGCGGAGATGGAGGCCATGGCCACGTGCCACAGGGGATACAGCGTTATGGCGGCCAGCAGAATCATGAACAGGTGGTTGAAGGTATCGAAGATGATAGACCCCGTCGTCTTCTTGATGCGGTTGCCGCGGACGGTGATTTTGGAATTGCTTGCCATTCTGCTCATCTCCCTTCTACCACAGGCTGGTCTCGGTGACCCTGCGGCTGATGGCGTTGGCTGCCATGACCAGGATGAAGTTGATGATGTTGTTCATCAGGCCCACGGCGGAGGAGAACGAGTAGCTGAAGTCCTGCAGGCCGCGCCGGTACACATAGGAGGAGATGACGTCGGCCACCTCATAGGTGCCGGTGTTATAGAGCAGGATGATCTTCTCGAAGCCCAGGCTCATCAGGTTGCCGATGCGCAGGATCAGCATGATGACGATGGTGGGCAAAAGGCACGGGATGGACACGTGCCACACCCGATGGAACCGGTTGCCGCCGTCGATGGCCACGGCTTCGTAGAGCTCGGAATCCACGCCCGACAGCGCGGCGATGAAGATGATGGAATTCCAGCCGATGCTCTGCCAGATGTCGGAGGACACATAGATGGTGCGGAACAGGCTCATCTTGCCCAGCAGCGCGCCTTTGACGTAGTTTGGATTGATCATCTGGGCGATCTGGTTGAACAGGCCGTTGGTGGAACAGAAGTCCACCAGGATGCCGGCGATGACCACGGTGGAAATGAAGTGCGGCAGGTAGGTGATGGTCTGCACCGTCTTCTTGAAGACGGGCTTGTGGATCTCGTCCAGCAGCAGGGCCAGAATGATGGGGGCCGGGAAGCCGAACAGCAGAAGGTAGATGTTGATGAACAGCGTGTTGCGGATGGTTCGCCAGGCGTACACGCCGCTGAAGAAACTGATGAAATGCTTCAGGCCCACCCACTTGCTGCCCCAGATGCCCTTGCCGGGGTTGAAATCCTTGAAGGCGATCTGCACGCCGTAAAGCGGGCCATAGTGGAAGATGATGTAGTACGCCAGCACCGGGATCATCATGAGATAAGTCCACTTGTGCTTGACAATGTTGCGTCCCAGCCTCGCAAGATAGCTCTGGTTCTTCCGGGGCGACCGGTTTACGACCCCGCTCTGCGCCATAGTCGTTTCCCCCAATCATCAGAAATAAGTCGCGGGTGAAAAAAGAAAACCCGCGCCAACGGTCATGAATATGCGGAACACACACTCAATTTTACAATAATTATAAACGAACATAATCCGCTCGTCAATAGGGAAAAACCGTGAATTGCAAATTTTCGGCGACGCGTTTCGTGAAAAACGGGCAAAATTCTACCAATTATATCGGGCGTTTGGGAAAGAACATGATTGAGCTGAGGAAAACAAATAGCGGATACGAACGATAATAAAAATATTTGTTGATTCATTGGCATTTACAGTGTTCTTATTTATAAAACAGGTATCTGAACCTGAACGGACGGCCGCGTCCATCCCCTGAAAACCGATGGGGCCTATGCGGGGAAATGGACGCATTTTTGTTTGTAAAGCGACGAGAAAGGGCTTGCCAGTGGGGCGTTCCGGCATTATAATGTTAAGGAAGGGAGCTGGGACTCCCATTGAAATTAACAGAACCGGACGACACAGCCTACGAAGGAGGAACAAACTCATGTCCAAGAAAATCGCGTTCATCGGCGCGGGCAGCTTCGGCTTCACGCGCAAGCTGGTCAACGACCTGCTCACCTTCCCGGCCTTCGCGGACGCCACCATCGCCCTGATGGACATCAACGCCGAACGTCTGGATTACATCAAACGCGCGGTGGACCGCATCGTGGCGGAGGGCAAGTATCCGGCCAAGGTCATCGCCACTCTGGATCGCAAGGAGGCCCTCATGGGCGCGGACGGCGTGGTCACCACCATCCTGCACGGCGAGGTGGACGTGTGGCAGCACGACATCCTCATTCCGAAGAAGTACGGCGTGGACACCAACGTGGGCGACACCCGGGGCCCCTCCGGCATCTTCCGCTTCCTGCGCACCATCAATCCCATCCTGGACATCGCCGCCGACATCGACCGCTACTGCCCCGGCGCCATCTACCTGAACTACACCAACCCCATGGCCATGCTCTGCCGCACGGTGCAGGGCAAGTTCCCGGATCTGGTGTGCAGCGGCCTGTGCCACAGCGTGCAGGGCACGGCGCAGATGCTGGCCCGCTGGATCGGCGCGGACAACAAGGACATCACCTACACCTGCATGGGCATCAACCATCAGGCCTTCTACACCGACTTCCGCTGGAAGGGCGAGGACGCCTATCCGCTGATCGCCCGAGGTGTATAACGAGGAGCAGGTGCGCAACGAGATGTTCCTGGCGCTGGGCTACTACGTGACCGAGTCCTCCGGCCACAACAGCGAGTACAACGCCTGGTTCCGCAAGCGCCCCGACCTGATCGAGAAGTACTGCACCAACGGCACCGGCTGGAACCCCGGCCACTACGCCTACATCCTGAACGAGTACCGCAAGCGCGAGAGCACCTGGAAGAGCGAGATGGACAAGTGGTTTGAGGAGCCCATCAAGCTGGAGCGCGGCCTGGAATACGCCGCATACATTTTCAACGCCATCTTCGGCGACGGCGAGATGTTCAAGTTCAACGGCAACGTGCGCAACTTCGGCCTCATCGACAACCTGCCCTACGGCTGCTGCGTGGAGGTGCCTGTGCTGGCGTCCCGCCGCGGGCTGGAGTCCATCGCCGTGGGCAAGATGCCGCCGCAGCTGGCGCTGCTCTCCGGCACGTCGGCGCAGATCGAGGAGCTGGCCGTGGAGGGCTCTCTGGCCGGCGACAAGGAAATGATCTATCAGGCCGTGTGCTACGATCCGCTCACCGCCGCCGTGTGCTCGCTGAGGGAGATCCGCGACATGGTGAACGAGATGTTCGAGCAGAACAAGGATTGGCTGCCCCAGTTCAAGGGCGGCAAGCTGTGATCGGCATCTCCGTCTGACAAGGACGAAAAGCGCCGCGACCCGCGCATATCGGCGGGCCGCGGCGTTTTTATGCTTTTTCAGTCCTCGAAGCGCAGGGTCTCCGTCATGCCGTCGCAGCCGCAGACGGCGTCGGGGTAGAAAGCCCGGGCGTTTCCGATGTACTCCTCCGGATCCTGGATCATCTGGGAATAGTGACACAGCCAGAGCCGCCGCGCCTTCGCCGCCGCGGCCAACTGCCCCGCCTGGGCGAAGTTCATGTGGCCGTGGTCCAGGGCCAGGTCGGCCTGCTCGTTTTGACCATAGGTGCCCTCGCAGATGAGCAGATCCGCCTCCCGGGCGGCCTCCTCCAGCGCGGGGCAGGCGGTGGTGTCGCCGGAAAAGACCACCTTCAGCCCCTTGCGCGGCAGGCCGAGCACCGCCTCTGGCAATACGGTCCGACCATCCGCCTCCACGGCCTCGCCCTTTTGCAGGACGCTCCACAGATTCACCGGCACGCCCAGGGCCCTGGCCCGCTCCGGCAGGAACTTGCCCGCCCGGCCCAGCGTGAAGGCGTAGCCCTGACTGACCACCCGGTGCTCCGTGGGGAAGGGGGTCAGCCGGGCGGCCTCCGGCCAGCCATTGCCGATGTCGTTCAGCCGCGCGCCCTCTCTCGGCAGCTCCAGCAGCCGCACCTCATAGGAGAGATGTCCGGCCAGCAGGAGGATCGGCTTCATGGCCGCCTCCAGCCCGGCGGGGCCCACGATGGTCAGCGGCTGGGTCCGGTTCTGGCTGAACATGGTCTGCATGAGTCCCGGCAGGCCGAAGATGTGGTCGCCGTGGTAGTGGGTCAGGGCGATGATGTCGGCGTTGAGGGCGTTGGCGCCCACCCTGCGGGAGGCGGTCTGCGTGCCCTCGCCGCAGTCGAACAGGATTCGATGGCCGCCGCAGGTCAGCATCACCGCCGTCAGCGCC
>CADARO010000063.1 GCA_902790345.1 uncultured Eubacteriales bacterium | reverse complement strand
TGGAGTGCCTTTGAAAAATGATCAAAGGTAGCGTCGCAAATACCTTTTGACAACCCTGCGTCGTTCATATGAACGGCGCATTTTTCATGAAAAGGAGGTCGCCGATCAATGGCAGAAACTCTTCGCGACATGGTCGTCTCGCTGTCATTGAACAGCGACAACTTCAGTGCAAACCTGCGCTCCATCAACCAGCAGCTTAAGGAAGCCGACTCCCAGTTCAAGCTGGCGGCGTCCGGCGTCACCAACTTCGAAAACACTGCTGCCGGGGCACAGGCGCAACTCGCGAGCCTTCAGCAGAAGTTCCAGCTGCAGCAGCAGGCCGTCCAGCAGTATGAGCGTGCGCTCGAAGCGGCGAAAGGCAAGCTGGAGACCAGCGTGCAGACACATGAGAAGCTCGCCGCGAAGCTGGACACCGCCAGACAGAGACACGCGGATCTCGGCCAGCAGGTGGACAAGCTGACTGCCGACCTCCGGGAAGCCGAGGAGGCTGGGCTGAAGGGTACCGATGCCTATGCCGAAATGGAGGCAGAGCTGGAACGCCTGAAGAGCGAGTACGCGGCATCGGGGCAGGAAGTGCAGAAGCTGGAAGGCCAGCTCTCCCGCTCCGAAAATGCCATGCGGCGCAACGCGGACGCTGTCACCAAAGCCAACACCAACCTGAACAACGCCCGCGCGGGACTCCAGCAGATCCAGTCCCATATCGCTCAGGTTACCTCCCGCCTGCAGCGGCTGCAGAACAGCTGGCTGAACGCCGCCGACAGGATGGCGCAGTTCGGTGAGAAGGCCAAGGCTGCCGGCAAGAGCGTCGAAGGTGTGGGCAAAAGCCTGTCCAAACTCAGCGCTGTAGCTATCGGCGCGGGCACTGTCGCCGTCAAGACCTTTGCCTCCTATGATGACGCCATCCGGCAGGTCTACGCGACCATGGGCCTGTCCGAATCCGAGAGCACGGCGGAGATGAAGGCTCTGTCCGACGCTGCGCAGGAGATGGGCGCGAGCACCCGCTACTCTGCAAGCGAGGCGGCGTCTGCCCTGAACTACCTGGCTCTGGCCGGCTATGATTCGGAGAAGGCCATTGAGGCGCTGCCCACGGTACTGAACCTGGCCCAGGCCAGCGGCATCGACCTGGCATCAGCTTCCGATATGGTCACCGACAGCATGTCTGCACTGGGACTGGAGATGTCCTATATGCCTGCCTTTGCGGATCAGATGGCGAAGGCCAGCCAGAAATCCAACACCTCCGTGGCCCAGCTTGGCGAAGGCATGCGCAGGGTCTGGGCGTGGAACAGGATTACGCGCAGGCGGCGAAGCTGTTTGCATCCGTCGCAGCGTCGGAAAACAAATCCGCCACAGGCGTCGTCGACGCCGGATATGAACTTGCCCGGCTATATGAACAGGGCCTGGGTGTGGAACAGGATTTGGACAGGGCGATTGACCTGTATGAGGAAGCGGAAGAAAACGGCAGCGAAGATGCTGTGGCCGCGCTGGAGCGCCTTGGGAAATAGAAGCTTCAACCAAACAACCAGACTTGAAACAGAGCATCGGGGTCTGAAAAGTGCCACTCCGTAATCTGATCGTATTACAAGAAATTCTGTAACAAGATGACACGAGTTCAGGATTCTCCGAAAATCTTGTGTCTTGTTCCCGCTTAATCTGCGCATAACAAAGCTCTCGATCCCGCCCATTGTATCAAAGTTGGGGTTGAGAGCCAGAAAAGAATAAAACGGGAAACCGTAAAGGTCTCCCGAGATTAGTCGATAATACTGTACTTATTCCGCAAGCTCCTGCTGGAAAGGCACAGCATTGAGGACATGTTAGCATGAAGTTTCACAATCCGAATTGTTCTGGTGCTAAATCAATGAAGGAGAAGAACAAAGTCCGACTGGAAACGAGAGACCAGGCCATAGAACAGGGTTATGAACCCTGTAATATGTGCCAGCCATAATATCACACGAACATTAATCAAAGTAAAGTTCACAGAAACCAGGCTTCACAAAATCTGTGCCTTTGACCTTGACTATCTCGCCTCAGCTGTTGACTTAATACTTTTGTAATTCGACGTTGTGGCCGTGAGAAATCTCCTTTGAGATGTTGACGAATCAATATTGATATAGTATAATAGCGTTATAACTCGATGTGGTCCCCGGACGGGGAAGCTGTCCAACGAGGAAAGGAGCGATCATTATGAAGAAACTACTCGCGATGTTGTGTGCACTGTGTCTGCTGTTGTCCGCTTTTGCACTTGCGGAAGAGGATACCATCGTGTTCGGCGGCACTGAACCCACCTATCTCGAGCCCAACGCGCCTGCCATTGGCGGCCCTGAGATCCATGCCGTCGAGCAGATCCAGGAAGGCCTGGTGCGTATGAGCAGTGATGGCGTTACTGTTGAGCCCCTGCTGGCCACCGACTGGACCATCAGTGAGGATGGCCTTACCTATACCTTTAACTTGGTTCCAGGCGTGGTGTTCTCCGACGGCACCCCGGTAAAAGGTGAGGACTGGGTGTGGAGTCTATATCGCGCCCGTGACACCGAGACCAGCGAGTATCGCTTCATCGCTGAGCCCATCGATACTGTGGAAGCCACCGATGATCAGGTGATCATCACTCTGAAAGCTCCCAACGGCGCTTTCCTCGCCGAGCTGTGCAGCTTCAACATGGTGCTGGGCTGCAAGGCCTATGCCGAATCCATGACCGAGGAAGAGTACATCATGAATCCGATCGGCACTGGTGCGTACATGCTCAAGGAGTGGAACCACGGCAATTATGTGCTGCTGGAGAAGAACCCCAACTACCGAAATGCGGATGCCGTCAAGACCCAGTACATCAAGTTTGCCACCGTCGAGGATGACAACACCCGCCTGATGCAGCTGCAGTCTGGCCAGATCGACATCATGGGCGACATCCCTGCCTCCCTGATGGATGTGGTCCGCACCAATCCTGACCTGACCTTGCAGACCTTTGAATCCACGCAGATCCGCTACCTGCTGTTGAACACCACCATGGAGCCCTTCAGCGACATCAACGTCCGCAAGGCCCTGGTGAAGGCTATTAACCGCGCGGAGATCGCCGAGGTCGTCTACGGCGAGTTCGGCGGCGCTACCGCCTCCGTGCTGTCCGCGGCCCACGCCAAGTACTTCAACGATGCGCTGGAGTGCCCGCCCTACGATCCTGAGGGTGCAAAAGCCGATCTTGCCGAGGCAGGCTACCCCGACGGCATCGAGTTCACCCTGTACTCCTCTCCCAACGAGGTGTACCAGCAGATCGCCATCATGCTGCAGAGCCAGCTGGCGCCGGCGGGCTTCACCGTGAACATCGTCACCGAGGACGGCGGCACCATCTATGAGAATGCGCAGAACCTGAAGAACCAGGCCTGTATGTTCCAGTGGTCCGACGACTACTATGATCCCTCCGAGGTACTGGGCTGGATCTGCGATTACGATCAAAGCCAGGCCTGGTTCACCGGCCTGAACGATGTGGAGCTGGACGAGCTGCAGGCCGCCGCCCTGATCGAGCAGGACGATGCCAAGCGTGTGGAGATGTACAAGGAGCTCCAGCAGCGCGTGTATGACAACTACAACGTCATCCCGCTGTTCCACAACTCCTTCGCCTATGCCTACACCAACAGCGTACAGGGTCTGGCTGTGGACACCTTCTCCAACTACTACTGCGAGAACATCTACAAGGCTGAGTAATCACAGACTCTTACCAGACCAGCGGGGGCCGGCGGTGATCTGCCGGCTCCCCTGTGCGATTTGGAATAATCGACCTTCCAAAGGCGGTGAAGCGATTTGCGTCGGCTCAACTACATCTTAAAGCGGCTTCTGCAAATGCTGCCGGTGCTGCTGGTGGTCACCATCATGACCTTCCTGATGATCCACCTGATTCCCGGGGATCCCGCCCGCATCATGGCGGGTGAAAAGGCACGTCCGGACGCGGTGGAGGCCATGCGGGTCAAGCTGGGGCTGGACAAGCCGCTGTGGGAGCAATACTGGATCTATCTGAAGAACCTGGTCACGCTGGATCTGGGGACATCGATGAAATTCTCACGTCCCGTGGCAGAAATGATAGGCGAGCGTCTGCCGGTGACCATCGCGCTGACGTTGTTCTCCACGGCGCTGGGCCTGCTGTTCGCTCTGCCGCTGGGGTATGTTGCAGGCCTGCAGAAGGATCAACCCACCGACCACGCTATTCGCATCTCCACGCTGGTAGCCATTGCCATGCCCTCCTTCTGGGTGGGGCTTTTGCTGATGATCCTGTTTTCCGTCACGTTGCACTGGCTGCCCGCTGGCGGCTGGGATGCCACCAGTCTGTTCAGCGAATTCAAGTGTCTGATCCTGCCCGCATTCACTCAGTCCCTGATGACCGCGGCAATCCTGATCCGCGATATGCGCAATTCGGTGGTGGACATCATCCGCCAGGATTACGTAGACTTCGCCAAATCCAAGGGGCTTTCTGCAGGCGCCGTGCGGCGCCGCCACATCATTCGCAATTCCATGGTGTCCACCGTCACGCTGCTGTCTATGCGTATGGCGGCGCTGCTGGGCGGCAGCGTCATCATCGAGACCGTGTTCGCACTGCCAGGCATCGGCAAGCTGACCTACGACGCCATTTCCGCCAGGGACTACACTGTGGTGCAGTCCGTGGTGTTTCTGTTCGCCCTGCTGGTGCTGGTGGTGAACCTGCTGACGGACATCATCTATTCGTTCCTGGATCCCAGGGTGGAATTCTAAAGAGGGGAGGAGAAGCTCAGTGAAACGCTATTATCCGCAATCGGAAAAGACGCGCAGGAAGCATCTCCTGCCCGCGTGGGCCGTCACGCCCACCTTCATACTGGGGGTGGTGATCGTGGTAATCGCACTGATCATGGCCATCTTCCCCGCGCAGATCGCACCCTACGATCCCACAGTGGTGGACATCACCGCCCGTACAAAGGCCCCCAGCGCCGCGCACATCTTTGGCACGGACAACTACGGCCGGGACATCTTCTCCCGGGTGGTGTGGGGCACCCGCATCGACCTGTCCATCGGGTTCTTCGGCGTGCTGGTGCCGCTGATCATCGGCAGCATCATCGGCCTGCTGGCGGCGTGGTACGGCGGCTGGCTGGACAGCCTGTTGATGCGCATCAGCGAGATCATGATGGCCTTCCCCTTCACGATCCTGGTCATCGCCATCATCACGATCCTGGGCACGGGCACCATCAACCTGTACATCGCCCTTTGGCTGGTGGGCTGGATGAGCTATGCCCGCCTGGTACGCGCCGAGGTCATGACGCTGAAAAAATCCGAATTCATCGAGGCCGCCAGGGTGGCGGGCTTCTCCGACGCCCGCATTCTGCTTCGGCACGTGCTGCCCAACGTGATCTCCTCCTCCATCGTGTTCGCTGCCAGCGACATGGTGATGTGTATGCTCACCGGCGCGTCCATGAGCTTCCTGGGCCTGGGGGTGCAGCCCCCGACGCCGGAGTGGGGCGCGATACTGAACGAGGGCCGCACCTACATCACCTACGCCTCGTGGATGACCTTCTTCCCGGGCCTGGTACTGGCAATCACGGGTGTGGGCCTTAGCCTGCTGGGCGACTCGATGACCGACATACTGCGCAGGAAGGGACGGTGATCGGCGTGGCGGAAAGGATACTGGAGGTCAAGGACCTCAAGACGTATTTCCCGGGACGCGACGAGCTGGTCAAGGCCGTGGACGGCGTGTCCTTCGAAGTCTACAAGGGCGAGACCTTCGGGCTGGTGGGCGAATCCGGCTGTGGCAAGAGCCAGACCTGCCGGTCCATACTGGGCCTGCTCAAAAAGCCCGGCCGGGTGGTGGACGGCCAGATCATACTGGATGGCCAGGACATCACCCATTTGAAGGAAAAGGAGCTGCGCAAGCTCAGGGGCAAGAAGATGAGCGTCATCTTCCAGGAGCCCATGACCTCCCTCTCCCCGGTATTGAAGATCAAGAAGCAGCTGATGGAGGTGTTTGACGATACCCCCATGACCAGGGCAGAAAAGCAGCAGCGGGCCGTGGAGCTCTTGAGGATGGTGGGCATCCCCTCCCCGGAGCTTCGCATGGAGGAGTACACCTTCCAGTTCTCCGGCGGTATGCGCCAGCGCGCCATGATCGCCATGGCTCTGGGCGCGCGGCCGAAGCTGCTGATCGCCGACGAGCCCACCACCGCGCTGGACGTGACCATCCAGGACCAGATCATGAAGCTGATCAACAGCTTAAAGCAGGAGCTGGACATGAGCATCATACTGGTGACCCACGATCTGGGCGTCATCGCCCAGATGTGCGACCGGGTGGCGGTGATGTACTCCGGGCTGATCATGGAGATGTGCGACGTGGTGACGCTGTTCGCCTCACCCCGGCATCCCTACACCTACGCGCTGATGTCCTCGCTGCCCGACCCCGCCAACAAGGGTGCGCGGCTGAACGCCATTCAGGGCTCGCCGCCCAACCTGGCGCATCTGCCGGAGGGCTGCCCCTTCTGGCCCCGGTGCACCGAATGCGCGGACATCTGCAAGCGCGAGCGCCCGGAAATGCGCGAGATCGCCCCGGGCCACAGCGTGCGCTGCCACTGTCTGGACAAGACCGCAGCGTACCGGGGCATCATCGAAGCGCCGCAGGGGAAGGAGGCGTGAGCATGGCGGACATACAGTTTGATTACACCTCCAGGTCCAAGCTGGTGGAGGTCAAAGACCTGTGCAAGTGGTTCCCGGTGAAGCGCACCATCGCCGACAGCCTCCTGCGCCGGGAGGTCAGGTACGTCAAGGCCGTGGACCACGTGTCGCTGGACATCTACCAGGGCGAGTGCCTGGGACTGGTGGGCGAATCCGGCTGCGGCAAGTCCACGCTGGCCCGCACCATCATCCGGCTCTATGAGCCCACCTCCGGCGAGATCCTGCTGGAGGGCACCGACATCGCCCACATGAGCGCACGGGAGCTTCGTCCCCTGCGACCCCACATGCAGATGATCTTCCAGGACCCCTACTCCTCGCTGAACCCGCGCATGAGCGTGCGGGCCATCATCAGCGAACTGCTGTTGTACCACCACGTGGTGCCCAAGGACCAGGTGGACCAGCGGGTGGAGGAACTGATGGGCATGTGCGGCCTGTCCGCCGACTACGCCGGGCGCTACCCCGGCGAGTTTTCCGGCGGCCAGCAGCAGCGCGTGGGCATCGCAAGGGCCCTGGCGCTGAACCCGAAGTTCATCATCGCCGACGAGCCCGTGTCCGCCCTGGACGTGTCCATTCAGGCGCAGATCATCAACCTACTGGGCGACCTCCAGCAAAAGCTGGGGCTGACCATACTGTTCATCTCCCACGATCTGCGGGTGGTGCGCCACATCACCCACCGGGTGGCGGTGATGTACCTGGGCCACGTGATGGAGCTGGGGCCCACCGAGACGCTATTTGACGGGCCCTGCCACCCCTACACCCAGGTGCTCACCAAGGCTGCGCCGGAGATGAACCCATTAAAACGCACCCGGGAGTACGCCATCGAGGGCGAGACCCCCAGCCCCATCCATATGCCGCCGGGCTGTCGGTTCCATCCGCGCTGCCCCTATTGCACCGATCAGTGCAAGGCTGAAATGCCCGAGCTGCGCCAGATCGCTCCGAGCCGCTTTGTAGCCTGCCATCATCCGCTTCAAAAGGGGGCGGGGGTATGAGGCTGGCGCGACTGACCTGGCCCCAGGCCGAGCGGGTACTGCAAAGCGATCCCGTGGTCATACTGCCCGTGGGCACCGCCGAGCAGCACGGCCGGCACCTGCCCTTGGGTACGGACATGCTGGCCCCGGAGGCCGTGTGCGACCGCATCGAGCAAAGGGACCCCGATGTGCTGATCCTGCCCGGCTGGAGCTACGGCCAGTGCGACAGCCAGACCGAATTCCCCGGCACCATCTCATTGGGGCCGCAGTTGCTCTATGAGGTGGTCATGAAGATCTTCACCGGCCTGATGCGCCACGGCGCGCGGCGGTTCATTGCCCTGAACGGCCACGGTCCCAACTGCGGCCCCATCGAGCGGACGGCGCTGGAGTTGAGTCGTCGGGGAGCCATGCTGGCCGAGCTGAATTGGTGGCGTTACGTGTGGGACCTGAACTCCGCCTGGCGGGGAGGCCACGCCGGGGGACAGGAGACCGCCGCGATCCTGGCCATCAACCCCGATTGGGTGGATCGAAGCGCCTTCGAGCCCGCGAAGATGCAGGGCGTCGGAGAAGAGCTGCCTGCCTCCGGGTGGGACTGCGTGCAGTATAAGGGCGTAGACATCCCCGTGCCGCGGCTGGACGTGGATGTCACCGACAACGGCTGGCTGGGACCCGATCACCTGGAGACCGCGACCTCCGAATGGGGCGAACAGATGCTGGACGCCGCCGCCGACTGGGCTGTAGATTTCATTGAGGCGTACAGAAAAATCAAAATGTGACTATATGTCTGTCTGCTGATACATCAACAAAAACAAACGGGAGGGAATTCAAATGCGTCTTGCGCACATGACCTGGCCGCAGGCCGGGGAATACTTCAAAAAGAACGACATCATCCTGCTGTCAGTGGGCAGCATCGAGTGCCACGGCAAGCACCTGCCCCTGGGCACCGACACGCTGATTCCCGAAAAGCTGCTGGACCTGATCGAGCCGCTGACGGACGTGGCCATCGCTCCGATCATCCCCTTCGGCGCCTGCGACAGCCAGACCGACTATCCTGGCACGGTGTCACTGGGGCTGGACACGCTCTACGATGTGTTCACCAAACTGACCCAGGGCTACCGGGCGCATGGCGTCCGGCGGTTTGTGGTGCTCAACGGCCATGGCGGCAATATCCCGGTGCTGGATCGCGTGGCGCTGGATCTGCAGCGCCAGGGCTGCATGCTGGCCGAGATGAACTGGTGGCTCATGGCCTGGGATTTGAACCCCGCCTGGAAGGGTGGTCACGGCGGCGCGGAAGAGACCGCGGGCATATTGGCTGTAGACCCCAAACTGGTGGACTGGGACAGCGTGGAGGACATGGTGCTGAAGCCCGTGTCCGACGAGATCGAAGCCGCCGGCTTCAAGACCGTCCGGTACAAGGGCGTGGAAATCCCGCTGGTGCGCCCGGTGACGGACATCTCCGACAACGGCTGGATCGGCCCGGATCATCCGAAGAACGCCACCGTGGAGTGGGGCACCGACATGCTGGACGCCTGTGCGAAATACATCGCCGATTTCATGGAGGCCTTCCGGCGCGCGCCGCTGCCCGAGAGAAAGTGAGGAAGGGAAAGATGATGGACAGGCTCAGTATGATCGCGGCGTTCTCCAACGCCAACGGCGTGTCCGGCTTTGAGGACGAGGTACTGAAGGTGGCCCGAAGCTATGCGTCGGACAATCTGGATATACGGGAGGACAGCCTGCGCAATCTGTATATGTATCGCAAGGGCCATTCCGGCAACCGGCCCGTGGTGCAGCTGGACGCCCACTCCGACGAGGTGGGCTTCATGGTGCACTCCATACGGCCCAACGGCACGCTGAAATTCATCACCATGGGCGGCTGGGTCAACAGCAACATCCCCGCCCATCGGGTGCGTGTGCAGACCCGGGACGGCAACTACATCCCCGGCGTGATCGCCGCGAAGCCGCCTCACTTCATGTCCGACGCCGAGAAGCACAGGGTTCCGGAGGTAGCCGACATGTCCATCGACATCGGTGCAAGCTCCCTGGAAGAAGCCCGGGACGTTTTCGGCATCCGCGTGGCCGCGCCGGTGGTGCCGGACGTGACCTTTGAGTACGACGAGAAGCACGATCTGATGTTCGGCAAGGCCTTTGACAACCGCTTGGGATGCGCCGCCATACTGGCCACGCTGGACGCATTGAACGGCGAGACGCTGGACGTGGACGTGGTGGGCGCGATGGCTTCCCAGGAGGAAGTCGGCACCCGCGGTGCCACCGTGACGGCCAACACCGTGAAGCCCGACATCGCCATTGTGTTCGAAGGCTGCCCCGCCGACGATACCGTGGTGCCCGCCTGCGAGGTGCAGACCGCCATCCACAAGGGGCCCATGCTGCGGCACATCGACGCCCGGATGATCACCAATCCCCGCTACCAGCGCTTCGCCCTGGATCTGGCCGCCGAGCTGGGCATCCCCGTGCAGGAGGCTGTGCGCACCGGCGGCTCCACCAATGGTGCCCCCATTCACCTCTCCAATCAGGGTGTGCCCGCCATTGTGGTCGGCCTGCCCGTGCGCTATATTCACAGCCACTACGGCATCGCCTCCCTTGAGGATTTCAACAACGCCGTGAAGCTGGCCTGCGCGATCATCCGTCGACTGAACCGGGAGACCATCCTGTCTTTTTGATGGATAGTATAAAACGCGGGGCTGTCTCAGAATATCATGCGGAATATTCTGAGACAGCCCCGCGTTCTTGAGTAATGAAACTCACTCCTTCAGAAAGGCGCGGTAACACTTGTAGGCCTCGTACAGGTCCACCTTGCTGATGATCTCCCAGGGCGCGTGCATGGAAAGCACCGGCACGCCGCAGTCGATCACGTTCATGCAGTACTTGGCACACATGTAGGCGATGGTCCCGCCGCCGCCCAGGTCGACCTTACCCATTTCAGAGAACTGATAGCTCACGTCGCCGTCGCGCATACAGCGGCGGAGTGCGCCGATGAATTCAGCGTTGGCGTCGCTGGAGGCGTGTTTGCCATTCCCGCCGGTATACTTGTTGAAGCATACGCCGCAGCTGAGATAGGCGGCATTTTTCTTTTCAAAGGCCGAGGCAAAGTTAGGGTCATAGCCTGCGGAGACGTCGCTGGACAGCATGCGACTGTTGGACAGCGCGCGTTTCAGGTCGAATTCGCTGTATTCCGAAGTGCAGGCCAACAGCTCGGAGACGATGTTCTCGAAGAAGTGCGAGCGCATGCCCGTCGCCCCGACGGAGCCGATCTCCTCCTTGTCGGTGAGTATGGCGCACAGCGTGCGCCGCGGCGTGCCCTCGTAGTCCAGCACGGCGCGCAGGGAGGGATAGGCGCAGACGCGGTCGTCATGGCCGTAGCCGAGGATCATGCTGCGGTCAAAGCCCATATCCCGCGACTTCCCCGCCGGCACCAGCTCCAACTCCGCCGAGATGAAGTCCTCCTCCCCGATGTCATACTTCTCCCTCAGAAGCTTGAGCACATTGGCCTTGACCGGGTCCTTTTCCGCGCCCTTCAACGGCTGTCCGCCGATGATGAGGTTCAGGACCTCGCCCTCGATGAGCTTTTCCCCGTCCAGCTTCATCTGCTCGTCCGCCAGGTGAGGCAGCAGATCAGAGATGCAGAATACGGGGTCCCCCTCCGCTTCGCCGATGCTGACGGTCAGCACCGTGCCATCGATGCGCACCACCACGCCGTGCAGCGCCAGCGGAAGCGCGACCCACTGGTATTTCTTGATGCCGCCGTAGTACTGGGTGTCCAGGTAAGCCAGGCCGTCCTCCTCGTAGAGGGGGTTCTGCTTCAGGTCGATGCGGGGAGAGTCGATGTGCGCCCCGAGGATCTGCATGCCCTCCCAGAGCGGGCACTCTCCCACCACGAACAGCACGATGGATTTGTTCATCCAGTTGCGATACATCCGGCATCCGGGCGTAAGCTTGCGCCCTTCGGCGACGGCGGTTTCAAGGTCGGCGTACCCGGCGGCCTTTGCCAGCTCCACAGCCCTGCTGACGCACTCCCGTTCGGTCTTGCATTGGTCAATAAACGTGCTGTACTCTGCTGCGAACGCATGAATCGCATCCAGAGAGGCCCCCTCGTACTTATTCCAGGCAGATAGACGAATCATTCAGACACCTCCAGCTTCAAATTATCCTTCTTAATGCCAAAATGGACATGGATTTGGAAAAGCACCTGTTCTTTGGACTGTCCCTACGGCAGGGGAACGAACTCTTTAATCTTTATTACTATAGCACAGTGATAATACTTTTGCAACTAAAAAAACGATTGTACACCTGAATAATGATCTTACTGTGTTCCGCGGCAGCCTCCTTAATACATCTCGGTGTTTGCAGTATAACGTATATGGATAAGGATTGTGAGGATGATGACAATCTGTAACTTCCAGCAGATGTAACCTCATGTACGGCACAAAGGGAGGTTTCAACGAAGTTACATTGTATCAAAATAACTGTTTCTTTCCACCCAACAACGCTGATTTTGATACGAAATCAGCGTTGTTACTTTTTGACTGAAAGCGCCCAGCCTGTGGGCGTTCTACGATTTGTTCCGTTTGGACAATGCTCGTGTACCCAGGTCGAAAACAGCATCTTGTAGCCAAAATGAGGTCAATGGTCAAACGCAGGGGCTTTCTTGCGTTTGACTATTGACCTCTTGGTCTTTGTCTGACTACTACTTAGTTTAGTTGCATTCGCCAGACAAGCTGAACATTTGTTCCTTCACCTTCAACACTTGCTAAGTCAACTAACGCATTATGAATATGTGCAACGTGCTTTACAATAGCAAGCCCCAACCCTGTGCCACCTGTGACGCGGGAATGGCTCTTATCCACACGATAGAAACGTTCAAACACATGCGGCTGATGTTCCTTCGGAATGCCAATGCCGTTATCCGAAACAGTACATACGATTTGCTTTCCGGTGTTTTCAATTGACACGGAAATCTCGCCGCCATCGGGCGTGTATTTGATCGCGTTGTCGATCAGGTTGAA
>CADARO010000062.1 GCA_902790345.1 uncultured Eubacteriales bacterium | reverse complement strand
CTTCCTTCATCTCGCCTTTCTTTCCCTGCCCGCGCACGTCGGTATTGAAGATG
Source organism: uncultured Eubacteriales bacterium (assembly GCA_902790345.1). Classification (GTDB taxonomy): domain Bacteria; phylum Bacillota; class Clostridia; order Christensenellales; family Aristaeellaceae; genus Firm-10. Next base: position 12,727 of record CADARO010000062.1, on the reverse strand, counting down.
ACTTTCATATTATTTCTCCTTCCTTGTAGCCTTCCCCTCTGGGGAAAGCGGGTTTGCGCCGCCGGGGGCGGAAAAAGCAAGCACGCTTTCTCCGCAGCCGCGCCGCTTTTCGGGTCGTGGCGCTCAAGCCCGGCCCGGAAACGGCAATTGCGGCAAGGCGGGCAAGAGGTGGCTGGCCGAAGGCCAGACGGATGAGGGGCGTAAGCCCCTCTGCTCTACTGTTTCGCGGCGCTGGAGATACTGAGATTGTTTACTCGACTTCCACGGGATAGCCCTTTTCGACCAGCCGGTCGATCAGCGCCTGCCCGTGCTCCTTGCCGCCCACCTCGCAGGAGATGTGCACGCTCGTCTCGTTGGGATTGAGGTTCTCGCGCAGCTTGTCGTGCTCCACGGCGAGGATGTTGGCGCCCGCGTCGGCAATGACCTGCAGCAGCTGCACCAGACTGCCCGGACGGTCCACGACGATCGCGGTGAACTTGATGCGCCGGTGGCGGGCGACCAGACCGCGCTCGATGATGGACTGGATGAAGCTCACGTCGATGTTGCCGCCGGAGAGCACGCAGACCACGCGCTTGCCCCTGACGTCGATCTTGCCGGAGAGCACCGCCGCGAGGGAGGTCGCGCCCGAGGGCTCGACCACCTGCTTGCAGCGTTCGATCAGCAGAAGGATGGCGTTGGCGATCTCACTCTCCGTGACCGTGACCACGCCGTCTGCCAGACGGTTGATGATGTCCACGGTGATATCGCCGGGGGCCTTGACGGCGATGCCGTCGGCAATGGTGGAGCCGGACTCGGCCACGACGAGCTTCTTTTCCCGGAAGCTGCGGGCGATGGGGTCGCAGCCGGCGGCCTGCACGCCGTAGACCTGCACGCGGGGGTTGATCTGCTTGACCGCGGCCGCGATGCCCGCGAGAAGCCCGCCGCCGCCCGCGGGGGCGACGATCACGTCCACATAGGGCAGGTCGGACAGGATCTCCAGACCCAGCGTGCCCTGGCCAGCGATGACCTCCGGGTCGTTGTAGGGGTGCAGGAAGGTGGCGCCCTCCTCCTCGCAGATGCGCAGCGCCTCGGCGTAGGCGTCGTCAAAGCAGTCGCCCGCGGCGACGACTCTGGCGCCGTAGCCCTCTGTGGCCTGGAGCTTTGCGATCGGCGCGGTCTTGGGCATGACGATGGTGGCGGGAACGCCCAGCCGGGAGGCAGCGTAAGCCACGCCCTGGGCGTGATTGCCGGCGGAGGCGGCCACGACGGGGCCGGTGCGCCCCTGCTCGACCAGCGAGGCGATCTTGTTGCTGGCGCCGCGGATCTTGAAGGAACCGGTCTTCTGCCGGTTTTCGCATTTGAGGTAGACGGTGCCGCCGGTCATGGCGGAGAAATCCAGACAGCCTGTGAGTAGAAACGCCGCCAGCAGCGCCAGCGCGGCGAGTTTCATCAGTCGTTTCAGCATGTGCTTTTGTCCTCCTTCAAACATTCCTCCCTATTGTATCACGCCCCGGCGCGTTTCTCAACCCCATCGGCCAACTTGTTATGAAAAGTTCATCGTTTCACAGGATGTGCAGCGCCTCCTGGGCGATGGGGCAGTAGTCGCTCAGCGGGCGGTCCAGCACGTCGTGAGTGTGGGCCGCCACCCGGGGGTCCGGCCCGGGCCGGACGACCACCAGCACATGGTAGTAGCGCTGGCCGTTCCACAGGGCGATCAGGTCACCCGGCTCCGCCTCGATGGTCTCGCACACCTCCGCGCAGCCGCTGTCCAGCAGCCACCGCCGCAGAAATTTCACCCCGCTCCAGGAGGGCGTGCGATCCGTCATCGACAGGTAGTGCCACGCCTCCGTCATCCAGCCCCAGCCCGCCCACAGGCACTGGGAGGCGAAGTTGGCGCAGTCGCCGCCCAGCTCCGTGAAATCCCCGAAGGCCGGATTGCGCGAAAGCGCCCAGCGCCGCGCGTAGGCCGCGGCCGTTGCCCGGTCATATCTCATGTTCTCTTGCATAGTTTTCCCTCCCGCCCCACATCATAAGGATAGAAAATGATCCGCCCAGGCGGATTATGACGGGAGGAAAGAGTATGAATTTTATGGAGAGCCAGACCCGGGAAAATCTGATGCGCGCCTTCGCCGGGGAATGTATGGCCCGTGGCCGCTACGACTACGCCGCCCAGGCCGCCGACAGGGAGAAGCTGTACGCCATAGGGCGGCTGTTCCGCTTCACGGCGGATCAGGAGCGGGAGCACGCCCAGCTGTTCTACACCCGCCTGGCCCCGGCGCCGGGTCTCTTGACCCTTCGCGCCGACTACCCGGCTCAGCCGGAGGCGCGGACCCGGGCGCTGCTGGATTTCGCCGTGGAAAGCGAGATGAGCGAGAACACGGCCATCTATCCCGGCTTCGCCGCCGTGGCGGACGAGGAGGGCTTCCCGGACGTGGCCCGGCTGTTCCAGCGGATCGCCGCCATCGAGAAGACCCACGGCGACCGCTTCGCCCGGTTCGCCGGGTGGATGAGGGACGGGCTGCTGTTTCACGACGACGTAGGCGTCAGCTGGGTGTGCCTCAACTGCGGCCACGTGCTCACCGGCACCGACGCGCCGATGGAATGTCCGGTCTGCCGCCACGCCCAGGGGTACTTCGTGCGGCAGGACGAAATCATGATTTGAGCGAAAGCGCGTCCGTGATGCGCCTCATGTTAATTCTTATTGTTTTTGTCGGATTTGCTTTTCATGGAGCGGAATGTGTGATATAATACAAAACAGATGGGTTCAGTCGGAATTCATCCAGGGGAGGCGAACCACATGAAACTGTCCACGCGGAGCCGGTATGGCATCCACGCCATGTACGATCTGGCCTGCCAAGGGCCGGGGGAGCCCCAGTCCATCAAGGCCATCGCGGAGCGGCAGAAGATACCGGAGGCGTATCTGGAGCAGCTCATCGGCCCGCTGCGCAAGAGCGGTCTGGTGAGGAGCGTGCGCGGGGCTCAGGGCGGGTATCTGCTGGCCCGCCCGCCGGAGGACATCACCGTGGGGGAGGTCATGCGGGCGCTGGAGGGCGATCTGAACCTGATCGACTGCCTGTCTGAGGAGGACGCCTGCGAACGGGCCTGCTCCTGCGCCACCCGGGTGGTCTGGCGCAGGGTCAACGACGGGCTCAATCAGATCGTGGACGGCATCACCCTCCAGGACATCATCGACGATTTCGAGCAAAACCGCTCGGGGAAGGACACAGACACACCATGAAACGCATCTATATGGACAACGCCGCCACCACGCGGGTCACCGAGCCGGTGCTGGAGGCGATGATGCCCTATCTGACCGAGGTATACGGCAATCCCTCCAGCATCCACGCCTTTGGCCGGGAGGCCAAGCGGGCGCTGGAAAAGGCCCGGGAGCAGGTGGCGGCGGCCATCAACGCCAAACCCAACGAGATCTACTTCACCGGCTGCGGCACCGAGGCGGACAACTGGGCCGTGCGGGGCGCGGCCTACGCCCAGAAGCGCAAGGGCAGCCACATCATCACCTCCTCCATCGAGCATCACGCGGTGCTGCACACCTGTCAGCAGCTGGAGCGGGAGGGCTTCACCGTGACCTACCTGCCGGTGGACGAATACGGCGTGGTGAAGCTGGACGAGCTGGAAAAGGCCATCACCCCGGAGACCACACTCATCACCATCATGGCGGCCAACAACGAGATCGGCACCATTCAGCCCATTGAGGAAATCGGCAAAATCGCCAAGGCCCACGGAATCCTGTTCCACACCGACGCGGTGCAGGCCATCGGCGCGATTCCCATGGACGTGCGGGCCATGGGGGTGGACATGCTGTCCCTGTCCGGCCATAAATTCCACGCGCCCAAGGGCGTGGGCGCGCTGTACGTGCGCTCCGGCGTGCGGCTGCAGCGCTTCATGCAGGGCGGCGCTCAGGAGCGCACCCAGCGGGCGGGCACGGAGAATTTGGCCTCCATCGTGGGCATGGGCCGGGCCATCGAGCTGGCCACCGCCGATCTGGCGGGCAAGGCGGAGAAGCTGACGGCCATGCGCGACCGGCTGATGAACGGTGTGATCGAGGCCATCCCGGAGAGCCGGGTGAACGGCCATCCCACCCGGCGGCTGCCGGGCAACTGCAACGTGTCCATCCGCTACATCGAGGGCGAGGCGCTGCTGCTGAGCCTGGACCTGAAGGGCATCGCGGCCTCCTCCGGCTCCGCCTGCACCTCCGGCTCCCTGGATCCCAGCCACGTGCTCCTGGCCATCGGCCTGCCCCATGAGATCGCCCACGGGTCCCTGCGGTTCTCCCTGAGCGAGGAAAACACCATGGAAGAAGTGGAGACGGTGCTGGAGGAGCTGAAGGCCATCGTGACCCGGCTGCGCAACATGTCGCCCCTGACCCCCGAGGAACTCAAAACGCTGTGAGGAGACATTGTCTTTGACAGCGGGCCCGCATTGTGATATTATAAGAAAAGAGGCAATACTATGCTGTACACCGAGCAGGTTATGGATCACTTCACCAATCCGCGCAACGTGGGCGAGATCGAGGATGCCAGCGGCGTCGGCACCGTGGGCAACGCCAAGTGCGGCGACATCATGCGCATCTACATCAAGGTTGAAAACGACGTCATCGTGGACGTGAAGTTCAAGACCTTTGGCTGCGGGGCGGCCATCGCCACCTCCAGCAAGGCCACCGAGATGGTCATGGGCAAGACCATCGACGAAGCGCTGAAGATCACCAACAAGATGGTCATGGACGAGCTGGGCGGTCTGCCCGAGGTCAAGGTGCACTGCTCCGTGCTGGCCGAGGAGGCGCTGCACGAGGCCATCAAGGACTACAAGGCGCGTCTGGCCGCCGGCGAGATCAGCGGCGCGGCCTCCGACGAGGCCCCGAGCAAATATGTGTGATTCGCGCGGAAAAAGTGAAATAAAACACAGTGCCCGGTTGCCCTTCAAGCAGCTGGGCACTCTTTTTGGGCTTGCGAAGGACTTCCCATCGAGGGGAAGGCCAATGACAGACGATCTCACCTGAACGGGAGAAAGGGAAGACAATGATCCGAGGCAACATCGAGGGCATTCGCCAGTCCGCGCTGGACGAATTGGAGCGGCTGTTCGACACCGACTGGGCGCGGGACCAGTTCCTGCCGGACAGGCTGCTCAACACGCTGGTGCGGTTCACCGACCAGCTCAACCGGGAGATCATGGTGTACATGAGCCGGGAGGGAACGGTGCTGGAAATCTCCATCGGCTCGGCGGAGAGCGTGTCGCTGCCCGAAAGGACGCTGCGGCGCAGCGTGGAGCGCCTCTCCGGCATCCGCTGCATCCACACCCATCCCGGCGGGTCAGCCCGGCTGTCCGACGTGGACGAGCAGGCGCTGCGCCTTTTGCGCTTCGACGCCATGTGCGCCGTGGGCGTGAAGGACGGCATCGCCACCGGCATCACCGCCGCGTTCCTGGGGGAAATGGAGTACGGCCAGCTGGCCATCCACACCCACGGCCCGGTGAAGCCCGGCCGCGTGCCCCAGGAAAGATGGCTGCACGAGATCGAGATCGCGGACGAGCGGGTGCTCAAGACCATCCGGGAGGGCAACTGGGAGAAGACTCAGGAGCGGGTGATGCTGGTGAGCACCGATTCGGACGAATCGCTGAACGAGCTGGAGAGCCTCACCAACACCGCCGGGGCCATCGTCATCCAGCGGGTGCTGCAGAAGCGGCAGCGCCCCGACCCGGCCACCTTCATCGGCTCCGGCAAGGTGCAGGAGCTCTCGCTCATCTGCCAGGCGGCGGAGATCGACCTGGTCATCTTCGACGACGAGCTCACCGCCGCCCAGTCGAGAAACATTTCTGAAATTTTGGGAGACGGCGTGCGGGTCATCGACCGCACCGCCCTGATCCTGGACATCTTCGCCCAGCGGGCCCAGTCCTACGAGGGCAAGCTGCAGGTGGAACTGGCTCAGATGAAGTACAACCTGCCCCGGCTCACCGGCCTGGGCACGGTGCTGTCCCGTCTGGGCGGCGGCATCGGCACCCGGGGCCCCGGCGAGACCCAGCTGGAGGTGGACCGCCGGCGCATCCGCCGCCGCATCACCGATCTGGAGCGGGAATTGGAGGAGCTTGACCGCCAGCGGGCGCTGCGCCGCAGCCGCCGGGAAAAGAGCGAGCAGGCCGTGGCCGCGCTGGTGGGCTACACCAACGCCGGCAAATCCACCCTGCTGAACGCCCTGTCCGGCGCCAATGTGCTGGTGGAGGACAAGCTGTTCGCCACGCTGGATCCGGTTATGCGCAAGGTGGAGCTGCCCGACCGGCGGGAGTGCCTGCTGGTGGACACGGTGGGCTTCATCCGAAAGCTGCCGCACCAGCTGGTGGAGGCCTTCAAGTCCACCCTGGAGGAGGCGCTGTACGCCGATCTGATCGTCATCGTGTCCGACGCCTCCAGCGAGCACTGCGCCGAGCAGCGGCAGGTGGTGCTGGAGGTGCTGAACCAGCTGGGGGCCTCCGGCAAGCCCATGCTGGAGGTGCTGAACAAGTGCGACCGGCTGGCCGAGCTGCCGCTGGCCACGCCGGGCATCATTCCCATTTCCGCTCAGGACGGGCAGGGGCTGGATGCGCTGCGGGCCGCCCTGGGTCAGCGCCTGGGCCAGATGCGCCGCCACGTGCGCCTCACCGTGCCCTACGCCGAGGGAGCCGTGCTCTCCCTGGTGCACGACAAGGGCCAGGTGCTGGGGGAGGAGTACACCGCCGAGGCCACGGTGGTGGACTGCCTGCTGGACGGCACTTTATGCCAGCGGGTGGAGAAGATGCTGAAAAACGGAACCATCCAGCGGCTGTAGCCGTCCCAAATACACAAAAGAGGTGTTGTTTCCCATGCGACGTTTCCTGGCCGCGCTGCTGATCGCGGCAGTTCTGCTGCCCGCGGCCGCGCAGGCCGATCTCTACGACAGTACCCTGATCCTTGTCAACAAGCAAAATTCGCTGCCCCAGGACTATGAGCCGAAGGATCTGTCCTATCCGGACGTGGCCTACGCCGATTTCGTGCCCGAATCCCGCAAGCAGATGCGGGAGGTGGCCGCCCGGGCGCTGGAGAAGATGTTCGCCGCCGCCCTGGAGGACGGCATCGAGCTGCTGGGCATCTCCGGCTACCGCTCCTATTGGACGCAGCATGAGATCTACTACCGCCGCCTGGAGGAGACCGACCTGGAGTATGTGTCGCAGTACGTGGCCATGCCCGGCCAGTCGGAGCACCAGACCGGCCTGGCCATGGATGTGGGCAGCTCGGACTGCCCGTTCCTCAGCACGGATTTCGTGCTGACCGACGCCTACGCCTGGCTGAATCAGCACGCCCACGAGTATGGATACATCATCCGCTACACCGAGGCGGGCATCCCGGAGACGGGCTACGCCTTCGAACCCTGGCACATCCGCTATGTGGGCGACGTGGCCACGGAGCTGTGGGCAAACGGCATGACGCTGGAGGCCTGGTATCGCCAGCGGCTCAGCGGCAGCCATCCGGTGCGCCAGCGGCGGTTCGCGCTGTCGGCGTGGTAAAACCCATGATCCCACGCGGCGCGCGGAGGACTTTTCCGCGCGCCGCGCCCTTTGAACGGCGAAAGGAGGACAAGGCATGACATCCGAACGGGAAAACGACTTGCTGCGCCGGGTGAAGGCGGCGACCCTGGCCACCCAGCGCCACGACTGGGAGCAGGGCGTGGTGGCCCAGGCCTTTCTGGAGGCCGGCGAGGAGGAGACTGCCATCCTGCTGGCCGTGGAGGGCGCGAACCGGCAGGGCGCGGACGGCCGCTGCTGCCAGCTGAACCCGGGCCAGGGCGTCACCGACCCCTGCGCCGTGGGGGAGGCCCTCATCGCCGCCTGCGAAAGGACCGGAGATAAGGCCCTGTGCCGCGCCCGGGACGCGCTGCTCGGCTGGGCGCTCACCGGCGCGCCGCGCAACGGAGCGGGCGTGGTGTATCACCTCACCGGCGGCCGGGAGTTCTGGGTTGATTCTTTTTACATGCTGCCGCCCTTCCTGGCCCGGGCGGGCTGCTTCGACGAGGCCATGAGGCAGATCGACGGCTGGTGGGCGGCGCTCTACGACGCGGACAAGGGGCTGCTGGCCCACCGGTGGGACGACGGCGCGAAGCGCTTCATCCGCCGGGACGCCTGGGGCGTGGGCAACGGCTGGGCGCTGGCGGGCATGGCCCGGGTGGCGGCCCTGCTGCCGGCGGACAGGGCGGCGGAGAAGGACAGGCTGGTCCGCCGCGTCAGGGGGCTGCTGGAGGCGGCGAGGCCTCTGCAGCGGCCTGACGGCCTGTTTCACGACGTGCTGGACGACCCGTCGTCCTTCGCTGAGGTCAACTTCGGCCAGATGCTGGCCTACACGATCTACCGGGGCGTGGGGGCCGGCTGGCTGGATAAGGACTGGCTGGAGCCGGCGGAGAAGGCGCGGTCGGCCGCCCTGGAGGCGGTGGACCGGTTCGGCGTGGTGCGGGGCGTGTGCGGCGCGCCTCGGTTCGACCGGCCCGGCGCGGCGCCGGAGGGACAGGCGTTCTTCATCCTGATGGAGGCGGCCCGATCGGCCCTGCGGATTTAACAGAAAACCAATCTCCCCGCCATACCCCTCGGCTTGCCGGGGAGGGCGCGGCGTGCTATAGTCGATTCGGATGGTTCATATTGAACGGTCCGCGCGTGGCGCGCCGACTTTTTATATACAGGTGAAAAAGGAGAGCGGATTCCGGTGGATCTATTTCAAATGCTCTGCGGCATAAAGGATCAGAGCGGCAGGCCGATTGAATCGAAAAAGCTGAAGGGGATGTACAAGCAGAGCCTGAACATCGCCTGGCCCTCCACCATCGAGGGGGCGCTGCTGAGCATCATCGGCTCCATCGACACCATGATGGTGGGCACCCTGGGGGCGGCGGCCATCGCGGCGGTGGGCCTCACCAGCCAGCCCCGCATGATCCTGTTGATCTGCGCCCAGTCCCTGTGCGTGGGCACCACGGCGCTGTGCGCCCGCCGCAAGGGCGCGGACGATCAGGCGGCGGCCAACTCCTGCCTGAATCAGTCCCTGGCGCTGGTGACGGTGCTGGGCGTGGTGATGGCGCTGCTGGGCTATTTCGGCGCGGTGCCCTTCATGCGGCTGGCCGGGGCCAACGCGGACACCATGGACATGAGCGTGGCGTATTTCCGCGTCATCAGCCTGGGCATTCCGCTGAACTGCTGGTCGCTGTGCATCTGCGCGGCCATGCGGGCCATCGGCAAGACCCGCATCACCATGGTCACAAACATCACGGCCAATCTGGTGAACGTGTGCCTCAACTACGTGCTCATCAACGGCAAGCTGGGCTTTCCCCGGCTGGGGGTGCGGGGCGCGGCCATCGCCACGGTGTGCGGAACGGCGGTATCCTGTATCATCGCCATCAGCTTCGTCTGCCGGAAAAACGGCTACTATCACATCGCGCTGCCCCGGTTCGACCGGACGACCCTGAGCGGGCTGTTCAGCGTGGGCTCCAGCTCCATCGTGGAGGCGGCCTTCCTGCGGCTGGGCTTCCTCATCAACTCCCGGCTCATCGCCGGGGTGGGCACCAACGCCTTCGCGGCGTATCAGATCGTGTCTCAGGTGACGTCCCTGTCCTTCACCCTGGGCGACGGCGTGGCCACGGCGGGCACCTCGCTGGTGGGCCAGAGCCTGGGCGCCCGGGACAAGGGCGCGGCCATGGCCCACGCGGGCATCTCCCGGCGCATTTCCGTGTTCGTGTCCATCGGGCTGATGCTGGTCATCTTCCTGCTGCGCCGCCAGCTGGCGCTGCTGTTCACCACCGAGGAGGAGATCATCCTGGGCGTGACCCTGTCCTTCTATGTGGTTATCGTGGGCATGCTGCCCCAGAACGGCCGCGTGGTGTATTCCGGCTGCCTGCGCGGCGCGGGCGACACCAAGTACGTGGCCATGGTGGCGCTGGTCAGCGTGGCGGTGCTGCGGCCGATCCTGACGTATCTGTTCTGCTATCCGCTGAACAGCGCCTTCCCCGGCTGGCAGATCGCCGTCATGGGGCCCTGGATCGCCTTCGACATCGACGCCTTCGTGCGCAACGGGCTGCTGCACCGGCGCATCAAACAAGGCAAGTGGCTGGACATCAAGCTGGCCTGAGGGGCAAAACGGAACATAAGAGCGGGGGAGAAGACTTGGAGAAGAAGAATCACGCCGCGCCCACGGCCATCCGGGTGCGGGGCGGCCGGGTGCACAACCTGAAGAACATCGATGTGGACATACCGCTGAACCGGATCGTGGGCATCGCGGGGGTGTCCGGCTCGGGCAAGTCGTCGCTGGCCCTGGGCATCCTGTACGCGGAGGGCTCCCGGCGGTATCTGGAATCCCTGTCCACCTACACCCGGCGGCGCATGACCCAGGCGGAGAAGGCCCAGGTGGACGAGGCGCTGTATGTGCCCGCCGCCCTGGCCCTCAGGCAGCGGCCTGGGGTGCCGGGCATCCGCTCCACCTTCGGCACGGGCACGGAGCTTCTGAACATCCTGCGGCTCATGTTCTCCCGCCTGTCCAGCCATCGCTGCCCCAACGGGCACTACCTGGCCCCCTCCCTGAACGTGGCGGCGGGGCGGCCCCTGACGTGCCCGGAGTGCGGGGCGTCTTTTTTCGCCCCCGGCGCGGAGGAGCTGGCCTTCAACAGCCAGGGTGCCTGCCGGCGCTGCGAGGGCACGGGCGTGATCCGCACGGTGGACGAATCCACCCTGGTGCCGGACGAGTCCCTCTCCATCGACGAAGGCGCGGTGGCGCCCTGGCAGACGCTGATGTGGTCGCTGATGAAGGACATCGCCCGGGAGATGGGCGTGCGCACCAACGTGCCCTTCCGTGAGCTGACCGCGAAGGAGCGGGACATCGTGTTCCACGGCCCGGCGGTGAAGAAGAACATCATCTATCAGAACAAGACCAGCGGCGCGGCGGGGGACATGGACTTCACCTACTTCAACGCCACCTATACCGTGGAGAACGCCCTCTCGAAGGTGAAGGACGAAAAGGGCATGAAGCGGGTGGAGAAGTTCCTCCGGCAGGACGTCTGCCCGGACTGCGGCGGCACCCGCCTCTCGGACGCCGCCCGGGGCCCGAGGCTGCGGGGCGTCTCCCTGGCGGAGGTCTGCCGGATGACGTTGTCCGAGCTGTGCGACTGGGTGGAGGGGGTGCCGGCTTCCCTGCCGGAGCCCATGCGGCCCATGGCGGAGAGCATCAGGGATTCCTTTCGGGGCGCGGCGCGCCGGCTCACCGAGCTGGGCCTGTCCTATCTGACGCTGGATCGGGCTGCCTCCACGCTGTCCACCGGGGAGCGCCAGCGGATGCAGCTGGCCCGGGCGGTGCGCAACCGCACCACCGGCGTGCTCTACGTGCTGGACGAGCCCTCCATCGGCCTGCATCCCGCCAACATGGAGGGCCTGACGGGCGTCATGCGGGATCTCATCGCGGACGGCAACAGCGTGGTGCTGGTGGATCACGACACCAACGTGCTGAAGGAGGCCGACTGGCTCATCGAGATGGGGCCGGGGGCCGGGGCCGACGGCGGCCGCGTCATCGCCCAGGGCCCGCTGGCGGAGGTAGCAGATAATCCTGCCTCCCGCATCGGCGGCTTTCTCTCCGGCAAGCGGGCGGTGCGCCCCAGGCCCCGGGCCGGCGCGGAGGACATGTTTGCCCTGGGCACGATTCGCCTGAGCACCTCGGCCATTCACACGGTGAAGCCCCTGGAGGTGGCGCTGCCCAAGGGCCGGCTGATCGCCGTGACGGGGGTGTCGGGCTCCGGCAAGACCACCATGGTGCTGGAGAGCCTGATTCCCGGGCTGGAGGCCGCCATCCGGGGCGGCGCGCTGCCGGCCCACGTGAAGGCCGTGTCCGCCGAGGGCATCCGGCAGGTGAAGCTGATCGACGCCACGCCCATCGGCATCAACGTGCGCTCCACGGTGGCCACCTACGCCGACGTGCACGACGAGCTGCGCAAGGTCTACGCCCGCACGGCGGACGCCAGGGCCCGGAGCCATAAGGCGGGGGACTTCTCCTACAACACGGGCAGCCTGCGCTGCCCGGCCTGCGACGGCACGGGCGTGGTGAGCCTGGACGTGCAGTTCCTGCCGGACGTGGAGATTCCCTGCCCGGACTGCGGCGGCTCCCGCTATGCCAGGGAGGCGGGCCTGATCCGCCGGCCCCCGAAGAAGGGCGGAGCGGGCTACGCGCTGCCGGAGCTGATGGACATGAGCGTCGACGAGGCGCTGGCGGCCTGCGAGGATCTGCCGCTGGTGGCCCGGCGGCTGCGGGTGCTTCGCGACCTGGGCCTGGGCTATCTGACCCTGGGCGAGGAGACGCCCAGCCTGTCCGGCGGCGAGGCGCAGCGCCTGAAGCTGGCCAGCGAGATGGGGAAGGGTCAGTCGGATTCGGTGTTCGTGTTCGACGAGCCCACCATCGGCCTGCATCCGCTGGACGTGGAGACGCTGATGGGCGTGTTTCAGAGCCTGATCGAAAACGGCGCGACGGTGATCGTAATTGAGCACGACCTGGACGTGATCCGAAACGCGGACTATGTGATCGACATGGGGCCGGGCGGCGGCGCTCAGGGCGGCCGGATCGTGGCCGCGGGCACGCCGGAGGCCATCCGGGCCAACGGGGAGAGCCTCACGGGGCGATACATTTAAGAGACGATTAGTAACCTTCTCCGGCTGAAACCCGCATTTCTCCCGCCAAAGCGACATATCATGAAGCCAAAGGGGTGATGATATG
>CADARO010000061.1 GCA_902790345.1 uncultured Eubacteriales bacterium | reverse complement strand
AACTGGGTTTGCAGGGCTGCGCCCTGCACGGCTTTTTCAGCATCGTCATTACGTTTCGTGTCTCTGGGGTGCGGGGCGGGCCCCGCTCAGTGTGGGCGAAGCCCACACTAAACCTTCCCCCGTCCCCGTGTGAACGGGGAAGGGGGATTAAGGGGGAAAGGGTTGAGTACCCCGATTGCCGCCAGACCCTGCCCGCCTTTTCTAAGTCGATAACACTGCTCTTGCCGTGCCGTGCTTATTCTCTCTCCGCGTAGCGGCCGATGAGCCGTGTGACGGTGCGGCCCTGATAATCGGCCTGGCCGGAAATGTCGGCGTAGATGGCGTAGCGCCCGCCCGGCTCGTCGATGAGCAGGTCAGACTGGTTCTCGATGACCAGATACTGGCCGCTGTTGGAATCGGACACGTCGATGACCACCACGTTGGGCTCCTGTGACAGCACCGCCTCGATGCGGCCGCGGCACAGGAAGATGCGGCCGTCCCAGATATCCCAGCAGTAGAGCACCTGCTGATAGTCCATCTTCCAGGCGGCCCGGGAGTACTCGTTCAGCGTGGGCAGATAGTACACGTTGAACTCGATCACCGAATCGCGGACGCCGGGCTTGCTGGCCCGCACGGTCACGGTGTTGTCGCCGAAGTGGTCGAAATTGGCCACAAACTCGAAGTTGCCGTTTTCGGCCACCTTGATGGAATCCTCCGCGTGGGGCGAATCCACGCTGAGCGTGGCGGCGGGATCCACCGCGCCCCGCACGGTCATGGACTTCTGCTCGGAGGTGAACTCCGTGCTGGAGGCCAGCTCCAGGTTGATGTCCATGGGCTGGCGGTAGAACACCAGATCCTCGCGCACCTCCAGGTGGTTGGGGGTCTGCACCAGGATGGACACCGGGTTGTCGCCGTGGGGATAGATGGCCACGTTCACGGTGAGGTTGCCACGGCGGTCCACCAGGCTGGTCACGTCCTCGCCGCCCACCAGCACCGTGGAGCCGTACACCACGTTCAGCTCGATCTCATAGGAGGAGGACAGGGTGGTGACGTATTTCTCCGTGGGGCTAATGATGGTCAGGGGCGACACGGGCATCTCCACCGAAAACGCCACGATGGGCAGCAGCCGCTTCTCCCCCGTCTCGCTGATCTGGATGGGGGTGAGTGAGATCTCGGCGGTGGACACGTTGCCGCTGGAGGGGCCGAACCACTCCGCGTCCGCCACCTCCACGATGGCCTTGCCGCCCACCACCATGAACCGCTCGTCCAGCTCCTCGATGTAGATCATGTCGCCGTCCTCGCCGAAAAAGGTGATGGCGTGGCCGTTGCGGCCGTCGGCCAGCTGCACGTACTCCAGCTCCGGCATCTGCACGGTGCCGTTTTCATAGAGCCTGTGCATCACGCTGGACTGCCGCCAGTAATAGGCCTTGTACAGGCCGAAACCCAGTATGCTGAGGGAAAAGATCCATATCAGCGCGTGGACGATGATGCGCATGACCACGGTGAGGGTGGCCTCCCATTCGGCCCGGGGATCCTCCTCCGTGTCCGGCGTGACCCGGGGCAGCTCGGCGCCGCACTCGGGGCACACGCGCAGATCGTCCCGCAGCTTTGTGCCGCAGGCGGGGCAGGTCATGCTTCATCGCCTCCTTCCGCGCTGATCTCGCCGCCGTGAATCCGCCAGGCCGCGCCGATCTCGGCCTCGGCCAGGTCGCTCAGGTCGGTGCAGGTGACGATGGTCTGAATGCCCTCCAGCCGCCTGAGCAGGTGCCGGCGGCGCTTGGGGTCCAGCTCGCTCATCACGTCGTCCAGCATGAGCACGGGGGGCTCCCCCAGCTCCCGGCGCATGATGTCCAGCTCCGCCAGCTTCAGCGACAGGGCGGTGGTGCGCTGCTGCCCCTGGGAGCCGTACACCCGCACGTCCATGCCGGACAGGGTGAGGGTCAAGTCGTCCCGATGGGGGCCCACGGTGGTGGTGCCCCGGCGGATGTCTGTCTCCCGGGCCACGGCCAGCGCCCCCGCCAGCGCCCGGGCGGGATCATCCTCTCCTGCGTCCAGGGAGGGCACGTATTTCACCCGCAGATCCTCCAGCCCGCCGGAAATCTCCAGGTGGTTTTCATGGGCGGCTTCGCTGATGTCCCGCACGAAGGCGGCTCTCATGCGCATGATCTCCGCGCCGTGCCGCGCCAGCTGGGCGTCCCAATCCGGCAGCGTGTCCCGCAGGGTGGGATTCAGCGGGATGTCCCGCAGGAGCTTGTTGCGCTGCAGAAGGGCGTGGGCGTAGCGCTGCAGGGCGTAGTAGTAGGCCGGGCGAATCTGGCTCAGCTCCATGTCGATGAAGCGCCGCCGCTCGGCGGGGCCGTCCTTCACCGTGCGCAGATCCTCCGGCGCGAACAGCACGCCGCTCACATGCCCCATGAGCTCCCCCGTGCGCTGCAGCGCCCGGCCGTTCACCTTCACGGTCTTGCGCTTCTGCTGGCTCAGCAGCATCTCCACCTCGTGGCTGCCGTCCCGCCGCTCGGCCCGGATGAGCACCCGGCCCGCCTCCTGGCCCCAGCGAATGAGCTCCCGGTCCCGGGGGGTGCGGTGGCTGCGGCCGGTGCAGCTGAGCACCACCGATTCCAGCAGCGCGGTCTTGCCCTGGGCGTTGTTGCCATAGAGCACGGTGATGCCCTCGCAGGGGCGCAGTTCGGCGCGCGCGTAGTTTCTGAAATCGGTGAGCTGTATGCTGGTGATGCGCATGGGTGTCTCCTGTATCTGTTTTTTCTTTAACTTTTATTACTTCGCCGCCCGCCGGGGAATTTCCTTCCCGGCGCGCAAATTTCCCCTATCCCCTTACGAACTGGTTGACTTTGTCGTCGTAGCGCCAGCCCGCCTCCGCCAGCCGGGCGGAGAGGGCGGCCTCATCCTCGTCCAGCGCGGCGCACAGGTCGGACAGGGAGCCGTATTCGTCCCGCAGCTTCATGTTTATAAGGCTCAGGAGAATGTTTACATCCTTCGGCAGCATGGGTCTTTCCCCCTTTTTTCTTTCACAACATTATAAAGCCCGCCTGTGTTTCGGTCAACAGGCGGGCGGCGCAGGGCGCGTAAAGATTTACCGGACTTGGATCTCCACCGTCTGAGGTGCGCAGCCCTGGGCGGTGAAGGTGACCTTCGCCGTGCCGGATTCAAAGCCCGCGCGGACGACGGCCAGCACGCGGCCCTCGTAGGCGCGCCAGGTGGGGCAGTCGTAGCTGTTGGTGGTCTGCGGGTCGGCGCTGCCATAGCCCTGCAGGGTGGCCGCGCCCTCCACGGACACGGTGATTTCCTTTTCCGCCTGCATGTTGTGGCGGCCCTTTTCGTCCACCAGCGAAACGGTCACATAGGACAGATCCGCGCCGTCGGCGTGGATGACGCTTCGGTCCGCCTGGGCCCGCAGGCCCACGGCCTCCCCCGCCGTCTCCAGGTCGAAGCGCTCCGCTTCTTTGCCATCGCGCCAGGCCACGGCGGTGAGCAGGCCCGGCTCGTAGGCGGTCTCGAACACGGCGGTGTAGCCGTTGGCCAGGCCGGCGGCTTTGCGGCCCAGGGAGTTGCCGTTCAGCAGCAGCTCCACCTCCTCCGCGTCGGAGAGCACGTTCACCCGGACGGGCCGGCCCTCAAAGCCCCGCCAGGTCCAGCTGCCCACGGCGTCCTTCCACATCCAGGAGGTCTTGTTGGGCTTCTGGCCGAAGCGGGCCGGGTTTTCCACGGCGATGTAGGGCGCCTTGCGCAGGCCATAGGCGATCTCCCGCAGGTAGCTCACCGCCCGGCGGGCGCCGATCAGGTCGATGTCGCCGATGTAGGCCACGCTGGCGGGCCAGTTGGGGCTGAAGGCGGTGCGGCCGTCGTAATAGAAGATGCCGATGCCGGCCTCGCCCAGGTAATCGTAGCCGGTCCAGGTCATGTCGCCGATGACCCGGTCGTTCTCCTCCACCACCCGCCACAGCCGGGCGATGTCCGCCGGGTAGGTCTCCGCCCCCAGGATGACCCGGTTGGGGTTCTTGGGCTGGGCCATTTCATGCCGCGCGGTGAGGTAGTTGTAGCCCACGATGTCCAGGGTGCCCTCCATCTCCTCCAGCAGGCCGGACAGGATGGGATGCACCGCCATGGCGTCCGCCAGGGGCCCGTCCAGCAGGCTGAGGGTGTTGTTCAGGCCGTCGCTGCCCGCGTCGGAGCCGCCGCTGACCACCTGCTCGGAGAACGCTTTGGCCATCTGCTCCGGCGTCTGGCCGGTGATGTCGGCCACGATCTCGCCCATGCGGTTCATGGCGGCCAGCATGCCGTTGATGGCGTTGGTGATGTAGCGGGTGCCGTCCAGGGTGCGCAGGTAGTCGGCGATCTGCCGGCTGGTCTGGGCGCCCTTGGGGGTGCACACCTCTTGGATCTCGTTGCCGGTGCTGTACATGATGACGCAGGGGTGGTTGTAGTCCTTGGCCACCATGCGCTGGGCGTCGAAGCGCCAGTAGTCGCTGAAATACTGGGCGTAGTCGTTCTGGTTCTTGTGGCGGGTCCAGCAGTCGAACAGCTCGTCCATCACCAGCACGCCCTCCCGGTCGCAGGCCTCCAGCATGGCCCGGCTCATGGGATGATGGGCGCTGCGCAGGCAGTTGAAGCCGGCGGCCTTGAGCAGCTGGCAGCGGCGTTCCTCCGCCCGGGGCAGGGTGGCCGCGCCGATGAGGCCGTTGTCATGGTGGATGCAGGCGCCCCGCAGCTTCACCGGCACGCCGTTGATCCGCAGGCCCCGGCGGGCGTCCAGCGACAGCGTGCGGATACCGAAGGTCACGGTCTCCGCGTCGGCGGGGCCGTCTTCCTCCAGCAATGTCACCTCGCAGGTATACAGATTCGGCGAATCCGGGTTCCACAGCTGGGGCGAGGTCACCAGCAGGCGCTGGCGGTTGTTCACCGTCTCCCCGGCGAAGGCGGTCACGGGGATCTCGTCGTGGGCGGCTTCATTGCCGTCCGCGTCCAGCAGCCGCGCGGACAGGCGGAAGCGGCGGCGCGCCCCGCTCTCGTTCATCACCCGGGTGTCCACCGCCACCACGGCGGCTTCCCCGTCCGCCTCCAGGGTGGTGACCCGCACGCCCTCCTCGGCGATGCGCAGCCGGTCGCCGGTCAGCAGCCACACGTCCCGCTCGATGCCGCTGCCGGAATACCAGCGGCTGTTGGGCTCGCCGCTGTTGTTGGCCACAACCTTGATCTCATTGGCCTCGCCGTAGCGCAGGAAATCGTCGGCCCGCACGTAGAAGTTGGTGTAGCCGTAGGGATGCCCGCCGGCGTAGTCGCCGTTGATGTACACCATGGCGTTCATATACACGCCCTCGAACTCGAAGATCACGGCCTTGTCCTTCCATTCCACCGGCGCGTCGAAGGTCTTGACGTACTCGTACACCCCGCCGGGATAGAAGCCCGTCTGGTGCTGGTTGGCGGTGGCCTGGGTGCGGGCCTCGTGGATCATGGCGTCGTGGGGCAGGGTCACCGGCGTGCCCGCGGCAGCGCCGCCCATCATCTCCATGAGCGGGTTGCCGGAGGGCTTTCTGACCGTCCAGCCGTCGTTGAACCGGATTCTCTTCAAAGGGATCTCCTCGCTTTCATAAATGAAAATGGCCCGCCGTGGGCGCGGTTTTCAGCTATAGATAGATTATATCAACATTCCCTTAATTGTCAATCATTGAAAAGCTTCTGAAAAGTCTATGCCTCAAATAAATACTTGACAAGACCAAAAAACTGTAGTAGAATTTTTTTGTTTTAATAGTAATATTCAAAACACGGTCGAAATGGGGCGTATGTGTTTTTCCTTTTCCTGTGCGCCGCTTTTCTCCTTTTTTTTCGGGAAATACAGACAATCCGCCTGTCTGTTTCTGCGCCTTAGGCGCACATTTGGCGGAAGAACAAAATTAGGAGGGACCCTAGCATGAAAAAGCTGGCCAGAACCCTGAGTCTGGTGCTCGCGCTCATGATGGTCTTCGCCTGCGTCGCCTTCGCCGACGACGATCTGGGCACCATCTATCGCCAGCACTTTGGCGCGGACCTGACGGAACTGCCCATCACCACCGAAGACATCACCATTGATGTATGGCGTGGCTTCTCCTCCACCATCATGGAGACCCTCGCGGACTGCGAAGTGTTCAAGAAGATGGAAGAGCTCACCGGCGTGAAGGTCAACTGGGTGTATCCGCCCGTTGGCTCCGAGACCGACAACTTCAACCTGCGCGTTGCTTCCAACGACCTGCCCCACATGTTCTCCACCCCGCCCGCCTATGCCGGCGGCATCGAGACGGCTGTGGAAGACGGCGTCTATCTGGACTACGCCCCCTACTTCGAGCAGGGCTACACCCCCAACCTGAAGTACCTGCATGAGACCTATCCCGAGATCGGCCGCGACGCCAAGCAGGACTCCGGCGCCATGATCTGCTGGTACATGCTGGACTACGTGCCCTCCAGCCCCTGGTCCGGCCTGTGGGTGCGCCAGGATCTCCTCGAGAAGGCCGGCCTGGAAGCCCCCGTCACTGTTGAGGACTGGGACAACATGCTGCACGTCTTCAAGGATCAGTTCGGTACCCTGCTGGGCTGCAACATCCCCCAGTGGTACGGCGTGGGCACGAACTATCAGTTCGCCGCCACCTATGACGCCGCCTATGGCTGGATCGCCAAGGACGGCACCACCGCCGAGTACGGCCCCATCCAGCCCGGCTACAAGGATTTCCTCGAGCTGCTGCACAAGTGGTATGAGGAAGGCATCCTGGATCCGGACTTCGCCACCATCACCGACGCCGACTATCAGGCCAAGATGGCTGACGGCACCTACGGCGCCTTCGGTTCCGCCTACGGCGAGATCGGCCAGGCCAAGGTGACCGGCATGAACAAGAACCCCGAGTACAAGCTGCTCGCCGTGAACATGCCCGTCGTGACCCCCGGCCAGACCACTCACCTGCGTCAGACCGACTTCATCGTCCGCACCGACTACGACGTGCTCACCACCCGCTGCGTGGATGAGGGCATCGAGGAAGTCGTGCTCCGCTGGAAGGATTTCTGGTACAGCCAGACCGGCGGCGACCTGTGCTCCTACGGCCCCGAGGGCGTGAGCTACGAATGGGTCGACAACGGCAACGGCCAGGAAGTGCTGAAGTGGATCTATGAGGACACCGGCATCATCGAGAAGGGCGAAGACAAGGACTTCTGGACTGTGTACCCGCTGTTCAAGCTGCACAACTGGGGCTACCTGCGTGACTCCACCGCCTATGAGATGCAGCCTGAAGTGTGGCAGTGCATCAGCACCTGGGGCGAGGATGGCCATGACTGGTTCATGCCGCTGATCACCCCCACCGCTGAGGAAGCCTCCGACCTGGCCCGCATCATGACCGACATCGACACCTACCGCACCGAGATGACCTACAAGTTCATCACCGGTCAGGAGTCCCTGGACAACTTCGACGCGTTCGTTGAGCAGATCAAGAGCCAGGACATCGAAGACGCCATGGAAATCCAGCAGGCCGCTCTTGACAGGTACAACGCCCGTTAAGTTACAGCCTTACATACAATCCGGGCGAGGCGCTTGTCTCGCCCGGTTGTTTCACCTAACTGCCGTTCAACAAACGGACAATCAGACAGGAGTTGATGTTCAATGGTGGCTGCGCGCAAGGCTGATCCTGCCAAGGCCGCGGACTGGAAGCGGGTGCTGATTATCGTGCTATGCGCGTTGACGCTGGCGAGCACGCTGTTCCTGATCCAGCTGAACGCGGTCGACCGCAAGACCGACGAGGCCCTGAGCCTCACCGGCCTGGACTTTCTGACGGGCAATACGCCCGGAAAATCCGCGGGCGTGCCCCATCCCATGATGATCGCCGCGATCATCTTCGCCGCGTGGGGCGTGGCGACCGCGCTGTTCAAGCCGGATAAATTCTTCTATTCCATAATCAGCGCCATTTTCCTGATCGTGGCGGTATTCATGTTCCGCTTCGACGTGACCTATCAGGCCAAGGGCGAATTCGGCCTGGACAAGGATGCCCTCAGCTTCGCCTTCGGCTGGACGCTGGCCCTGGTTCTGGCCATCCTGAATCTGGCCGTCGTCATCTGGCGCAAGTCCGAGCGCACGCTGGTGCTGCGGCGCCAGGAGCTGGACCGCATCTATGCCAGCGCCAACATCCCCGGCGGCTACAAGGTGCCCTCCACCGGCGCCATCATCCGCCGCGACTTTTCCAAGCACTGGCCCGTGTACCTGATGGTGCTGCCGGCGCTGGTGTTCTACGTGCTGTGGTGCTACGGCCCCATGTACGGCATCCTCATCGCCTTCAACGACTACAAGGCCAAGGGCGGCATCCTGGGCAGCGCCTGGGTGGGCTTCCAGTGGTATCGCGATTTCTTCCGCAGCGCCTACGCCTGGCGCACCATCCGCAACACGCTGTTCATCAGCTTCTACAACCTGCTGTTCGGCTTCCCCGCCCCCATCATCCTGGCGCTGATGCTGAACGAAATGCGCTCCATCAAGTTCAAGCGCGTGGTGCAGACCATCACCTACATGCCCTACTTCATTTCGCTGGTGGTCATGTGCGGTATCCTCACCGACTTCTGCTCCACCACCGGCTTGTTCGCCGCCATTCAGCGGCTGTTCGGCAACGATAACCCAGTCAACCTGCTGGGCGACGCCAAGTACTTCCGCAGCGTCTACGTGGGCTCGGAGATCTGGCAGCGCCTGGGCTGGGACTCCATCATCTACCTGTCGGCCCTGGCGGGCATCGACCAGGAGCAGTATGAGGCCGCCACCATCGACGGCGCGGGCAAGTTCAAGCAGGTGCTTCACGTCACCCTGCCCGGCATCCTGCCCACCATCTCCATCCTGCTGATCCTGCGCATCGGCGCGCTGATGGGCGTGGGCTACGAGAAGATCATCCTGCTGTACAACGGCCTCACCTACGAGACCGCCGACGTGGTTTCCACCTATGTGTACCGCAAGGGCATCGTGGACGCCAACTTCAGCTTCTCCACCGCCGTGAACCTGTTCAACTCCATCATCAACTTCCTGCTGGTGGTGTTCGCCAACAAGATGAGCGCGATCCTCACCGAAAACAGTCTGTGGTAAAGGAGGGATACATAGTGGCTGCAAGTCGTAATCTGATGACAAAAGGCGAAAAGGCCTTTGCCGTGTTCAACTACATTTTCATGACGCTGCTGTGCATCGTCTGCATTTACCCGCTGTGGTACGTGTTCGTGTGCTCCGTCAGCGACCCCGTGCAGCTGTACGCCCAGCGGGGCGTCATGTGGTGGCCCCTGGGCCAGTGGTCCGGCCGGGGCTACAAGCTGGTCATGGAGAACCCCAACATCCCCATCGGCTTCCGCAACACGCTCATCTACATGGGCGTCGGCACGCTGCTCAACATGACGCTCACCATCATGGCGTCCTACGGTCTGAGCCGCAAGGGCTGCTACTGGAACGGCCCCATCATGAAGTTCATCGCGTTCACCATGTACTTCCAGGGCGGCCTGATTCCCTTCTACCTGATGGTGAAGGCCATGGGCCTGCTGGACACCTACGCCGGCATCATCCTGCCCGTGGCGGTGAACACATGGAACCTGATCGTCATGCGCACCTCCTTCGCCGGCATACCGGACAGTCTGGAGGAATCCGCCAGGCTGGACGGCGCCAACGACTGGACCATCCTGTGGCGCATCTTCTTCCCGCTGGCCCAGGCCACCATCGCGGTCATCGCGCTGTTCTACGCGGTCAACTGGTGGAACAACTGGTTCAACCCCTCCATCTTCCTGTCCACCAAGAGCAAGTATCCGCTGCAGCTGGTGCTGCGCGAGATCCTGCTGAAGAACGACACCTCCTCCATGACCCAGATCGGCTCCGTCGGTCAGAGTCAGCAGGAGCAGTTCCGCATGCTGGTGAAATACTGCACCATCATCGTGGCCACCGTGCCCATCCTGGTGGTGTATCCGTTCCTGCAGCGCTACTTCGTGAAGGGCGTCATGATCGGCTCCATCAAGGGCTGATGGCAACAGGACAAAGCAAAAGACCGGGGCTGTCCGATTGGACGGCTCCGGTCTTTCCTATGCGCTTTTTACTTCACGATCCACTTCAGCACGTTCTGAATCTGCTCGTCCCAGTATTTCCACTGGTGATCCCCGGCGGACTCGGTGTAGGTGAGCTTGTAGCCCAGTTTCTTCAGGTGGTCCCGCATGGCCACATTGGCCGGATACAGCCCGTCCTCGGTGCCGCACCACATGAACACCTCGGGCAGCGGCTTGCCGGAGGCCTTCAGCTCCTCGGCGGCGGCGAACAGGTCGTTGAAGGAGCCCTTGATCTTGTCCGGCTCGCCGAACACGGTGTCCCAGTAAGCCAGGCGCGCCTTGTTCAGCGGGGCGGTGAGGCCGGCCACATCCACGGCGCCGGAGAGTGCCGCCACCTTGGAGAAGGTGTCGCTGGCGCGAAGGCCCAGCTTCAGCGCGCCGTAGCCACCCATGGAGAGGCCCGCCGCCCAGGTGTCCTCCCGCTTTTCGGACATGTTCGGGAAGAAATCGCGGCAGATGGCGGGCAGCTCCTGGGAGATGTACGTCCAGTAATTCATGCCATAGGCGGTGTCGGTGTACCAGGCCCGGTGGGTGCAGGGCATGACCACGGCGATGCCCAGGTCGGCGGCGTAGCGCTCGATGGAGGTGCGCCGCTGCCAGATGGTGTGGTCGTCGCTCAGGCCGTGCAGCAGATACAGGGTGGGATACTTGCCCGGGCGGGTCTTGCCCTCCATGCCGATCTGGCCGGTGGTGCGCTGGGGCAGGATGACGTCCATCTGGACGCACATGCCCAGCACGTTGGAGAAGAAATCAGTGTGAAGCAGTGCCATAGTCTTGTCCTCCTTGCGCGTATTGTATTACAGCTCAACCAGCAGCCCCACCACCGCGCCCACGGCGATGAACAGCACGGGATGCAGGTTCTTCGTCTTCTTGATCTGGGTCAGCGCGAACAGCGCCGCGCACAGGGCCAGCGCCTTCCAGCTGATCAGGGTGAAAAGGCTGCCGGGGTCGCCGGTGAGCACCGCCATGCGGAACACAGAATACCCCGCCGCCGCGATGAGGCCGGTGACCGCCGGGCGCAGCGCCCCGAAGCCGCTCACCACCAGCGGGTTGGTCTTGTACTGCTGCAGCACCCGGTAGATGAGCATGATGATGATCACCGCCGGGGTGACCAGCGCCAGCGTGGCGACGACGCCTCCCGGAATGCCCGCC
Source organism: uncultured Eubacteriales bacterium (assembly GCA_902790345.1). Lineage (GTDB taxonomy): Bacteria > Bacillota > Clostridia > Christensenellales > Aristaeellaceae > Firm-10. Next base: position 9,677 of record CADARO010000061.1, on the reverse strand, counting down.
ACGGTGTAGCCCACGTAGGTGGCCATGTTGATGCCCAGGGGGCCGGGGGTGGATTCGGAGATGGCCACCATGTTGGCCAGCATCTCGGTGGTGAACCAGGTGGGATGGGCCTGGCTCATGCGGGTGAGATAGGGCAGCGTGGCCAGGCCGCCGCCCACGGCGAACAGGCCCGCCTTGAAGAATTCAAAAATCAGCCAGAGAATGTCTGTCATTTCACGCCACGCACCCTTCCCAGAATCAGGCCGCACAGCGCCGCCCCGATGGTCACCCAGATGGGCGACGCGCCCAGCACAGCCACCAACACGAACGCGGCCACGCACAGGATGATGCCCGTCACGTCGGTCACGCTCTTCTTCGCCAGCTTCACCACGGACCCGGCGATCAGCGCGCACACGGCCACGCGGATGCCCGCGAAGGCCCGGGCCACGTAGAGGTTGCTCATGAACGGGCTGAGCACCATGGCCACCAGCGTGATGATGATGAGCGAGGGCGACACCACACCCAGGGTGGCGATGATGCCTCCCGCCACGCCCTGCTGAGAATAGCCCACGTAGGTGGCCACGTTCACGGCGATGATGCCCGGGGTGCACTGGCCGATGGCGTAGCAGTCCAGCAGCTCCTCGTCTGTGGCCCAGTGGTATTTGTTCACCACCTCGCGCTGCAGCATGGGCAGCATGGCGTAGCCGCCGCCGAAGGTGAACAGCCCGATGCGGAAAAACGCGCTGTACAGCTGAAAGAGTTCCTTCATGCCAATCCTCCTGACCGATGTAATCATACCCGCATTATAACAGAGCCCGCTTCCCGCTTCGCGCACGGTTCGGTTAAACAGGCCGCAAAAAGCATGTGACAGGCGGCGCAAAGTCTGCTATAATAGAGGCCAGCGAAGGATAAAACAGCGGAAGGAGCATAAAAACATGATGAAAAGACTGACCGCGGCGCTGACGGCGCTGATTCTGCTGCTGGCGGGGCTGCCCGCCCTGGCCGAAACCCAGTACGGCGCGTGGACCATCGAGCTGACCGACATCACCCTCACCACCGGCGGCGAGGAAATCGAGGCCGAGCCCTCGCTGGTGCTGCGGGTGGGCTTCACCGACGACCACACCGCCGCCTGGCTCACGGCGGACGTGGTGAAGGACGGCCAGTCTCTGGGCGGCTTCCGCGCGGAGGAGGATAAGGGCGGCGCTTCCCGCCTGGCCTTCACCACCGGCAGCGCCCGCGCCGCCACAACCGGCAAGAGCGGCGCGCGCCTGCATCAGCTCCTCATGAAGGAGCTGGGCGTTTCCGATATCCCCGACAGCCTCGCCGAGGCCGTGGACATGCTGGACGCCTTCCTGAACATGCCCAAGGGCGTGGAGTACCTGTTTGCCCACCTGGGCTCCATCAAGAAGATGAGCAAGAGCCAGTACGCCGTGCGCCTGGACCTGCCGGACGGCCGGGCGGATTTCGCCCTCAGCTGGCGCTGGGAGCGCCGGGCGAAGAAGCCCTTCGACCTGAGCGGGCTCAGGGAAGAGAAATACGATCCCGCCGAGGGCCTGGCGGGCATTGACGGCTACGACGATCTGCAGGCGGCCCTCGTGGAGGACGAGTCCATGGAGGAGCTGCTCATCGCGCTGATGCTGATGTTTGGGGAATAAGAGCCGACAGGAAGCCGCCCCGCCACGCGGAGAACGCGCGGCGGGGCGGTCTTATGCTATTTCCCAGCCGCGCGAGAGCAGCGCTTCGTTGGGGCCGGAATCGCTCCTCTGGTCGCCGCGGCAGTCAAGCAGCCATCCGCCGCTTCTGGCCACGCGGGTCAGCTCGGCCAGTTCCTCGTCCAGCCGGTCACCCACCACGTGGCCGCTCATGACGATGTCGAACGTGTCGTCGGGATAGGGCAGCTGGTGGGCCATGCCGTCCGAAACGCGCATGTTTTTGAGACCCCGGCGCTGGATCTCGCCGCGCAGGTATTCCCGCAGCGTGTCCACCGGCTCGCTGGCGTACACCCAGGCTGCTTTCTCCGCCGCCGCGAAGGCCAGCCGCCCCGAGCCCGCGCCCACGTCCAGCACGGTCTTTCCCGCAAAATCGGCCATTTCAAACAGCCGTTCTTTGCTCCATCCATAGATGAATGGGCAGTTCGCGGCCATTTTTTCCGGCGTGGTGTAGATCACAAAGTCCTCAAACCCGCTGAGCGCCTCCGTTTCGGCGGCGCGGCCTTCGGCGTCGCTTACGTCCGGCGCTTCTTCCAGCAGGGCGGACACCGCGTCTGCCCGTTCAGGGCATTTGTGCGCGCAGTACCACGCTACGTCGGGATGGCGCTTCAGCGCGATCCCCAGCGCGCGGCGTATCGCGGGGTCGGACGCGCCCAGCATCCATTCGAGCTGAAAGCGCTCAAACAGCAGCACGCAGGAAAAAGAGTAATCGGCGGGATCAATCCATCCAAGACGCGACATAACCGGCTTCACCTCCAGACAGAATCATAGCGCCTTCCCTCACAGATTCGCCATGGCCAGCGCCGCCGCGCCCCGGATGCCGGCGTCGTTGCGGTGTACCGCCAGGCACAGGATGTTGCCGATGGCCTTCGCCCGGGTGGGGGCAACCACCTCCAGCTCCTCGTTGAGCGTGTGCAGCAGGATGTCGCCGGAGGCGCTGATGCCGCCGCCCAGCACGATGGCCTCGGGGCAGAACAGCATGTAGATGCTGGCGATGCCCACCGCCACCTCGTGCAGATACGCCCGGAACACGGCCATCATCCGCTCATCCCCCGCCCGGGCGGCGTCGATGATCTCCTTCGCGCTGTCCTTTTTCGCCATGCGGCACAGCGCGCCCGCAGAGGCGTAGGCCTCGTAGCAGCCCTTCTGGCCGCAGGTGCAGGGCAGGCCGTCGGCGTGGATGATGAAGTGGCCCAGCTCGCCGGCGGTGTTGGTGTGGCCCCGCCAGGGCCGGCCGTTGAACAGGAACGCGCCGCCCACGCCGGTGCCGAAGGCCAGGTACACCGCGCTGTTGAGGCCCTTGCAGGCCCCGTCCCACCATTCGGCGGCCAGCTGGGTCTGGGCGTCGTTGTCCACCCAGATGGGCATTTTGAGCCGCCGGTTCAGCATGGCGCACAGGGGCGCGCTCTGCCAGCCCAGGTTCGCCGCGGAGACCAGATTCTGCGGCAGCAGCACCGTGCCCGGCGTGCCCACGCCCATGCGGTCCACCCGATAGGGGGCTTCCTCCACCATCTTCGCGATCAGCTCCACCATGCCGTCCGGGTTATTGAGAACGGAGGGCGCGCTGGTCTTGTACACCAGGTTGTGCCCGTCCTCCAGGACGCCGAATTTCACCGAAGTGCCGCCGATGTCCACGCCCGCGATGTAGTTTGCCATTGGAAAAAACGCCTCACTTTCCGCTGTATACCTTGTCGCCAATCAGGGAGAATACCGGCCGCAGATCCTCGCTCAGGGCCACGAAATGCGCCAGCGCGCCGGGCCGGGCCGCGCCGATGTCCGCTCGCCTCATGCGCTCCGCCGGCGTGCGGCTGGCGATGCGCAGCGCGTCCGCCGCCGGAATGCCGACACTGACCAGATTCCTCACGCCGCCGTCCAGATAGCAGGCCCCGCAGGAGAGGGTGGCCCCGCCGTTCACCCGGTTGGTGCCGTCGATCACCAGGTATTTGTGGCCGTCGATCTCGTATTCCCCGTCCGGCAGGCCGGTGACGGTGCCGGAATCGGAGATCATGGCCATGCGCCCCGGCCCCTTGAGCCGGTATATCATCTTCACCGTGTTGGGATGCAGATGCCTGAAATCGCAGATGGCCTCGCAATACACGTTGTCGTTCAGCAGCGCCGCGTTGACCACGCCGGGGTCCCGGTGATGGATGGGCCGGGCGGCGTTGAAGGTGTGGCACAGCGACTCCACGCCCCAGCCGAAGGCGGCTTCCGCCTCCTCGCAGGTGGCGTCGGTGTGGCCGGCCTGCACGCGGATGCCCTTTCTCAGCAGGTGCGCCGTCAGGGCCCGGGCGCCCTCCCGCTCCGGGGCCAGGGTCACCAGCCTCACCACGTCGTCGTAGCCGCCGAACAGGGCCTCGTAGGCCTCCGGTGACGGCGCGGGCATGGCCTCCGGGTCCATGGCGCCGCAGCGGCGGGGATTGAGAAACGGCCCCTCCAGGTGCGCGCCCTGAATCACCGCGCCGGGCAGGTCGCCCTGGGCCTGCCGGGCCATGGCCTGGCGGATGAAGTCCAGCGCGGCGTGATAATCCGCGGGGCTTTTGCAGGCGGACAGGGCGATGAGCAGGTCCGTCACGCCGCAGGCCGCCAGCCGCGCCAGGTATTTCTCCAGCCGCGCCCAGTCGGGCCGCAGCGAGTGGAAGCCCTCGCCGCCGTGGCAGTGGATGTCGAAGAAGCCCGGCGCCAGAAGATCGGCGCTCAGGTCGCCCCCTTCCCCGGGATAGATGGCCTCGATGCGCCCGCCGCTGACGGCGACGCACTGGTTCTCCCGCCAGCCCGCGGGGGTGAGCAGCTTTCGGGCGTGAATAATCATGTTGTCCTCCTTGCCGCGCCGCTGGCGTTTTCAGCGGCGCTGTGCTATAATGAACGCGATACCCGTTTGATCCGCCTGTTCGACCAAAGGAAAGGATGCGTGCGTCATGAAAAATCCCCTTGGCATTTCCGTGAATCCGACCAATTACCATCTGCTCCCCCGCTACGCGGCGGCGGGCATCAAAGTGGTTGAAATCTCGCTGCCCGGCGCGCCCATCGACGAGCTGCGCCCCTTCGCCTGCGAGGCCTACGCGCTGCTCAGAAAGAGCAATATGACCCTCTGGAGCGTGCATCTGCCCTTCGGCCGCCGGCTGGACATCTCCGCCATTGACGAGGCGGAGCGCCGCCGGGTGGTGGACGAGCTGAAGCTGACCGTGGATCTGGCCCGGGGCCTGGGCGCGGGCACCATGGTGATCCACGGCAGCAGCGAGCCCAATGAGGAAGCCTCCCGCCCCGCCCGCATGGACGCCTGCGAAAAGAGCCTGCGCGAACTGCAGGCCTACGCCGGCGACACGCGATTGGCAATCGAGAACCTGCCCCGCACCTGCATCGGCCGGGCGGGCTGGGAGATCGCCCGGCTCAGTGAGGCCTGCGCCGGCGTCTGCTTCGACGTGAACCACCTGCTGATCGAGGATCACAGCGCCTTCCTGGACGCTGCCGAATCGAAGGTCATCACCACGCACCTGTCCGATTACGACGGGGTGGACGAGCGGCACTGGCTGCCCGGCATGGGCATCGTGCCCTGGAAGCTGGTGCGGGACCGGCTGGTGGCGGCGGGCTACGACGGCCCCTTCCTGTTCGAGCTGGGGCTGGACGCGGAGAAAAAGCCCTACGACCCGGAGACGGTGGTGTCCGCCTGGCGCGCGCTGGTGGGCTGAATCCCCCTCAGAGCACGCTGAAGGCGGTGTTCTCCAGCCGCAGGTTCTCCACATGCCGGAAATAGGGTTGTAGCGTGTGATCCCGCTCGCAGTAGGGCGCGGTCTCATGGCCCGGTATGTCCTCCCGGCGCAGCTGGGCGAAGTGGCAGTCGGAGAAATAGACGTTTCTGACGAGGCTGTCCGCCCGGCCGTTCACGCAGGGCATGTGAACCGCCCGGGCGTGGATGCCGGAGAAATACAGGTCTCGGACAGCCTCGCAGCGGTTGTGCTCGCTGATGTTGATGAACACCGGCTCGTGAAACAGCCGGTCCATCACGATGTTTGAAAAGCTCAGGTTCTCGATCAGCGTGGCCTCCTGCCCCTCGTCACTCTGGCGGATGCCCGTGTCGTTGCCCGGCAGGCGGATGTCGATGCCGGTGACGGAATCGGTGATGGTCAGGCTCGAGACAGCGCAGTTCCGGATGACGCCGTCGCCGATCCAGCCCACCCGCACCCCCGCCGAATGGCTCACGATGGTGGTGTTTGTCACCGTCACCCGCTCGCAGGGGGTGTTTTTGCCCAGGGGCAGCGAATAGGCCCGCAGCACCACGCCGTCGTCGCCGCAGCGGATGCGGCAATCGGACACGGTCACGTCGCGGGAGCAGTTGATGTGGATGCCGTCGTTGTTGGGATAGAGCACCGACGCGTCGATCACGGCCCGGTGGAAATGGATGTTTTCACAGCCGCACACCCAGTAGGACCAGCCCGCCGGCTGGTCGCGCATGGTCACGTCCTCCACCAGCACGTTTCTGCAGCCCATGAACAGGGCCACCCGGGCCGGGCTCAGGCTGCACATGCGCCGCTGGGCCGGATGAAGGCCCCTTGAGCCTTCGTCCTCGAAGCCCTCCGGGAAGCCCAGGCGGCGATAGGGCCAGTAGAAATTTTCCGTGTCCGGCGGCAGGGGCTCGATGTACGCCTCCCCCTGGCAGTCGATGACGCCCCGGCCGGTGAGGGCGATGTCCTCGCAGCCCTCGGCGTAGATCATGCAGCGGCGGTTGAAGCGGGGCGCGTAGGCTACGCGCCAGAAATCCGTCTCGACTTCGGGGAAATCCAGCCCGTTTTTCGAGCCCAGCAGCACGGCGTCCCGCTCCAGGCGCAGCTCCACGCCGCTGCGCAGGTCGATCCGGCCGCACAGAAACCGCCCGCCGGACAGGGTGACGCGGCCGCCGCCCTGAGCGCCGCAGTCGTCGATGGCGGCCTGAATGGCGGCGGTGTCCATGGTGACCCCGTCGCCCACCGCCCCATAGTCGCGGATGTCGCAATTCAGCATGGCGGAAATCCCCCTCTTTTTCTGAATTGTAACATGGCGGAAAACCGATGTCAATGTATGAGGCCCCCTTATTTCGCAACAGATGAGCGTTTGATTGTGAAATTGACGCTTGCGGCGGGCGGGGGGACGTGATATAGTTATTTCATAAAGTACAGATATAAGTCCGGCCTGGCCGGCATTGAGGAGGACGGCAAGATGGATCGCAAAGAGGCAAGAAGGCAGGCGGAACAGCTGGTGGCGCGAATGACCATTGAGGAGCGCGCGTCGCAGCTGAAATACGACGCCCCGGCCATTCCCCGGCTGGGCGTACCGGCCTACAACTGGTGGAACGAGGCGCTGCACGGCGTGGCCCGGGCGGGCACGGCCACCGTATTCCCCCAGGCCATCGGCCTGGCCGCCGTCTTCGACGAGGACTTCCACCAGCGCGTCGCCGAGTGCATCGCCACCGAGGCCCGCGCCAAGTACAACGCCCAGTCCTCCCACGGCGACCGGGACATCTACAAGGGTCTCACCTTCTGGAGCCCGAACATCAACATCTTCCGCGACCCCCGCTGGGGCCGGGGCCATGAGACCTACGGCGAGGACCCGGTGCTCACCTCCCACATGGGGGTGGGCTTCATCAGGGGTCTGCAGGGCGAGGGCAAATACATGAAGGCCGCCGCCTGCGCCAAGCACCTGGCGGCTCACTCGGGCCCGGAGGGCATCCGGCACGGCTTCGACGCCAAGGTGTCCCCAAAGGACCTTCACGAGACCTATCTGCCCGCCTTCGAGGCGGCGGTGACCGACGGCCAGGTGGAGGCGGTCATGGGGGCCTACAACAGCGTGAACGGCGAGCCGGCCTGCGGCTCCATGACGCTGCTTCGCGACATCCTGCGGGGGCAGTGGGGCTTTCAGGGCCACGTGGTCAGCGACTGCTGGGCCATCAGCGACATCCACGCCTTCCACCACATCACCGCCACCGCCCCGGAATCCGCCGCCATGGCGCTGAAGGCCGGCTGCGACATGAACTGCGGCATCACTTATCTGCACCTGCTGGCCGCGCTGCAGGAGGGCCGGGTGACGGAGGAGGAAATCACCGAATCCGCCGTGCGGGTCATGACCACACGTTGCCTCCTTGGCCTGTTCGCCCAGGACTGCGAATACGACAAAATCCCCTTCACGGAAAACGACACCGACGAGCACGACGCGCTGGCCCTGAAGGCCGCCGAAAAGTGCATGACGCTGGTGAAAAACAACGGCGTTCTCCCCCTGGATGAGAAGCGCATCCGCACCCTGGCGGTGGTGGGCCCCAACGCGGACAGCGTGGAGGCCCTCATCGGCAACTACCACGGCACCTCCTCCCGCTACGTCACCTTCCTCGCCGGCATCCGCCGCTACTGCGAAGAGCGCGGCATCCGGGTGCTGTACGGCGAGGGCTGCAAGCTGGCCGCGGACAAGGCGGAGGGCTGCGCGCTCTGCCCGGACGACCGCATCGCCGAGGCGGTGCTCTGCGCCAGGGCGGCAGACGCGGTGATCGCCGTGGTGGGCCTGGACGAGACCCTGGAGGGCGAGCAGGGCGACGCCTCCAACTACTCCGCCAGCGGCGACAAGCCCGACCTGAACCTGCCCGCCAGCCAGCGGCGGCTGATGAAGGCGCTGGCGGAAACCGGCAAGCCCCTGGTGACGGTGGTGGCCGTGGGCTCGGCGCTGAACGTGCCGGAAGGCGACGCCCAGCTGATCGCCTGGTATCCCGGCCAGGCCGGCGGCACCGCGCTGGCGAAAATCCTGTTCGGCCAGGTGAGCCCCTCCGGCAAGCTGCCCGTCACCTTCTACGAGAGCGCGGACGACCTGCCGGACTTCACCGACTACAGCATGAAAAACCGCACCTACCGCTATTTCACCGGCACGCCCCTGTACCCCTTCGGCTTCGGCCTGTCCTACGCCGACTTCCAGGTGAAGGACATGAAAGCCGACGAAAAGGGCGTCACGGTGACGGTCAGAAACGCCGGCATGATGGACGCGGAGAACGTGATCGAGGTCTATGTGAAGGCCGTCGAGAGCGCCGACGCGCCGCTTCACCCCGCGCTGGCGGGCTTCAGGCGCGTGGCGCTGAAGGCCGGCGAGGAGAGGGCCGTGACCATCGCGTATGACAAGAACGCCTTCACCGTGGTGAACGAGGCGGGCCAGCGGGTGTCCGGCGGGAAGCGGTTCGCGGTGTTCGCCGGGCTGAGCCAGCCGGATGAGCGCAGCGTCGCCCTCATGGGCACGGCCCCGCTGAAAAGGGAAATCACCCTGTGACAGGCACGAACGATCAAGAGAAAGGAAAATGGGCATGAGGGTTGTACTTGAGCATCTGACAAAGGCGTTTCCCAACCGAAACAAAAAGGCGCACGGCGACGTAATCGCCGTGAACGACTTCACCTTTGAGATTCCGGACGGCCAGCTGGTGGGCCTGCTGGGCCCCTCCGGCTGCGGCAAATCCACCACGCTGAACCTGATCTGCGGCCTGGAAACGCCCACCTCCGGCAAGATCCTCTTCGGCGACGACGACGTGACGAAGCTGCCGCCGGAGAATCGGGGCGTGGGCTTCGTGTTTCAGAACTACGCGCTGTATCCGCACCTGACGGTGCTTGAAAACATCCTCTTCCCGCTGCAGAACCTGAAGGGCAGCCAGAAGCTCTCCAAGGAGGAGATGCTGCGCCGGGCCAAGGAGGCCGCCCATCTGGTGCAGATCGACCAGCTGCTGGACCGCAAGCCCAGCGAGATGTCCGGCGGCCAGCAGCAGCGCGTGGCCATCGCCCGGGCGCTGGTGAAGATGCCCCGGGTGCTGCTGCTGGACGAGCCCCTTTCCAACCTGGACGCCCGGCTGCGGCTGCAGACCCGGGAGGAGATCCGCCGCATCCAGCAGGAGACGAAGATCACCACCATCTTCGTGACCCACGACCAGGAGGAGGCCATGTCCATCTCCGACATGATCGTGGTCATGAAAGACGGCGTGGTGCAGCATATCGGCCG
>CADARO010000060.1 GCA_902790345.1 uncultured Eubacteriales bacterium | reverse complement strand
GCCCCAGGCGCGATGATGGTGAAGTTGAAGTCCTCCATGGTCTCGACGTCGGTCTTGTCGATGATGAACACCGGCTCCTCCGGATCGACCACGGTGATATCCTTGAAGGATTCGCGGCCCTCAAAGCCGGCCTGTCCGTGGTTGCACACCAGGATACGGTAATCGCCGGCAGGCAGGTTCTCGGTGTTCAGCCACACGGAGCCGTTGCCGTCCCATTCCACGCGGTTGGTGCGCCAACCGTCTGCCTCACGGTCGAACTCGACGTGATAACCGAGGCTCTCCTCGTCGTGATTGAGTACGGTGACTTCCACCAGCTCGCCGCGAGTCACGGTGTCGGGCGCGCCGATCTCAGGTTCGGCCACAGCGCCTTCGCCCTCAACGGTGAGGAACACGGTGTTGGTGATGACTTCGCTCCAGTTCAGGCTGTCCCAGTCGATGTCGTCGTCGTTTTCGGGCAGCTCGTCTTTGGTGTAGCGGGCATAAACGGGGAAGGTGTCGATGCCGCCAAAGATGTACCATTCATTCACGGCGTTGCCGCGAAGGTTGTCCCAGGGATTGTTGTCAGCATACACGCGGATGGCCGTGGCCGTCTCAGGCGCGTTGATGACGGCGTTGACGCCGTCGCCGTTGACCAGGGTCGTGGCGTGCTCGCTCTCGCCATCCAGCGTGAGGGAGAAATCTTCCTCCGTTGGGCCGAGTTCGCCCACAAAGAAGGTTGTATTGCACTCAGAGGATTCCCAACCGGTCATATTGACGGTTATGGCAAGATTGTAGAACTGGCCTTCCTCCAGCACGTTGTCGCCCTCGAAGCGCTTATGGCCATCGTCTTCGGCCACAGCGGGAATGGTGATGTGGGGATCATCCGTATAATCCTGCCACAACCACTGTCCATCGCCACGGCGCCAGAGGTTCACGTCGATGCCATCGGTCATGACCGGGTCGCCGTTCTCATCCACCACGGCAAAGCTGTAATCCTCACCCGCCGCGATGACGAACGGGCCGTCGATGAACGCCTTGGGCAGCGGGCCGTAGGGCGCGTGCACGGTCACGGTGATGGCCTCCGTGGGTTCGGACCAGTCGGCCTCGTTCTCCACGTCGCCGTAGCAAGCGGACACAGCGTATTCATGGATGCACTGAATGTTCTGCCCCATATCATATCTGGCGCTGCTCGTGTCGTTCCACTGATCGAACACCCAGCCGTCCTCATAGAAGCGGATGGCGTTGGCGTTCGGCGCGTAAACATACAGGCTATACGTCTCGCGGGTGAGCAGCTCGGTGCGGTCGATCATGAAGCGGATTTCGTCCGACTCAGCTTCCGTCACGGTGAAGCCCATCCAGAAGCCGTTGTCCTCATAGCCCTCCGCGCCGGCGTCCACGTGCAGCTCATAGTATCTGCCCGCTTCCATTTCGGCGGTGGGGATGGCAATGGTGCCGGTCTCGCTGTTCCAGTCGATGCGGCCGTACCAGCGATTCTCCGGCCTATAACACGTGTCGGCGTTCAGCCTGAGCGTGCCGTTGTACTTCTCGTCGCGGAATTCATCCGCGTTCTCAATCACGATCTCCAGGACGTCGCCGCGGGCGATGGTCCTGGGCGCGGTGAACACCGGCTGAGGCACGATGCCGTTGGATGCGGCGGTGATCACCACAGGCGCGGAATAGCCCGCCCAGTCGCAGCTGTTCCACCACTCGTCGTCCGGGTCGATCTCGTCGGTGGTATAGCGGGCCGTGAAGACGTACTGCTGCGCCTCGCCGATATACCAGTTCTCCTCGGTGTCGTAGTGGTTGCCGGCTCTGGGATCGGTATGCACGCCGGAGCTGGTCACCAGGATGCCGGTGGCGTTTTCGGGCGCATCCACGGTCACGCGCACACTGCGGCCAATCTCGATTTCCCGGCTCGCCGCGCTGCCGTCGATGGTCAGCGTAATGTCATCGTCCACCTGCTCAGGCAGCACCGTGAAGCCAATGTTCACGTCGCTGTGGTCATAGCCGAAGGCCGCCGCGCAGGCGTGGACATGATAGGTGTGGCCGGGAACGAGGATCTCCGCCGGCACGGTATACGTGCGCGGCGCATCGTCAAACCAGCCGTTGAAGATGTTCTGGTCGCCCTCGAGGTCCTCATCGTACACCTCGAACCAGTACTCCCTGGCATTTGTCACTGTGCGGAACTCAATCTCCAGGTTGTCGTCGGGGTTCAGCACGGCGGCGCTGAGTTCAACCGGTACCTTGTCCATCTTGCCGTTGGGCGCGATGACGGACAGGTGCACCGGCGCGGTGAATTCGCTCCAGGTCTCCTCGCCGGTATCCGGATCCACGTAGAGCGCCTCAGCCTGGAGATCCCACTCCTGCTGATGATGCTCGACCCACTGCTCGCTGACGCTGTCGCAGGGTTCCTCCGGGTTGCCCCAGTTCCAGTGATTGTCGTAATAGCTATCCCAGAGGTGAATGGCGGTGGCCCCGGGCGCGTAGATGGAAACGCTGTATGGCACGCCGGTGATGACCGTATCGTCGCTGAAGTTCAGGTAGATCGGGCGCTCCTCTCCGCTCTCCGGCTCGGTCACGGTCAGGTCGCGCACAACCACGTTCTCATACCAGCCCCAGGCCGAGGTGAAGACGTGCAGCGCGTAGGTCTTGTCCGCCTCCAGCACGGCGGTGGGCAGCATGATGGTGCCCGTGGGGGGCTCGGTCCCAAAGTCCACGTTCACGTCGTAGCGGCCGTGCCAGGTGTCGGTGGCCGGGTCATAGACCTCGCCCTGAACGCGGAAGTCGCCGTAATCGCCGTTCATGTATTCGGCGATGTTGTCAATGCCGATCTCAAGCCATTTGCCGCGCACCACGGTGTCGTTCACGGTAACCTGCGGCTCGGGCATCAGGCCGTTGCTCACGGTGCGCACCGTGACGGCGTTGGAATAACCCGCCCATTCGACGCGGTTCCACCAGTCGGAATCCGGATCGTCGATGGAGTCGGTGGTGTAGCGGGCGATCCAGGTGATTTCGCCCTCCGGCCTGTCGCTCCAGCCCTGGTTCTCCAGCGTGTTCTCGGCGCGGGCTTCCCAGGAGCCGTCCGAAGCGTAGGCGTAGACGCCCGTGGCGTCTTCCGGCGCCTGGGCCAGCACATGCAGATCGTCGCAGAACAGCACGTCCACGGAGTCCGCGCTGTCGTTGACGGTCAGGGTGAAGTTCTCAGCCGTCTCTTCGGGCAGCATGACGATGATGTAGGTCTCGTCGCGGCTCTCGAAGCCGATCTCGCCCTTGGCGTGCACGTTCACGTCATAACGATGGCCGGCGGCCAGCAGCTCGCCAGGCACGGTCACGGTTTCGCCCATGACCAGCTCGCCGCCGAAGATCCAGTCGTCGTCGTCGGTGATGTCGGAGTCGTGCACGTCGTAGTCAAACCAGGTCACGTGCTCGAAGTAGTTCACGTCGAACACGTAGTCCTCGCCCTGATTCAGCGCGCCTTTGTGGGGCACGATCAGGTTGAAGTCCACCTGGCCATAGGGCGCAGTGACGGTCAGGTGCACCGGGTCGCTGAGCTCGGTCCATTCGTCCTGCTCCGGATCGCCGTAGCACACGCTGACGCTGTAGTCGATCTCCTCCGGATGGTTGAAGTCCCACTGCTCGTAGAACGTGTCGCCACCGAAGTATCTGTCTTCGTTTTCATTCTTATAGAGGCGCATAGCGCTGGCGCCCGGCGCGTAGATGGACACGGCAAAGCGCTCGTTGGTGAGCAGCTCCGTCTTGCTGAAGTTCAGGTAGACGCCCTCATCGGGGCCTTCCGTCACCTCGAAGGTGTTCATCTCTTCGCTGGTCATCCAGCCGTAAGCGCCCGCGCGGACGTGCAGCTCGTAGGTCCTGCCCGTCTCCAGCTGCGCGGTGGGCAGCTTGATCGTGGCGGCCTCGGCGTCCCAATCGTAGCGGCCGAACCACTCGTCACGCTCGGGATCGTAGATCTCGGCAGAGAGCCAGAAGTTCTCACAGTCGATTCCGCCGAACTCATCCGCGTTGGTGACAGTGACCTCCAGCCAGTCGCCCCGGGCCACGGAGTCACTGGCCTCATACGCCACGGAGGGCATGTCGCCCAGGCTGATGACGTTCAGGGTCACGGTGTTGGAGTAGCCCGCCCACTGGCAGTCTCTCCACCATTCGGAGTCGGGGTCGATGTCGTCGGTGGTGTAACGGGCCCCGAAGGCGACGCTGCCGGGCTCGCCAAAGTTCCAGTCGCGGTTGTCGTAGACATTGCCCGCGGTCTGATCCGATCTGTTTCCAGTGTAGACATACACGCCGGTGGCCTCCTCCGGCGCCTCGACGCGCACGGAGAAGTTGTCTTCAATGACCGTTTCGGCGTCATTCGCGTCGCCGTTGACCGTCAGGGTGATAGCCTCGCTGACGGCGTCGGGACACACGATGAAGCCGTACTGGTTGTCGCTGCTCTCATAGCCGGGGGCTTCCGCGTGGGTGTTGATTTCGTACCGATGGCCGGGGGTCAGCAGCGCCGCGGGCACGGTGAAGGTGCCCGTTCCGTCCATGGAGAAGAGCCAGTTGTCGCGGTCGTAGACATCCCGGTCGCGCACCTCGAAGCCGAAGCTCTCGGCGTTTTCAACCTCGCCCACGGAGACGATCAGGTCCTCGCCGGGCTGCACCTGGGAGGGATACTCGATGGGCACGTCGGCCAGCCGGCCGTTCGGCGCGTGGATGCTCACGTGCACCGGATCGCCGGCGATCCAGTCGTCCTCGTTGTCCAGGTCGCCCCAGTTGGCGTAGGGGGTGAAGCCCACCTCGTCCGGATGGTCAAAGCGCCATGTACCGGTGACAGCGTCGCAGGGATCCTCATGGCTGCCCCAGCCGTTTTCTTCCCTGTCGTTGTAGAAGATGCGGATGCCCGTCGCGCCGGGCGCGTAGACGGAATAGGCCACCTCGTCCTTGGTGTCGACTTCCGTCCTGCTCAGGTCAAAGACGATCTGACCCTCGCCCACCTGGGGCTCGGTCACGGTGAAGGTCGTCTCAGCGCTTTCCAGCGTGCGCCAACCTGGCGCCACGGACTGCACGAACAGCGTGTATTCGCGGCCCGCCTCCAGGTCGGCGGTGGGCATCATGATGGTGCCCTGGCCGTCCCAGTCGTACCAGCGGCCGAACCAACGGTCTTCCGGCTCGTAATACGGCGCGGCCACCACGTGGAGGCTTCCATATTCACCGGTGGTGAACGCCTCGGGGTTGGTGACGGTGATCTCCAGCCACTGGCCCCGGGCCACGGTGTCGGTGGACAGGCTGATTTCCGGCACGGGCAGGTCGCCGTCGCAGGAAACGTTCAGCGTCACGATGTTGGAATAGCCGGCCCACTCAACGCGGTTCCACCAGTCGGAATCCGGGTCGTCGATGGGGTCGGTGGTGTAGCGGGCGATCCAGGCGTAGCTGGCCGGCTGGTCATGATTCCACCAGCGGATGTCCAGCATGCTGCCGGTCTGGCCCTCGATCCGGTCGCCATCGGTGACGGCTACGCCGGTGGCCTCCGCCGGGGCGATGGCGCTCAGGTTCATGTTTTGATTGACGCGCCAGTCATGATCCTCGGTCCTGCCGTTCACATACAGCGTGAAGCCCTCGGTGGTCTCCTCGGGCCACACCATGAAGGCGTAGCGCGTGTCGGTGGTCTCATACCCCGGGGCGCCATGGGCATGCACCCACACCGTGTAAGCATGGCCGGGCGTCAGGTCGGCGCCGGATATGGTGGCCTCGAAGGGCTGCCGCGCATCGCGGTTCGCCACCTCATTGTTCTCCGTGGCGTCGTTGTCGTGCACGTCGAACCAGTATTCCGTGGCGTTTTCCACTTCGTGGACCGTGATCGTCAGGTCCTCGCCGGGATTCAGCGCCGCGGCGCTCAGGGTGGCGGTCACATCGTTCAGACGGCCATAGGGCGCGGTGACGCTCAGATGCACGCTCTGGCTGGGCTCGCCCCAATCCTCTTCATTCTCCGGGTCGCCGTAGCAGGCGCGCACGGTGAAGTCGAGCTCCTCGGGATGATCGCCGGTGTACCAGTCGATCACATCGCTCTCGCCTTCCCTGTATTCGCGCTCCTCCCCGTTGCCATACAGGCGGAAGGCCGTCGCGCCGGGGGCGTAGACGGAAACCGCGCGGTTTTCACGAGTCAGCGCCTCCGTGCGGTCAATGGTCAGATAGATGGGATGATCCTCGCCGATCTCGGGCTCGGCCACGGTGAAGGTGGTCTCGGTGCGGCCGTTTCGCCAGCCGGCGGCCCAGGCGTCCACATACAGGGTGTACTCGCCCGGCTGCAGATTGGCGGTGGGGATCATCACGTTCTCGCCGTTCCAGTCGTACCAGCCGGCGACGAGCTCGTCGCCGTCATGAGCCGCGGCGTTGATGCCGAAGTCCTCGTAGCCGCCGTCATGGTAGGCGTCGGCGTTCAGAATGCCCACTGTCAGCATGTCGCCGCGGGTCACGTCGCCCTCGGGCATGTCCAGCTCAGGCGCGGTCATGTCGCCGTAGGCGCCGGCGTCCACGGTAACCACGTTGGAATAGCCCGCCCATTCGCAGGTCTTCCACCACTCAGCGTCGGGATCGATGTCGTCGGTGGTGTAGCGCGCGATGAAGGCGTCCGGGCCTTCCCCGCCGGTGTACCAACGGGCGGTCTGCTCGTGGTCAGCATTCCACATGAAGTCGCTGCCGTTGGTGGCATAGACGCCGGTGGCGTTTTCAGGCGCCACGATGCAAACCGGGAAGAACTGATTGATCAGAACCTCCGTGTGCTCGGTCTCGCCGTTGACGGTCAGGGTGATGTTCTCGGAGAGCGCCTGGGGAACCACGATCAGGCTTTCAAAGACATCGCTGGTCTCGTAGCCCGCCTCGCCGTTCACGTGCACCCAGACCTTGTAGGCGTGGCCGGCCTCAAAGTATTCCGCCGGAATCGTCTCGGTATGGGTGTCGGTGATGTGGCCGATGTCCTCGTGATAGACGCAGTCGTCGCCCTCGTAGATGTCGTTGTCGCACAGGTCGATCCAGCAGTGCTGGCCGAACTGAACATAGCCGATGGTCACGTCCAGCGACTCGCCCACGTTCAGCGCGCGGGTGCTCAGCGTCACATGGGCGTCGTCCAGCCTGCCGTTGGGCGCGGTGACGGAGATGTGCACGCTGTCTGTCAGCTCGTCCCAGTCCTCTTCATTGTCCGGATCGCCGTAGCAGGCGCGCACGGCGTAATCCAGCTCCATGGGCCGGTCGTTGTCCCAGGTCCAGGACATGCCGCTGCCATCCGCATACTGATCCTCGTTCCAGCTTTCCCCGCCGTTGTCGCTCCAATAGAGGCGGAAGGCGGCGGCGCCGGGGGCGTACACGGAGACGGTATAATTCTCGCGCGTCACGACCTCGGTCTTGTCCAGGTTCAGATACACCTGATGATCCTGGCTGTCGGGCTCGGTCACGGTGAAGCTCAGCTCCGTGGGCTCGCATTGCCAGCCCACCACAGCGGGTTCCACCTTCAGGTCATAGGTCTGGCCCGCCTCCAGGCCGGCGGTGGGCACGAAGACGCTGTTGCCGCTGTACCAGTGGCCGCGGAAGTCGTAATACCACTCGCGGTCGCCCCTGTGCGGCGTGACGGTGATCTCGATGTCGTCGTCCGCGTTGGCGTCGAGGTACTCGGCCATGTTGCCGATGATCACCTCGGCCAGCTGGCCCCGGGGCACTTCCCCGTTCGCCATGCTGGCGGCAGGCGCGGACAGCGAGCCGCGGGAATGGATGGTGAGGATGGAGGGAGCCGAGCAGCCCGCCCAGGTCACGTCCTTCCACCACTCGGTGTCCTCGTCGAATTCGTCCGTGGTGTACTTTGCCATATACACGAGCCTGGTCGGAACGAAGCTCATGGTTTCAAACGCCACGGTGTTCCTTGAGAAGGCTATTGCGTCGCAGTTCTGGAACAGCAGGATGCCGGTGGCGTTGGCGGGCGCGGTCACGGCGACCTGGATTTCCTCGTTGACCAGGTACGTGCGGTCGCCCGCGCCTTCGTTGAAGAAAATCCGGATGTCGCCGTCCGTTTCCTCGGGCAGCACCACAAAGCCGGTGCCCACGTCGCTGTTGTCGTAGCCATACGCCGCGGCGCAGGCATGAATGCCATAGCCATGACCGGGCGTGAGCTGATCGGCCGTCAGCGTATAGGTGTGCGGCGCGCCGTCATCCCACCAGTCGCTGAGGACGATGGCGCCATCATCGAAGTAATATTGATCGTAGATTTCAAACCAGTATTCCGTGGCGTTTTCCACCGGAGAGAAGGTGATGGTGAAGTCCTCCCCGGGTTCGATCACGGAGTCAAAGATCAGATCCACGGGAGCCAGCGGCCCGTTCGGCGCGGTGACGCTCAGGTGCGCCGGCTCGCAGGGCTCGTCCCAGTCGTTTTCATTCTCCGGGTCGCCATAGCAGGCCGCGGCCATGAAATCCCATTCCCCGGGATGGCCATCGTCACATATCTCTACAAGGCTGTCGCCGTTCGCGTACCAATCCCAGCCGTCCTCGGCATAGACGCGCACCGCGGTCGCGCCGGGCGCGTAGGCGGACACGGTGATGAGCTCCTTGGTGAGCACCTGCATCCTGTTCAGGCGCAGGAACACTTCATGTGTCTCAGCCTGGGGCTCGTTCACGGCAAAGCTGGCCGTGGCGCTGGCGCGCGCGTCATCGTCGCCGCAGGCGTCCACGCACAGCTCATACGTCCGGCCCGCCGGCAGATTCGCCGTGGGCAGCAGAATGGTCTCCCCATTCCAGCCAAACCAGACGTCGTCGTTGCAGTTCTCGCCCTCGTAATACACCGACGCTTCATACCAGACGTCGTCCGCCGCGTTGGTTATGGCGATTTCGAGGAACTCGCCGCGATCCACCGCGTCAGCCGCGGTGAACGTGGGCGCGGTCAGCGTCTGCCCCTCCGCCAGCGCCATCGCGCCGCAGAGCAGCACGGCCAGCGCGGCCAGCAGACACAGACCCTGTCTCAACCAGTTCTTCCTACTCATGTCCCAGGTCTCCTCTCGGAATGAATTCAGGCAGAATGATTCTGTTTCAGCCCTATTCGGGCTTATAAAATACAGTCTGAATTATTATATCACCGGGTAATTCACGTTGTCTAGCATTTTTTTCCAGTTTATAATAAAAAATGCCGCGCCGCGCGTCTTTTCCCCGCATGGGGGATCAGCGCGCGGCGCGGCCGCGTGGGGTTATGCTCTTTCAGTCGCTCAGCCGCGCTTTTCGACGCGCAGCGTCTTCACCTCGAAGGTGCCGAAATGCAGCTTCACGTCGCCGTTCTCCACGGCCAGTTCTTCCTCTTTGTTTTCCAGCATGTCGCACAGCCAAACCCTGCCCGCGGGCACGTTCAGCTTCAGCGCGCAGTTGGTGTCCGCCCTCTTGGCCTCGTACAGGCGCAGGATCACATCATTGCTGCCGTCCTCGGCGGGCTTCACCGTGTCGATGAACACGTTCTCCGCGTCCACGCTGAAGGCGCTGAACGCCGGGCAGGCGCCCTTCGCCACCTGGGCGGGCACGTTCAGGTCGTAGGCCTCCTTCACCACCGGGCTCTCCAGGAAGCTGCCCTCCCACGCCGTGAAGGCGTAGGTGAAGATGTGCTCGCCGTTGTCGGCCCGCATCTCGGGCGAGGCCGCCGCCCGCAGCAGGGTCAGCTCCATGGCGTTGCCGTTCATGCTGATGCCGTACTTGCAGTCGTTCAGCACCGCCGCGCCGTGGCTCTGGTCGCACAGGGCGCTGTAGCGCTGGTTGCACACCTCGAAGCGGTCGCTGTCGTACAGGCGGGAGCGGTGCGTCGGCCGCGTCATGTAGCCGAACTGGATCTCGTTGATGCCCTCCGTGGCCTTCACGTCCACCGGGAAGCTGACCTTGAGGAGCCGATGCAGCTCGTGCCAGTCCACATGGGTCTCGAAGTCCAGCCGGCGGCTGTCCGCTTTCAGCACGATGTCCTGCTCAAAGGCGGAGTTCATCACCTGGCGCTTCACGCGCAGCACGGCCCGCAGGCCTTTTTCTTCCTTGATGGTTAATTCCACCGGCTCCTCCAGCGCCACCGGCTGCTGGATGTAGTTGGAGTCGATGTCCCAGGCGTCGAACAGGCGCGGCACGTCCTTGTAGGCCAGGAGCCTGTTCATCGGCCCGGCGGCGAACTCGCGGCCCGTGGCCTTGTCGATGAAGGAGATGACCTCGCCCCGCTTGTTCAGCTCGGCGCGAACGACGGCGTTTTCGATCACCGCGCCACTCTCCGTGAGATACGCGCACACCGCCGCCTCGGCCGCCTCATCCTTGGCGGGTTTCAGCGACACCGCGCCGCAGGGAGGCAGGGTCACCAGCGCCAGCGCGCCGCCCTCGATGGGCTGCACCGGCACCTTCACGCCGTCCGGCGTTTCCGCGCCGTTCTTGAATTCATCCGGCAGGCACACCAGCGCCTTGCGCTCAAAGGACAGGGAGTTGAACACCGTCACGCCCTCGCCCTGAGCCAGGGCCGCCAGCGCGCCGTCCTTGACCTCGTTGGCCTCGCCGATGATCCAGCGGTGATCCCGCCGGGCGTCCTCGTACACCTTCGCGATGGAGGAGCCGGGCAGGATGTCGTGGAACTGGTTCAGCAGCAGCTTTTTCCAGGCCGCGTCCATGCGGGACAGGGGATACTCAGCGCCCTTCAGCATGGCCATGGTTCCCCACATCTCGGCCTCCCGCAAGGCCAGCTCTGCCTTGCGGTTGCCCTTCTTGATGGCCGCCTGGGAGGTGAACACGCCCCGATGGGCGGAGAAGTACAATTCGCCCACATAGGTGTGCTGAGGGCCGCCCGCCGCCTCCATGTCCTGGAAGAACTCGGTGGGAGACGCCTGCTTGATCCGGGGCATGCCCTCCAGGTCCTTCTCGCGCTCCAGGTACTCGATGTAATCCCGGCTGGGGCCGCCGCCGCCATCGCCATAGCCGAAGGGCAGCAGGAAGGCGTCCAGGCCTCGCTTCTGCACCCGCTTTTTCCAGGTTTCGCAGATTTCCTTGGGGTCGGTGCGGTAGGTGTAATTGGTGGGCAGGAAGCTGTCGATCTGAGAGCCGTCCGCGCCCTGCCAGGTGAAGTAGTGATAGGGGAACTGGTCGCCTTCATTGTAGGACCAGAAGATCTTCTGGGTCACCAGGTACTTGACGCCGGTCTTTCTGAGGATCTGGGGCAAGGCGGCGGAATAGCCGAAGGTGTCCGGCAGCCACAGCACCACCGAATCCACGCCCAGCTCGTCCTTGTAGAACCGCTTGCCGTGCAGCACCTGGCGCACCAGCGACTCGCCGCTGGTCATGTTGGTGTCCGGCTCCACCCACATGGCGCCCTCCGCGATCCACTGGCCCTTTTTGATGGCAGCCCGGATGCGCTCGTACAGCTCGGGATAGTGCTCGCGGCACATCACGTAGGCGGCGGGCTGGCTCTGGATGTACTTGTAGTCCGGGTATTCGTCGATCAAACGCAGCTGGGCCGCGAAGGTGCGGGAGGTCTTCCTGTGGGTCTCCGCCATGGGCCACAGCCAGGCCAGATCCAGATGGGCGTTGCCCACGGCGTAAAACACCGGCGCGGTGCTGCCGTTGACGGCCTCCAGCGCGGGCTTCAATGCCTCGCGGGCGGCCCTGTAGCTGGCGACGCGCTCCTCCAGCGGCTGCTCGAAGTCGGCGATGAGGGTGGCCTTCTCCAGCGCCTCGGCGATCTTGTCCGCCCGCAGGCTCTCCGGGTCCAGCTGGTCGCCCAGCAGGCGCAGGGTGTCCAGGTCCATGTACAGCTGATAGGCGTCCTCGTTCCAGATGCCGAAGGTCAT
The DNA here is from genome assembly GCA_902790345.1 of uncultured Eubacteriales bacterium. Taxonomy (GTDB): domain Bacteria; phylum Bacillota; class Clostridia; order Christensenellales; family Aristaeellaceae; genus Firm-10. The sequence continues at coordinate 6,073 of CADARO010000060.1, read as the reverse complement.
GTTGCCCAGGGTCACCCGCTGGCCCTCGGTCTTCGGGTCGGTGTACGCGCCGGGCAGCACGGGGCCGGTGGCGCAGCCGCCCAGAGGGCTTTCGGGGTAGAAGTGGCCAGCATAGGCCTCCAGCAGCAGGTCGAAGGTCTCCCCCGCCTTGCCGCAGATGGAGAGCACGTTGTCCTCGATGAAGTGATGGGGCACCGACACCCAGCCGGCGCGGTAGGTGCCGAAGGACTTGCCGTTGACGAACAGGGTGGTCTCGCCGCCGGTGTTCAGGTCGGCCACGATGCGCTTGCCCGCCGCCGCCTCGGGCAGCACCACTTTGCCGCGCATCCAGCAGTATTCATAGCTGTGGCCCCAGGCGGTGCCGGGCGCCATGGGGGCGAAGCTGCCCTTCATGGCCTCCTCGGGGGTCAGGTGATCCATGGTGGTGAAGGTCTCCACGTCAATAGGGCCCAGGGGCAGGTAGAGGTCCTGGCGCAGGGTCTCCTGCCAGTGGCGAAGGCGCGCCTGCCATTCGGAATGCATGTATTTCATGGGCGATCTCCTTTTCCTGTAGCTGTTGTCCGCGCGGCCGCTTCGGAGCGGTGGGAACCGGCCGCGTTTTTCTCGACATGGCTAGTGTACAACATCGTCAATTCCTTGTCAATTCCCCTTTCGCGCGGCGCAGATTTTCCCGAATCCGGATTGACAGGACCTGCCGTTGGGTGTATGCTTTTTTTATTTCATCAGGGCATGGGAGGCGCGAACATGGACGAGGATCGGCTCCAGGCGGCGAGGAAGGTCATCGGCGAGGTGGACCGGGACATGGCCCGGCTGTTTATGAAGCGGATGGAGGCCGTTCGGGACATCGCCGCCTACAAGCGGGAGAAGGGCCTGCCCATACTGGACGCCGCCCAGGAGCGGGTGGTCATCGAGCGGAACCTATCCTATATAAATAATGATGAGCTGCGGGAGCTGTATGTCCAGTTTCTGCGGCAGGTGATGGAGGTTTCCAAGGCCTATCAGCGCCGCCTCATGACGAAGGAGGCGGATGAGGCTTGAAGAACACATTTGGACAAAGCGTCTCGGTGACGCTGTTCGGCGAGAGCCACGGCCCGGAAATCGGCGCGGTGATCGACGGCCTGGCCCCGGGCATCCCGGTGGACGAGGGGTTCATCGCCGGCCAGCTGGCCCTGCGCCGCCCCTGGGGAGGCATGTCAGCGGCGTGTTTCTGGGCAAAACCACCGGCACGCCCCTGACCATCCTCATTCCCAACGGCGACGCCCACAGCGGAGATTACGCCCCGGGCCCCCTGCGCCCCGGCCACGCGGACTACACCGCCCACGAAAAATACCACGGCTTTGAGGACTTTCGGGGCGGCGGCCATTTCAGCGGCCGGATCACGGCGGCGCTGGTGGCGGCCGGGGCTGTGGTCATCCCGGCCCTCCGGCGGCGGGGCGTGCTGCTGGGCACCCACATCGCCCGCTGCGCCGGCGTGTGCGACGCGCCCTTCGGCGACTATGCCGCCGACATCGCCCGGCTGAACGGGCTGGACTTCGCCGTGCTGGACGAGCAGAAGGGCGAAGCCATGCGCCGGGCCATCCTGGCCGCCTCGGCCCGGGGCGACAGCGTGGGCGGCGTGCTGGAGACCGCCGTGCTGGGCCTGCCCGCCGGGGTGGGCGAGCCCTGGTTCGACACCGTGGAGGGCGTGCTGGCCCACGCCCTGTTCTCCATTCCCGCCGTGAAGGGCGTGGAATTCGGGGCGGGCTTCGCCCTGGCGGACATGACGGGCAGCCAGGCCAACGACCCCTTCCGGCTGGCGGATGGCCGCGTGGTCACCGCCACCAACAACAACGGCGGCGTCAACGGCGGCGTCTCCAACGGCATGCCGCTGCTGGCGCGCTGCGCCGTGAAGCCCACCCCCTCCATCCGGCAGACCCAGGACACAGTGAACCTGGCCTCCGGCCGGGAGGAGACGATCAGCGTCGGCGGGCGGCACGATCCCTGCGTCGCCCATCGGGCGCGAGTGGCGGTGGACAGTATGGTTGCGCTGGCGCTGTGCGACCTGCTGGCCCAGCGCTACGGCACAGACTGGCTGGGAGGCGACGGCGCGTGACGGTGGGCTGCCTCGGGGCGCTTCCGCCCCACAGCGTTTTTCAGCAGGTTTGCCAGGCCGTTCCCGGCGAGGCCTTTGAATTGGCGGAGATCGCGCCGGAGGCGCTGGACGCCTTTCTGTCGGCGCGTTCCTTTCGGGGCCTTCTGGTGTCCGATCCATACCGCCAGGCGATCATGCCCCGCCTCGACTGGATCAGCGAGGCGGCCCGCCAGATCGGCGCGGTGAACACCGTCGTGGGCCAGGAGGGCCGGCTCTGCGGCTACAACACAGAGCGTCACGGGTTCGCCGCCCTCCTCCGGCGAACGGGCCTTGACCTGAGCGGAAAAAACGTGCTCGTTCTGGGCTCGGGTGAAGCCGCCAAAACCGCGCTGTACACGGCGCGGACACTTGGCGCGGCCCGGGTGGACATGGCGCTTCGTCGCGGCGATGTGGAAATCATCATCAACGCGGACTCGCGCGGCATGCCCGTCCCGACGGAGGCGTTCAAAAATCTCGCCGGCGTGATCGACATGAATTGCGAACCGCTGCGCAGCCGGCTGGTGCTCTCGGCCCGGGCGGCGGGTATTCCGGCGGAAGGCGGGCTGTATATGCTGGCGGCGCAGGCGGCGCGATCGGCGGAGCTCATCCGCGACACCCGCTTTCCCGAAGGCCTGACGGATGAAATCTATGAAAGAATCCTTCGCCGGACGGAGAACGTGGTCTTGATCGGCATGCCGGGCAGCGGGAAATCCACCGTGGCGCGGCTGCTGGGGCGGAGGCTGGGCCGGCCCGTGGCGGGGGTGGACGAGCGCGTCGCCCGGAGGGCCGGCATGGCCATTTCGGAAATCTTCGCCCGCTTCGGCGAGGCGGGCTTTCGCCGGCTGGAGAGCGAGGTCATCGCCGAAATCGCGAAAACCGACGGTCAGATCGTGGCCACGGGAGGCGGCTCCATCCTGCGCGGGGAAAACGTGGAGGCGCTGCGCCAGAACGGCCGCCTGTATCTGCTGGATCGGCCCCTGGAGCAGCTGACGCCCACGCCGGACCGGCCTCTGGGCGACACCTGGGAGAAGGTGCGGCGGCTCTATCGGGAACGGGCGCCCCTCTACCGGGCCGCGGCAGACGAGATCATTTCCACCGCCGCCACCGCCGAGGAGACGGCGCTGAGCCTTGAAAAGCGAGTGACATAAATGAAAGAGTTTATCATACACGGCGCGGCCCAAAGCCGGGCGGGAGGCCGGGCGTGAGGGCGGTCATTCGCCCGGGGCTGGCCCGGGGCGTTCTGGAAGCGGACCGGTCGGAGGACATACTGGCCACCGTCGACTGCCTTTCCGCCCTGGGCGCGGTGATCCGCTGGGAAAAGGACAACGTCCGCGTGACCGGCTTCGATCCCTTTGGGGCCGCGTCCGCGTCGCTCCCCTGCCGGGAGAGCGGCAGCACGCTGCGCTTCATGATCCCTCTGTGCCTGCTGGGCGGGCGGCCCATGCGGCTGACGGGCGGCGAGGCGCTGATGAAACGGCCTCTCTCTGTGTTTGAGGACATCTGCCGCCAGCGGGGGCTTTCCTTCCGGCGCGGCGCGAACGAGGTGCGCCTGGAGGGCGCGCTGACGCCGGGCGAATACGCGGTGAACGGCGACGTGAGCAGCCAGTTTGTCAGCGGGCTGCTGTTCGCCCTGCCCCTGCTGCCCGGAGACAGCCTCCTCCGCCTCATCCCGCCGGTGGAAAGCCGCCCCTACATCCACATGACGCTGCGGGCGCTCTCCATGTTCGGCGTGAACGCCGGGTGGGCGGATGAGCTGACCCTGCGGGTGCCGGGGGGCGCGAGCTACACGCCGGTGGACGCGGCCGTGGAGGGCGATTACTCCAACGCCGCCGTCTTTGAGGCGCTGAACTGCCTGGGAGGCCGGGTGCGCGTCACCGGCCTCAGCGTGGACAGCTCACAGGGCGATCAGGTGTACCGCGACTATTTCCCCCGGCTCGCCGCCGGCGCACCCATGCTGGACGTGTCGGACTGCCCGGATCTGGCACCGGTGCTGTTTGCCCTGGCCGCCGCGAAACACGGCGCGGCCTTCACCGGCACCCGGCGGCTGCGCTTCAAGGAGAGCGACCGGGGCGGGGCCATGGCGACGGAGCTGGCCAAGTTCGGGATTCAAACGGACATCCACGAAAACCGCGTCGTCGTTCATGCCGGCCGGCTTCACGCGCCGGAAACACCCCTGTCCAGCCACGGCGATCACCGCGTCGCCATGGCGCTGTCGGTGTTGTGCGTCCTAACCGGCGGCGAAATCGACGGCGCGGAGGCGGTGCGCAAGAGCCTGCCGGATTTCTGGGCCCGGCTGAAGGGCCTGGGGGTGGACGTGGCGCTGACCGGGGCGATGGACAATGCCCGATGATTCTGGTAAAATAGGCGGGGACATCTCCCCATCACGGAGGCCGATCTATGAAAACCTACACCTTCCGATACGGCAGCGGCACCGTGTCCGCTTCGCTGGACGAAACGCACATCCTGGGCGAGCTGCGCGGCAACCGCGTGCCCGCCATTGAGGACATCGGAGCGGCGCTCAAAGAGGCGGTGGAAACGCCCATCGACAGCCTGCCCCTGTCTCAATACGTGCGGCCCGGCGACAGCGTCTGCCTGGTCATCAGCGACATGAGCCGCTTCTGGATGCGGCAGGACAAGGTGATACCGCCGCTGCTGGACTACCTGTACGGGGTCTGCGGCGTGAAGCCGGAGGACGTCACCATCCTGGTGGCCAATGGCACCCACGACGGCGGCAACGAAAAAGAACTGCGCACCCTGGTGACCGACCCGGTGTACGACACGGTGCGGGTGGTGAATCACGACTGCCTGGCGAAGGATCTGACGTATCTGGGCACCACGCCCCACGGCACGCCGGTCTATGTGAATCCCATCGCCGCCCGGGCAGACCGGGTGATCTGCCTGGGGGCCTGCGTGCACCACGTGATGGCCGGGTTCGGCGGCGGGCGCAAGAGCATCCTGCCGGGCATCAGCGGCATGGAGACCATCAAGCACAACCACGCCTTTTCCCTGGACCCCAACGCGCTGCGCAGCAACCCCCGCATCGGCAACGGCAAGCTCACCGACAACCCCCTGAACGACGACATGTGCGAGGCGGCGGCTCTCATGCCCAGCCTGTTCATGATCAATCTGGTGATGAACGCGGAGATGAAGCTGGCGGCAATCTACGCCGGGCACTACCTGACCAGCTGGCAGGCGGCCTGCCGGGCGGTGGACTCCATCTACCGGGTGCCTGTGCCCCGCAAAGCGGACGCCATCATCGCCAGCTGCGGCGGCTACCCCAAGGACATGTCGCTGTATCAGGGCACCAAGACCATCGACAACGTGGAGTCCGGCCTGAAAAACGGCGGCACGCTGATCCTCATCATCGAGGCCCGGGACGGCGGCGGCCCGTCGGAGTACTTCGACTGGATCAAAAACCTGACGGACGGCACCATCGAGGATCGGCTGCGCAACCACTTCACCATTCCGGGCTACATCTTCTTCCTCAACTGCGAGCAGGCCCGGCGCTACAACATCCTGCTGCTCACCGACATCCCCGCCCGGGAGGTGGCCCCCATGGGCATGAAGGCGTTCAACAACATGGAGGACCTGCTGGCGGCCGCCGATCTGGATGGAAAAGAACTCTACGTGATCGAAAACGGAAGCACGGTCATTCCCTTTGTACAGGAGGCATGAATATGCGGCGATACATTGCCCGGCGATACGCCGACTGCCAGAGCGGCCTTTCCCTGGATACCGAGGCCCTGCGCCGATACCCGGACGTGATCGACCTGTCCATCGGCGACACCGACATCATCACCGACCCCCGGATCATCGACGCCGCCTGCGCCGACGCCCACGCCGGCTACACCCGCTACGGCGACCCCAAGGGCGACCCGGAGCTGATCGACGCCATCCGCGCCGCCTGGAAGGAAGACTTCCATCAGGACATCGCGCCGGAGGAGGTGCTCATCACCACCTCCA
>CADARO010000059.1 GCA_902790345.1 uncultured Eubacteriales bacterium | reverse complement strand
TACCGCACCGCCAACCAGATCGATCAGCTCAGCGAAATGATCGACGAGGAAAACACCGACGTGATCGAGGCGGACGATAACACGCTCCGGAAAGAGTATCCGGGCGTGACGTTCCCCGAGGGCATGATGGAAAAATACAGAGGAGAAAGCCATGAAGACGATGAATGAGCTCTACAGGAAAAATGAATTGACTTTTGCGCTGATTTGGATCGCGGCCTACGTGGTGCTGAGCATGATCGGCGACAGCCTGTCCGAGGCCGTCGGCGTGATGAAATCGGTCACGCTGGCCATTCACCTGGTTATGTGCGGCGTGCTGTGGGCCTGGATCAGCAAAAACAGCCTGAAGGAGAAATACGACTTCCGCGCGCCGGAGTTACCCGCCTGGCGCTTCCTGTTCTTCGTGCCGCTGGCGCTCATCGCCCTGCTGCACATCGTCAGCGGCGTCCAGGGAGGGCCAACAGCGGCGGACACGGTCTGTTGCGTGCTGAGCATGCTGTGCGTGGGCTTCCTGGAGGAGGTCATCTTCCGGGGTCTGCTGTTCCGGGCCATGGCGAAGACCGACGTCCGCTCCGCCGTGATCGTGAGCTCCATCACCTTCGGCCTGGGGCACATCGTGAACCTGGCCGGCGGCAAGCCCCTGGGCGACACGCTGGTGCAGATCCTGTTCGCCGTGGCGATTGGCTTCATAATGGTGCTGATCGTGTATCGGGGCGGGAGCATCATTCCCTGCATCCTGTTCCACTCCGCGAACAACATGCTGTCTGTCCTCGGCAGGCCGAACGGCCTGACGCCCCAGGTCCAGCTGATCGTCAACCTGGCGGAGATCGTCGTGCTGGGCGTGGGCTACGTGCTGTGGCTCTTGAAGGCGCTGCCGCCGAAGCAGGGCGCGTGACAGATGAAACAGTGAAAACCGGGCTGGCCGTGGTTTAAGCGGCCAGCCCGGTTTCGTTTGTGTATGAAGTGATTTTATTCCACGGGAATGACGATCTCCGCCTTGCCCAGCTGGCCGGCGTCCACGGTGAGGCGCGCCTCGCCCTTCTCCCAGCCTCCGCGCACCACGGCCAGCGCCCGGCCGCGATAGCTGGCGAACCGGCCGCCGGTGTAGTTCTCGGCGGTGATGGGATTGCCGGAGCCGAAGCCCATGAGGCTGCCCGCGCCGGCGACGGCGGCGGTGAGGTCGAACGCCGCGTCCGGCACCACCCGGCCTTCCGCGTCCTGAATCTCCACCCGCACATAGGCCAGGGAGCCGCCATCTGCGGAGAGAGTCTCCTTGTCCGGAATCAGCGCCACCCGTGAGGGCGCGCCTACGGTGGTCAGCGCCGCGCGGGACACCTCTTTGCCCTCCGTGTAGCTCACGGCCTCCAGGGTGCCGGGCTGATAGGTGGTCTCGAAGAGGAAGCTCAGCGGCAGCTCGGGCACGGTCTTCTCTCCCGCCTTCTGCCGTTCAAGGAGCTGGCCGTTCAGGTACAGCGCCACTTCCTGCGCCTCGCTGAACACCGCCACGCCCACCTTCGCGCCCTCCTGGCCCGGCCAGGTCCAGCAGTCCCGGGCGGCGGTGAAGCCCCAGCGGGTGATGACCTCCGTCTTGCCGAAGTCGGCGGGATCATAGGAGAACAGCGCGGTCTCGCCGCTGTGCCAGACCACCCGGCGATAGACGCCCTGGGTGAGAATCTGGCCGGTGATGTCGAAGTCCGCGTCGTTGGCCAGACGCCAGGGGAAATCGGAGCCCATGTGGGACTGCACGCTGTCGCGCTTTTCCTCCAGCTCCTCCGGGGCGAAGAAGGCGCTCTTGCCGATGCCGGCCTCGCCGATATAGTCCCAGGCCGTCCAGGTGAAATCGCCGATGATCCAGGGGGTCTTCTCGATCATGGGCCAGTGCTGGCCGATCTCCTTGGGGAAGTTCTCCGAGCCCAGGATCACCCGCTCCGGGAACAGCTCATGATCCCGCGCGTACTTGTCCTCCAGGTAGTTGTAGCCCACGATGTCCAGGCCGTTGGCGAAGGCCTCCGTGAGATCCTCCCAAACCAGATCCTCGCCGTCAAAGTTGGCGTTCTGCAGGTTTCCGGCCCGGGCCTGCTGCCAGCGGCGCAGCTGCGCCTCCTGCTGGTCGTCGTCCAGCCCGTTCCAGAAGGAGCAGATGGCGTTGGACACGGGGCGGCTGGGATCCAGGGCGTGGATGGCCTCCGCCAGCTTCCGGGCCACCACGTAGCCGTCGCCCAGGCCGGCCCGCTCGGTGATCTCATTGCCCGTGGACCAGATGATGACGCAGGGATGGCTGCGATCCCGGCGCACGAAGGCGGTCAGGTCCGCCTGCCAGTCGGTGGCGAAATACTGGTTGTAGTCGCCGGGCTGCTTGCCCATGCCCCAGGCGTCGAAGGCCTCGTCGAACACGTACAGGCCCAGCCGGTCGCAGGCCTCGATGAGGGCGGCGGAGGGCGGGTTGTGGGTGGTGCGCACGGCGTTGTAGCCGCTCTCCTTCAGCTTCTTCACCTTGCGGTATTCCGCGTCGAACAGGCTCGCCACGCCGATGACGCCGTTGTCATGATGCAGGCAGCCGCCCCGCAGCTTCACCGGCCGGCCGTTGATCCGAAGGCCATGGCGCACGTCCGCCGTGACGGTGCGGATGCCGAAGAGCACGCTGTCCGCGTCCTCCGTGGCCTCGCCGCAGGGTGTCAGATGGGTCTTGAAATGACCCACGTTCTTCGCCGTCACGTGGACCCGGTACAGCGAGGGGGTCTCCGCGCTCCACAGCTCGGGCTTGTCCAGGGTCATGGTCATGTACGCCGTGGCCTGAGACAGGGCCGGAATCTGCACCTTCGCCCGGCCGGCGGCCAGGGTCTCGTCGCAGCCCTCCCGGGTGAGGCGGCAGGTCACCTCCGCCACCCGGTTGGCCGCGGTGTCGTTGCGGATGTCTGCCTGCACGGCGATCACGGCGGTCTCCGGCGCGCCGTCGGGGGCGTAGTCGATGGTCTTCGTCCAGGCGAAGATGCCGTCGCCGGCGATGTGCACCTCCGGCGTGTGAACCAGCGTCACCTGCCGGAACAGGCCCGCGCCGGAATACCAGCGGGAGTTGGGCTGCATGCTGGGATTCACCGTGACCACGACGCGGTTGTCACTGCCGGGATACACCAGCTGGGTGATGTCGGTCTCGAAGGGGGAATAGCCGTAGTGATGCAGCGTGGCCTTGGCGCCGTTCACCTCCACCGTGGCGTTCATCATGGCGCCGTCGAAGCGCAGATAGACGCGCTCCTTCTCCCACTCGGCGGGGATGAACACGGATCTGACGTAATGCGCCACGCCCGCGGTGTAGTAGCCGCTGGCGCCGCCGGCGGGGGCGTCCGCGCTCACGTCGTTCTCGATCATGTAGTCATGGGGCAGGTCCACCAGCCGGCCCAAATCGCCGCGCATGCGCCGGGCCACGTCGAAGGGCCCTCTGTCGAAATGCCAGCCCCTGTTGATGTTCAGCTCCCTCATGGATGAGAACCTCCTCTGTCTCTCTATTCGTGGCGCGTCGCGCCGTCTTTCTTCATTATACCATCATTTCCCGGCTCCGTCAAAACCCACATTGTCCTCATACAGCCAGTCCAGCGTGGCCAGGCTCTCCGCGTCCAGCCCCGCGTCCCGGGGGGTCAGCGGCGCGCTCTCGGGCACGACGCCCACCACCGTGTACGCGCCGGTGCCGAAATCCAGCGTCACGTCCCCCGCGTCATACAGAAACGCGTGCACGTTGAACGCCTTCACGCCCTTGGCCTTGGCGGCGTGAATGAGCACGGGGGCGTAGCCACCCCGGTCGTCCGCGTGGGTGTCGGTCTCCAGGCTGGGCGGGGCCAGCCACTCCACGCCCCGGTCGTCCACATAGCCGATCAGCACCCGCGACCGCTCACTCAGACGCAGCCGCACCTTCGCGCCCGTCACGATGGCCTCCCCCATGCCGAAGCGCACCCCGGTGAGGCCATTCAGCTCGCTGGCGCACAGCTCGATGGGCGCGTCCTTGTCGGTAAACGCCGACTGCCCCGGCGCGAAGGCGTATTGCTCGCCGCCGGAGAGCAGCTCGAATTCAGCCTCGGGCAGCTTCGGCGCGTCGCCCGGCGGGGGCGGCGCGGGGAAAACGCCCCGGCAGGCCCTGTCCACATTGCGCTCGAAGGCGGCGCACTCCCGCTCGAACTCGGGCAGGCAGGCGCGCCAGTGGCCGTACAGTCCGCCGTCCGGGAAGGGGATCTTGCGCTGGCGGGTCTGCATGCTGTTGGCGAAGAGATAGCTCTTTTCATTGCGCGCGGCCAGGGCGCGATAGGTTTTGAGAGACGCTTTCAGGTGCTCCAGCGCGGAGCGGAGCAGCGCCGTGTCGCCCCTGAGATCCGGGCCGCAGGTGTATTTGTAGGCCAGCACGTCCAGCGCCGCCCGCACCTTTTCGGCCATGCACTCGGTGAACAGCGCCACGCTCTCGATGTCGCCCTTCATACGGGCGCACTCCCCGTTGCCCGGGCCGATGGCTGCCACCAGCCGCCTCATGCGCGCGGCCCGGCGCAGCAGCATTGCCACCGCCACGGGGGGCGTCTCGCCCCGATGCGCCTGGCCCCGGGCCTCCCGGGCGGCGTACTCCTCCAGCGTCTCCCCCACCCGGGCCACGGAGGCGTACAGCTCCCCGTTGGGCCGGTAGCGGGCGGCGTTGGTGAGCTGGCTCATGGTCATGCCCAGGCTCATGGTCTGGCGGTTGCCCTCGGTGATGCCGAAGCGGGCCAGGAACTTGGTCTCGCACAGCGCGGCGTCCTCCCCGGCGGCCAGCAGCTTCTCCGCGTCCGCCCAGTCCAGGCCATACCGCGCCATGACCCGCTTCGTCCAGTACAGCCGCTCGGCATCCTCCGGCCGGTTCGGGTTCCAGGCGTAGCGGAACCAGGCCTCGAACCATAGCCGATCCCGGTCTAGCTGGCTCAGGCGCGGCTGGGCCTTGTCCGGCGACCAGGGCCAGTCCCAGTAGAACAGCGGATACAGGTGCAGCCCTCCGCCGCCCAGCCGGCTCGCGCTGGCCTGAACGCACTGCATGACGTAGAGGGGGCTCAGGAAGCGGTAGGGCTCCAGGTTCGCCAGAATGTGCACGTTGATGATGTGCTTTTTCCCCAGAGGGGCCAGGGCCAGGTGGTTTTTCTGCCATTTGCCCCGGGGCAGGCGGGTGGTGAGGCCCTCGCCGTTGTATTTCCACATGGTGTAGAGGTTTTTGTAGCCGCCGTTGACCCGGCCCAGCGCCATGGCCGGGTCGCAGTCGTGGCCGCGCAGGATGAGGGGCGGCTCCTCCTTCAGGCCCGCCTCCCGCGCACCGGCCTTGAGGGCGGGCACGATGGTGTCCGCGAACCAGGCGGCCTTGTTGTCCGCGCCTCGCAGCGCCTCCCCAAGGCACACCATGAGCCCCACGTTGGGATACTCCGCCACGAAGCGCCTAACGCACTCGAAGGTGTAATCCCGCACCAGCGGGTGGATGCTCTCCTGCATGAGGGGCAGGCCGTGGGCCTGGGCGAAGGGCAGGGGAATGTGGACGTTGTAGAACTTCACCACCAGCCAGATGCCCCGCCGGTCGCACTCCTCCGCCAGCCACAGGAAGGTCTCGTGGTTCAGGGCGTATTCCGCCTCCGTCACCTCCAGCGCCTCGGGGTATTTCTCCAGCTTCAGGAGCGAGGAAAACGGATGCCCGCTCCACAGATACAGCACGTTGGCCCGATCCGCCAGCATCATGTCCAGCAGCGCCAGCCACTGGCCCCGGTCGTAAAACCAGGGAAAGCGATCCGGGGTGATGGGGTATTCGTAGGTGCGCCGGGGCGGCTCGATGGTGGTCTTCTGCAGCCCCACGCAGGGGCCGCGCAGCGTGAACGCCGGGGCGTCGTAGGCCAGCAGCTCGTCCGGCAGGCCGCCCTCCGCCCCGATCCGCGCCGCCAGGTCCAGGCAGCCGTACAGCGCGCCGGTCTCGCCGCCGCCCGCCACCGCCACGCCGCCGCCGGCCACGGTCTCCAGCTGATAGGCCTCGCCCGCCGGTTCTCCCGCGTGGTAGAGGAGCCGCTCCTCCGCCTCCATGGCCGCCAGGGCATCGGATTTCCCCCGGGCCGCCACCAGCACGTCCCCCAGCCGGGGCGCTTCGTCCGCCACCGCGATCCGCGCCGCCTGGCCGACCCGCTCCATGGCATCGGCGATCTTTTCCGCCCCCAGCCGCAGGCGCGGATTCTCAAAGGAAATGAAGATGTTCACAGTCCCGTCCCCCGTATCTCAAGCATGTTCACATAGGGCGTGGGCAGCCGCTCGGGCAGCCGCACGATCAGCGCGCCGAAGGCCTGCCGGAAGGGCAGCTCGCCCGCGCCGGGCAGGCGCACCTGCGACACGACGCAGTCCGCGAAGGATCTGAGCACCGCCGCCGAGCCGGGCCTGGCGTTCATCAGGAAGGCGAACACCCGGCCGTCCTTGTGGGTGAAGCGGGCGTCGCCCTCGGTCCAGGCGGTCTTTGCCTCCTTCGGCGCGGGCCGGGTCTCCCCCTCGGCGCACACGCGCCAGGGCCGGGTGCCGTAGATGCCGTCGCCGCAGAGGTCGAACCAGCCGCCCAGCTCCTTCAGGATGTCCTCCAACTCCCGGTCGATGGAGCCGTCCGGCCGCTGGGGAATGTTCAGCATCAGGCAGCCGTTCTTGGCCACGATGTCCACCAGCGTCTCGATGACCTGCGCCGGCGTCTTGTACTTCACCCGGGTGTCGTAGAACCAGCTGCCGATGCAGGTGTCTGTGTTCCAGGGAAAGGGCGAGGCCTCCGGCAGCACGCTGCGCTCCATGTCCAACACGCCCACGCGGTAGATCTCCGGGCCCTGGTTCTTCTGGAGATACAGCGCCCGGTTCTCACCGTGGCGGGCGATGGAGGCGTTGTACAGCCTGGCCACCACCTCCAGCCCCACGTCGTAGGCCCGGTCGTCCTCGCACCGCTGGGGCTTGTTGGCCCAGTGCCGGCCAAAGGGCAGGGAGCCGTCCGAATAGAGGAAATCGGGCTGGAACCGGTCGATCAGCTCGAACATCACGTCCCGCCAGTGCCGGTGGAAGGCCTCGTCGGTGGCGTACCAGGGAATGTTCACCTTCGGGTCGTCGGTGAGATAATGGGCGTTGTCGTGGTAGAAGAAGCGCCAGGCCGGATCGTTCCCGTCATAGGGCACGCCCGCCCAGGGACCCTCCTTGTCCGCGCCCTTGTTCACCCGCCACCAGGTGAAGGAGGCGCCCAGGTGCTCGGTGAGCCCGAAGGGCAGCCCCTTCGCCCGGGCCGCCGCCTGCCACAGGGAGCAGATGTCCTTCTTCGGCCCCACGTTGACGCTGTTCATGGGGTTGATGGCGGAGGCGTAGTTGAAGAAATTGTCGTGGTGCATGGCCTGGGCGGCGAAGAACCGCGCCCCGGCCCGGACGTATTTTTCCATCAGCGCCTCGGGGTCGAAGGCCTCCGCCCGCCACAGGGCGCAGATGTCCTTGTAGCCGAACTCGGAAGGATGGCCGTAGGTGCGCAGGTGGTGCTCATACTGGGGCGAGCCCTGAATGTACATGCCCTTGGCGTACCAGTCGCCTTGCATGGGCACGCTCTGGGGCCCCCAGTGAGACCAGATGCCGAATTTCGCGTCCCTGTACCAGGCCGGGGCCTGAAAGCGGTACAGCGAGTCAAAGGTCGCCTCGAATCGTTCCACGGGCGCGTTCCCTCCTCTTTACAATGTGCGCACGCTCTGGCGCTCCATCAGCGTCACGGCGATGCGGGTGCGCTGATGTGCCCGCCGGTTCTCCTCCATCATGCCGATCAGCCGCTCCACCGCGATCATGCCCAGCTCCTGCTTCTCCACGCGGATGGTGGTCAGCTCCGGCTCCACCACCAGGCACATGGGTATGTCGTCCATGCCCACGATGGACACGTCCCGGGGCAGCGCGAACCCCGCCTGCTTCAGCGCCAGGGACGCGCCGATGGCCATGATGTCGTTGCCCGCGAAGAAGGCGGTGGGCAGCCCCCTCCGCCCCGCCAGCCAGGCGGCCATGTCTCGGGCGGCGCCCTCCATGGTGGGCTCCAGCGGCACCCGGGCCGCGCAGGTCAGGCCCGCCTCCTCCAGCGCCGTCCGAAAGCCCAGGTAGCGATCCGCCATGTTGTTGAAGGGCAGCGCCGAATCCAGGAAGCCCACCCGCCTGTGGCCCCGGCCCAGCAGGTATTGCCCGGCCAGGTAGCCTGCCTCGCAGTTGTCGATGCTCACCGAGGAGAAGGGCTCCAGGCGGAAGTCGCTGTCCAGCAGCAGCACCGGGTGCTTCGTCTCCCGGTAGGGGGCCAGGTCGCCCGCGTCCATCTCCGTGGCCAGCAGCAGCACCGGCCGGTCCAGCAGGGCGGCCACATCGTCCCCTGCCGTGGCCTTGTTGATGAGCAGATCGCAGGACAGCCGGCGACATTCCTCCTGCACGCCCTCGATGAGCTGGGCGAAAAACGCCGTGTCCATGACCACCTTGCCGTGCTTTCGGTATATGATGAAGCGCAGGCTGCGCCGCTGCGCCGCCGCCTCCGGAATATAGCCCATCTCCGCGGCCAGGCGGCGAATGGCCTCCGCCTTCTGCGGGTTGATGCGGTTTTTATGATTCAGCGCGTTGGAGACCGAGGCCGTGGAAACCCCCGCCGCCCGCGCGATGTCGCTCATCTTCAGCTTGCTCATGAAAGCATACCTCCATATGCCGTCATTGTAATATATCATGATGCAATAATCAATGTGGTTGATAAAAATTAACGAAATCGTTTTAGCATCGCTTTATCCCTTTTATCCGGCGCGAATCGATGGGCGGCGTTCGGGGCGGTTTTTTTCAGCCGATTCCGGGCGGCGTCGGGGCTGTGCGTCGATTCATAACAAAAAGTTATTGTAAAATCCATAAATCCCTTTGAGCGCTTATTGACTTTGCAAAATCAAGGTTGTAGAATGTATTTGTGTTTACATTATCGATATGAATCAGAAGGAGGCGTCCGGTATGACAGCCGCCGCGAACAGGTCGTGGAAATCCTCCGTCAGGGCGCGCGTCAGAAAGCACGCCTGGCTGTACCTGCTGGGGCTGCCGGGCATGCTGATCCTGCTCTTTTTCAACTACCTGCCCATGGGCAGCCTCATCATGGCCTTCGAGGACTATGATCCCTGGAAGGGCCTGCTGCACAGCCCGTTCGTGGGGCTGAAGCACTTTCAGCGCCTGTTCAACGACTCCAAGTTCTACCTCATGCTGTGGAACACGCTGAAGATCAGTTTCTTCTCCCTCATCACCTTCCCCGCCCCCATCATCCTGGCGCTGCTGCTCAACGAGGTGCGCTCCGGCGCCTATAAGAAGACCATTCAGACCGCCGTGTACCTGCCCCACTTCCTGTCCTGGACCATCGTGGTCAGCCTGACCTTCTTCCTGCTCTCCAGCGAGCAGGGCCTGGTGAACAAGATCATCGTGTCGGGTGGGGGCAAGGCGCGCCGGTTCCTGTTCGACAAGAGCATCATCTATTTAATCATCGTCATCCAGTCCGTCTGGAAGGGCATCGGCTGGGGCTCCATCGTGTATCTGGCGGCCATCGCGGGCATCGATCAGGGGCTTTACGAGGCGGCGCGCATCGACGGCGCCAATAAGCTGCAGTCCATCCTGCACATCACGCTGCCCTGCATCCTGCCCACCATCGCGGTGATGCTGATCCTCAAGATGGGCTCCATCATCTCGGTGGACTTCGAGCAGGTGCTGCTCATGACCAACCCTCTGGTGAAGGAAAAGCTGGAGGTGTTCGAGGTGTACATCTACCAGAACGGCGTCAAGAGCGGCTCCACTCAGTTCAGCTACACCACGGCCATCGGCATGTTCAAATCCGTGGTGAGCACCATTCTGGTGGTCGTGACCAACAGGATCGTGTCCTCCAATGGCATGAAGGGCATTATGTGAGGAGGCGTCGGTATGGTTGGAAAGATTGAAGCCCCGAAAAAGGCCGGCCGGCTGGGCATGAAGGCCTCCGAGACCATCTATCAGGTGTTCATCGGCCTGATCCTGGCCCTCATCGCGGCCACCATGATTCTCCCCTTCCTGTATGTCATCGTCATTTCCTTCACGGATTCCAGCGTGTACGTGTCCGGCTCCTTCTACCTCTGGCCCAGCAAGTGGTCCACCGAGGCGTATCGGCTCATCCTGCGGGGCAGCGGCTTTCTGAACGCGCTGAGGGCCAGCTGCTTCATCACCTTCATGGGCACGCCCATCAACGTGTGCGCCAACGCGGGCCTGGCCTACATGCTCTCCAAGGACGACCTGTTCGGCGGCAAGGTCATCAACAGGCTGGTCATGTTCACCATGCTGTTCGGCGCGGGCATGATCCCGAATTTCATCAACATCCGCAACCTGGGCCTCATCAACAGCTGGTTCGCCAACATCCTGCCCAGCGCCTGCGGAGCCTGGACGGTGATGGTCATGAAGAGCTTCTTCTCCGAGCTGCCCACCGACATCGAGGAGGCGGCGGAGATCGACGGCTGCGGCACGCTGCGCATGTTCTTCCAGATCGTGCTGCCCCTGTCCCTGGCCATGCTGGCCACCTTCACCCTCTTCGCCCTGGTCTCCTACTGGAACTGCTATTTCAGCGCCATCATGTATCTGACCGACACCCGCAAGATGCCCCTGCAGGTGTACCTGCAGAAGATCGTGCTCTCCACCGACATCTCCGAGGTGGTGGACATTCAGGACGACCTGCGCAACAAGGTGCCCCAGGAGGTCATGCGCATGGCCAGCCTGGTGGTGGTGGTGTTCCCCATCCTGTGCATCTATCCGTTCATGCAGAAGTACTTCGCCAAGGGCGTCATGGTGGGCGCGGTGAAGGGCTGATCCCGGATTACCCGCCCTCGGGCGTTGTAATTAAATGATTTTTTCAGGAGGTAACCCGCATGAAGAAGACTCTGTCTCTGATCCTCGCGCTGGTGCTGGCGCTCGGCTGCTGCGCGGCCATGGCTTCCGCCGAAGGCGACAGGATGACCATCTCCGTCATGGGCATCGACTGGGGCTACGGCCCGTCCTCCAACCGCTCCATGGAGCAGTACTGGGAAGACATGTTCGACGTGGACCTGGACATCCAGTGGGTCAACTACAACGATTACAATGAGAAGGCCAACGCCATGATCATCGCCGGCGCCACGCCGGACGTGATCCAGATCAACAAGACCGACGGCGCCTACTACTATCCGCTGCTGACCAAGGCCATCGACAACGGCCAGTTCGTGGATCTGACCCCCTATCTGTACGATGGCGGCCTCATCGAGGAAAACGCCGTGTTCAAGGGCTGGCCCCAGTCCATGTGGAATCAGGCCACCTACAAGGGCGGCATCTACATCCTGCCCCGCAGCAAGGCTGAGGTCGCCCAGCAGAGCGGCATCACCGTGCGCCGTGACCTGATGAAGAAGTACGGCTTCGAAGAGGAGCCCACCACCATGGATGAGCTGAAGACCTGGCTCATCGACCTGTCCAACGCGGCCACCGAGGGCGAGGGCGAGAAGATCTACGCCCTGGACTTCTACGGCGGCTTCATGAACAACGCCCGCACCACCGCCTTCGCCGTGGCCTTCACCGGTCAGATGGACTGGGGCTACGACGAGAACGGCAACTACGAGTACATCTGCTTCGATCCCAACTACATCAACTTCCTGGATTGGATGAAGGACCTGTATGACGCCGGCGTCATCGATCCTGAGTTCGCGCTGTCCAACAGCGAGACCTCCAAGTGGAAGGGCGGCCGCTCCGTGGCGTTCCTCACCGCCTGGTACAACTGGAACCAGTCCGCTGACCGCGTGACCAATCGCATCTTCGACTCCGTGTGCCCCGATGATTACGAGGCCTGGTGCCTGCTGCCTGTGCAGGGCGACAACGGCATCGTCATCAGCGCCAACTCCTCCGACATCGACTCCTGCATCGCCATCTCCTCCGCCTGCGACGAGGAGAAGATCCAGAAGATCTTCCAGGTGTTCTGCGCCACCGAGGAGCAGTATCCCGGCTACAACAACATCCTGAGCTACGGCGTTGAGGGCCTGCACTTCTACTTCGACGAGAACGGCACCCGCCAGAAGACCGACGAGCAGAAGACCGCCAACACCGAGGGCTATGTGGGCGCCTGGAACCAGATCTTCCTGAAGGTTGACGCCGACCAGATCACCTCCAAGTTCATGCGCGCCGGCGCCAGCCGCGCCTCCGACGAAGCCATCCAGCGCGCCACCGACATCAAGGCCGCCCTGGTGAGCTATCTGGACGAGACCGGCCTGGCCTTCTCCAACCAGAACCTGATCAGCGAGACCTACAACGCCTCCTGGGCGACCCTGACCAGCGACGTGGACACCATGGCCACCATGTACGTCATGGGCGAGATCACCGCCGACGACTGGAACAGCTTCGTGCAGGGCATCGTGGAATCCAGCGAGTATCAGGCCATCCTGGCTGAGTACGCCGCCTCCGCGAACTGATCCGCAAACGATACAAAAACCGACGCGACCGCCCTGGCCGCGCCGGTTTTTTGGCTTCCTTCAGATATTGGCGTTCATTTCCTTCACGATCTCAATGACCTCTATGTCCCCGTCCACCAGAATTTCGACGATGGGCTCCCGCCCGTCCTCGTTGGGCCCGTTCCGCCAGTACGCCTCGGCCAGCCGCAGGTTTTCCGCCTGCGAAACCGTTCCGTCGAAGCACTTATAGGCGTCTCCTCGGTAGCATCTGCCGCTGACCTCCACCTTCGCCACGCCGTAGGTGGGCCGGCCCAGGCCGGCGAAATAATCCGCCCACTGCTCCGCCTCCCTGAACGTCTCCGAGACATACAGGGCCGCCATGCGGGAGGGACAGTGGGGATACTTCTCCTTTCGCACCTGCTCCAGCGCCAGTTCCCTCAGCGCCACGTGGACCTCGTGGCTCAGGGCCTTTCCCTCGTACTTTTCGGGATGGGCGTAAATATCCTCCACCACATTCAGCTGGTCGAAGTCGTCAATAGCCACCTCACATCCTGTCACCTCATAGCGGTTACTGTCCTTGT
>CADARO010000058.1 GCA_902790345.1 uncultured Eubacteriales bacterium | reverse complement strand
CGCGCCCGCGGCCACGTTCTTCAGGCCTTCGCGCACGATGGCCTGAGCCAGCAGGGTGGCGGTGGTGGTGCCGTCGCCGGCCACGTCGTTGGTCTTGGTGGCGACTTCCTTCACCAGCTGAGCGCCCATGTTCTCAAAGGCGTCTTCCAGCTCGATGTCCTTGGCGATGGTCACGCCGTCATTGGTGATGAGGGGCGCGCCGAACTTCTTGTCCAGCACCACGTTGCGACCCTTGGG
Organism: uncultured Eubacteriales bacterium; assembly: GCA_902790345.1. Lineage (GTDB taxonomy): Bacteria > Bacillota > Clostridia > Christensenellales > Aristaeellaceae > Firm-10. Next base: position 12,857 of record CADARO010000058.1, on the reverse strand, counting down.
GCCCATGGTGATTTTAACGGTATCGGCCAGCGCGTTGATGCCGCGCTCGAGGGAACGGCGGGCTTCCTCGCCATACTGAATCTGCTTAGCCATAACAATCTACCTCCTGATATATTGCGAAAGAAATCTTTATTCGACGATGGCGAGAATGTCGCTCTGGCGCACCAGGATGTACTCCTCGCCCTCCAGCTTCACTTCGGTGCCGGCATACTTGGAATAGATGACCTTCTGGCCGACTTCCACGTTCATCACGATGTCCTTGCCGTCCACGTTGCCGCCGGGGCCAACGGCCAGCACTTCGGCCATCTGGGGCTTTTCCTTAGAGGCGTTGGTGAGCAGCAGGCCGCTCTTGGTGGTTTCCTCGGCTTCCACGTTCTTGATGACAACGCGATCGCCCAAAGGCTTGATTTTCATAATGAGATCCTCCTTCGGATGTGTTATTTCGGATTGTTAGCACTCAATCATGTCGAGTGCTAATTTCTTACGGGCTTTATATTAGCTGAAATGGGGATTGAGTGCAAATTCTGCCATCTCCTGATTTTCATCATATTTCGTCTTGGTTTCATGTTTTCTTATTTTTTCTCTTGTTTTCTCCGTATATCTCCCTGATTCTCTTGTTTTTCCTGTTTTCGCCTTATGGGTCCTGTTCTTATTCAATACTTCCCCAACATTTTACCAGATAGCAAAAATAGAGACCGGAGCCGCAAAACAAGCGCTCCGGTCCCGCCGCCTCATTCGCTCTATTCGCAGGCCAAATACACGTCCATGCTTTCGCCCGCCGTCTCAAAGCAAGGAATCACGCCGTTCTCCACGTGCTTCAAGCCGTTCGTTCTCATATAGTCTCCGAGGGTGTGATACGCCCCGGGGATCGTGGCAAAGGGATTGTCGAAGGGCCTGTCGATGTGGATCGCGGCGTATTTGTGCCTGCCCTGTTCCCTGATCTCCAGTCCTTCGGGCGTGAGTCCGTCGGGCAGAATCCATGCCGCCGTGTATCCGTGCATCTTGAACACGTTGATCTGCTCCATCGACAGATGGGGAAAATCCCATCCAACGACCCTTGGATTCTCAACGCCGTTCGCTTTCGCGAGGCTGAACACCCTGTCGAGGGCGTCGGCCTCCGGGTTGACGCTGATGACCGTATGCTCCACATAGCGAAATCCCGGAACATCTTCCACCCGAAGATTTGTGTAGGCGCTGCTTCGCTTGTCCATCTCCTCCCTGAAGAGATTATCCAGCGTGCAATTGAAAACCCTGCACAGCTCCAGCGCCTTGTCCATCTCGGGATTGGCCGCGTCGATCTCCCACTTTGATATGGTCTGACGGCTCACATTCAGCTTCTCCGCCAGCGCCTCCTGCGTCATGTTCGCGTGAAGCTGGCGCAGATATTGAAGATTCCTGCCAAAACTCACAGCTGACCCTCCTTACGAAACACACTTTTGCTCTATACCGACTTTGCGCCGCGTCGCAAGGATAGATTAGCACAAGAGCGCCGCGATCTCCACCAACCGACAGGCGCTCTTTCGGGAAATCGCGCAACATCAGGTTGCGCCGATGTCTTGAGCGAAACCGTCAGTCTGGCCTGTCCAGCCCAATCAGCCCCATCCTGACGCAGTGGAACAGGCTCTGCTGGATCAGCCCCGCGTCCTCGCCGAACAGGTCTCGGGCCGCCCGGCGGATCGCTGCCTTGTCCTTCGCCTCCGGCGACACCCACCGCCGCATGGCCCGCTCGATCCACACATCCACCGGGAACGCCTCTCCTTGCCCCATGCCGAACAGCTGCACGCAGTCCGCCACCTTGTCGCCCACGCCGGGCAACGTCAGAAGGCGGGCGTGGGCCTCGTCGTAGCCCAGCGCCGCGATCGCGTCGAGATCAAATCCATCCGCTACCATGCGGGCCGACTTGATGAGGAACGGCGCGCGATAGCCGCAGCCCAGCGCCCGCAATTCCTCCTCCCCCGCCCCGGCCAGCGCCACGGGCGCGGGGAACGCGCCGTTCTCGCCCAGCCGGTCGATGAGCCCGCGCACGATCCTGCGGATTCGGCCCACGTTGTTGTTGGCTGAAATGATGAACGCCACCAGCGCCTCCCAGGGCGGCTGCCGCAGCACACGAAGCCCCGGCAGCCTGTCCAGCGCCTCCAGCGCCACGGGACACCCGGCGGCGGCTGTCCTGAGCGCGGCGTAATCCCGCTCCAGGTCGAAATAGCGCGTCCAGAAGGCCTCGTCGCCCGGCTCGCAGCCCTCCAGGAGGAAGCCGTTTTCTCCGGGAATCAGCCGCGCGGCATGGCCGCCCGCCACGCCCGCAAAGCCGCCGTCCGTCTCCTGCCAGTGGAACACCTGGGCGCTGTCCATGAGCACCAGCCGGGCGTCGAAGGAAACGCTCGAAAAGCGAACGGTGCTGTCTGAAAGTCTCTCAATCGTCATGCTTTTCCCTCGTATCAATCAGAAAAACCCGCCCGGAACGAATCCAGGCGGGTTAATTCGATGCATAAATCAGTCCGCGGCAACCTCAGCCTTCGGATAGATGCTGACCTGCTTGCGCTTCTTGTCCTTGCGCTCGAACTTGACGATGCCGTCGATCTTGGCGTACAGCGTGTCGTCATCGCCGATGCCCACGTTCAGGCCGGGATGGATGACGGTGCCGCGCTGACGAACCAGAATATTGCCAGCCAGAACGAACTGACCGTCGGCGCGCTTGGTGCCCAGGCGCTGGGCATGGGAGTCGCGGCCGTTGCGGGAGCTGCACATACCTTTTTTATGAGCGAACAGCTGCAAATTCATGATAATCATGGTGCACTACCTCCTGTTCTTCGTTGATACCCGGAGAAAGCCGGGATATTGCTGTGCGATTGCTTGAAGCCCCTGCTCCGTGACGGAGAGCACGATGGCCGCGTCGTGAAGCTGAGCTTCGTCGAGGCGATCCGGAAGCTCCGCCTTCAGATAGCCCACTTCGTCATTCTGACGGACGGTCGGTTCGATGGAGACCACCGATTCCAGCCCGTTCACGCAGGTGATGAGAAGCGCTGAGACCGCGGCGCAGACGATGTCATAACCGCTGTCGGCGTATCCGGCGTGACCTTCCGATTCAAAGCCGACGATCCTGCCTTCCTTTCGGAAGAAGGCAACCCTGATCATAATCAGCCCTGAACAGCGGTGATCTCAACCTTGGTATACGGCTGACGATGGCCCTGCTTCCTGCGCTCGTTCTTCTTGGCCTTGTACTTGAACACGACGACCTTCGCGCTCTTCACCTGGCCGACGACCTTGCCTTCGACCTTGGCGCCCTTGACAGTGGGCGCGCCGATGGTCACGTTGCCCTCGTCGCCCAGCATCAGAACATCGAAGTTCACGGCGTCGCCTTCCTGAACGTCGAGCTTCTCGACATAGATCACATCGCCCTGCTGAACACGGTACTGCTTACCTCCCGTCTTAATGACTGCATACATCCTGCGTTGCACCTCCTTACAAAGTCTCGCCGGACGCAGGCACGCTTTCGCGCTTTTGTGAGAGCATAGCTCTGGCCCGCTCCGTGCGGATCACCTGCATAGTATAACCGATGCGCGGGAGAAAGTCAACGCCTCCGCAGACAATTAACACTTTGCGCCGGGAATCGGCTTCATGACTCCCAATAGCTGCAATAGGATACTTTGCCGTCCTTGTCATGGTAAATGCTGCCATCTTTGAAATACACCTTCAGGTACGGATTGCCCCGGAAATCATCCCATATTTCATAATATCCGCCCGGAGAAATCGTACAGAGATCAGAATAATTGTAGGCGGTCAAATCCAGGGTCCTCAGTTGATTCCCTTCTACATGAATCACCATGAGCGAACCACAACCTGTCAAATCAATATTCTTTAAGCCGCAACCTGGACAATACACGCTTTGAAGCGATGTACATCCGCTTACATCCAAATGGTTAATTGCGGTTTCTGCCCCGGGAATAAACAGACTCTCCAATGCTTTATGATTGCTCAAATCAAGAGTGTCGGCGCTACAACGCCATAAACCGACATGCACCAAATTTGGGTTGTTGCTGAAATCCGGATTCACGATATTACCCGCCCATATGGTTTCCAGTTTGGTAAGGGTACTCAGATCCAACGCTTCCGTTGGATCGCGGAAACCACATTGAAGCATCTGAAGTTCAGTGCATCCAGTCAAATCAATACTCACCAGAGCGTTATAATTCAAAAATTCCCAAAGGCGCGAACAACCGGCTAAATTGACATGGTTTGCGGTCATCAAATGCACCCGCGTTATCTTTTCGTTCCGGCTCAGGTCCACATCCGGATAACAGTAATGACCATCATAGAATTCTTCCAGCTCGCGGAAATACGCAACCCCTTCGAAATTGTAGCAATCATTGGGGGTTAATACGGATAGCACCTTAACCCGCGAGCGTTCCCAGGCATTCAGAATCAGGTCCTGATCCAAATCGAGTTTCTCCGCCACGTAATCACGGAAGCCCTGATCCGGGAAATGCTCTTCGTCAATGGGGATCAGCATGAAATCCAGAATCATGCTCTCTGGCGATTCCACAACCCGGAAGGGCGTCTCCATGGGGTTGCCGAGGAAGTCGGTGGTCACCGCGATGTAGTCGCCGGGATACAGACGCGTCCGCAGCGGCGCGGGACCGTCCGCCTTCAGCGCCCGCTCCACGCGATCGATCACCTGATAAATCCGCACCTGCTTGATCTCGCCCTCCGCCTCCGGGTCGTACACGTCCACGTCCACCCGATACTCGTAGTTTGGGCACTTGCCCTCCCCCAGCACGATGTGTCCGCCGTGCACGCTGTGCTCGTCGTTGAGCACGGACAGGTAGCCGTCGAAGATGGTGGTGTTCCCCAGGGGGAAGGATTTCGATCCGAGGGTTCTCCCCGCCGTGGTCAGCCGGCCGTCCAGGTCGATGAACTGCTTCACCAGCACGTCGAAGCACAGGTCGCAGGCGTGGCGCTCATCCGGCTCCTCGTCGCCCGAGTGGGCCTCGGCGATGCTGGTTTTCGCCTCCAGGCGAATGCCCGGCCTCGCGCCCACATTGGCCCCCACGATCCGCAGGAAGGATATGCCCACCGACGCCCGGGGCCCGATCTCGCCGGTGATTTCACCCTCCACGCTCAGGTCCCAGGAGGGGGTCATGTCCCTGATGGCGCTCATGGACGAGCCATCGTAGCGGAAGCCCAACTTCCCCGAGAAGCCCGCCGACGCCTCCGCCCTTGCCTTGGCGCTGACGCTGATGGGCAGGGTCAGGTCCAGGTCGATGACCAGGCCCGGCGCATCCGTGGGAATGGAATGGATGATCAGCGGCAGCTCCCGGTCGAAGCTGTATTCCTTCTCGAAGGCCAGGCCGATGTCCGCGTCCATTGTGACCCAGCTTGCGAATTCAATGAAGTCCGTGGTAAAGGGCCGGGCGTTGTAGCGGAAGTCCACGGTCACAGACACACCAGCGGATACGCTGGCGGAGAAGTCGCCGTATTCAAACGAGCGGTTGATATTGACCCCGGCGCTGGCGGTGCCGCTCTCATCCCGCGCCACCGGGTCGGCCACGTCGAAGGTGCCCCGGTAGCTGATGTATTCGTAGAAGTCGCTCAGCGTGGGTTCCGCACTGGAAGAATAGATGATGGTTTCGCCGTTCTCATTCTGTGTCACGCCGGAAACATAGAACAGCTCGTTGTTTGCCGGCCAGTAAACAGTGTCGCCCGCCTCGAAGGTCTGCTCCGAGTGCGCGAGGATGCCCTCCGAAAGAGCCTCGCCCTCTTCCAGCACCTTTACGTCCTCCTTCAGCGCGGCAAAGCCCTTGTCGCCAAAGGAAATGATATGACCCTTGAAAGCGGAGGGCGTGCCGCTCGGGCCGATCTCCGGGTCATAGGGACGCACGCAGTCGGAGAGGATCACGGCGTCGCCCACGGAGCCGCCGTTTTCGTCCTCCAGCGTCACCCGCAGGATGTAGTATTCGGGCTGGGTTTCAACGGGCACGCTCACCTCCTGCTCCCGCAGAGTCTCCTCAATGGGATAGAGGATGGTGTCCAGCAGGTCGCCTGTCATGTCGTCCAGCACCTCGATGCGCAGCGCGCAGCCCGGAATGGCCCGCAACTTCGCGCTGACGATCCGCGTCTCCGGATCAACGCTGACGGAGAACATCTCCCGCATGGGTTTGATCTCCATGGGATTGCCGTTGGCCAGTCCGTAGGCTTCGGCGGCAGAGCCTTCAACGCAGTGGATCATGGTGGAGGGCAGCAGCGCGTCCTCGCGGATGGTCGTCACGGTGTCCGGAATGGTGATTGTCGCCAGGCTTTCATCCCGAAAGGCCAGCGTGTCGATGGCCTCGGTGCCTTCCGCCAGAATGACGTAAAAGTCGTAGTAATCAGGATGAAAGGCCTCGTCTCCGATCTCCCGCAGGCTGGCCGGAAGCTCGATGGTACCGCCGTCCCAACCGTAAAAGGCCCGTGCACCGATGCACTCCAGACCCTCGCAGAAGGAAAGATTATATAGTTCTTCGTCGTTCATAAAGGCTTCTTCGCCGATTTCCCGCAGGTTCGGGGCTGTTTCAAACTCAATGTCATACAAGTAGGGACAGTCCTTGAACGCACGGGGCCCGATGGTCTCCAACCCCGCTGGAAGCATAACTCTATAAGTGAATTCATCGTCCATGAAGGCCTCTTCGCCGATGGTCCGCAGATTCGGGGCTGCGTCGAGATTGAGGCTGTACAAATTGACGCAACCCTTGAACGCCCGAGGCCCGATACTCTCCAAACCCACCGGAAACTCAATTTCCTCGATGGATTCATCGCCCATAAAGGCCTCTTCCTCAATGGTCTTCAGCGACGGAGGCAGCAAAAGGCCCGCCGCCTGAGCGGACACGGCGAGACACATCACGAGAACAGCCAGAAGCAGAACGATCTTTTTCATAAAGGCAGGCTCCTCTCTGGAGTCAGGTCGAAACGCATAATCATTTTTGTATAAATACAATATCACGCCATGACTATGATGTCAAGGCGTGATAAATCACTGTTCTCTTGTCGCTCTCACCACTCGATCCAGCTCAGGCTCCAGCCGGGCAGGTGCAGCTTCCCGTCCCGGGCCAGGGCGGCCTTCTCCAGGCGGCGGTGCCGGTCGGTGATCTCGCAGGTCAGGTTCGCCGGATCGACGCCCTCCAGCGCCAGGGCGGCTTCCCTTTCGTTGGTGTTCACCGCCATCATGCCGCGCTTTGCGCCGTCCGTGGCCGCCACGGCGTACACCCCCGGCTCGTCCAGTTCCACCCGCAGCTGCCCGCCCAGCCTGAGAAGCCTTCCGAACAGCACGAAGGCGTCGTAGTCGGCGTAGGGCGTGCGGGTGACCGGGCTGAACAGGCTGCCGTATTCGCTGATGCCTACCCGGGCGTCGTAGAACATGGCGGTGTCCACCGGCATGTCCTGCAGGGCGCACAGCATGCCGCCCACCTGGGCTGCGTGCTCGAGGGAGCCGAACACCCGGGGCGCGGGGTTCCACTCGTTGAGCTGCGTCTCCGCCCGCGCAAAGCCCCGCTGATCCAGCATCCTGCGGCAGTAGTCAGCGTGGGCGCGGGTCTCCTCGATGCCGGCGTAGCTGTGCCAGGAGAAGAAATCCAGAGGCGCGCTGTGCGCCGGCGAGGTGATCCAGTCCAGGAAGCCCTCGAAGAAATCCACGAAATAGCGCATGCGGGCCGGTTCGGAGCCGCCGCCCGGATTCGTGATGTGATAGAACCCGCAGCTGGCGTAGCCGCCAATCTTGATGTTCGGGAAGCAGGCCTTCAGGTGCCGCGCGGTCACCTCGTAGAGCCGGTAGTAATCCTCCGCGCTCCCCTGCCACATCATGTTGTGCTTCAGCTCCACGTGGTTCTCCGGCTCGTTCCAGATCTCCCAGTAGGTGATGGGATAGCGGAAGCCGTTGGCCCAGCCCTCCGTGTAGTGGCGGATGACGTGCTCGCACACCCGAGCCCACTTCTCATAATCCTTCGGTGGGAAGACGCGGGGGCTGGCGTACCGTGCCACGGCGTTCTCGATGGTCACGCCCAGCCGGTAGACCGGCTCCACGCCGTATTTGAACAGCTCCTCGATCAGCCAGTCGGTGTAGGCGAAGGTGTAGCTGGCCGGGTCGTTCTCGTCGGCGCTGAAATCCGTGAACACATTGGGGATATCCACGTACATGCCGCCGCCGAAGGCGCCGCCCACGTCGTGCAGCCGCGAATAGGGAATGTTTGCCTCGCCGAGATAGTGAACCATGCTGGAATACGCCGCGCCGGTGATGGGCGGCTGGCCCACGCCGTTGACCTTCTTGATAGGGCCGATGGTTTCCCCGCAGTAAACCCTGATGAATGACACGCTGATCCCTCCCGCCCGTGTTGTTATTTTCCGATTGCATTATAGCAAGGCGAGGGCCGAATATCAAGCGCTTCGGCCAAATTCGCGGGAAAGGACTTGCCACGGGCCGCAAAAGAGATTACAATATGATGGAAACGATGTCACGCCGGATTGAAAGGAGTTTCGCTCATGGCTTACGATATTCTTCCCCTCCTGCCCCATTTCCGCTTTGAAGGCGATTTCGATTCCTACAGCGAAATCGGCGCGGGCAACATCAACGCCACCTATCACCTGGTCTACCGCCTGCCCGACGGGCATAAAAGGGAATACCTGCTTCAGCGCATCAACACCTACGTGTTCAAGGACCCCGAGGGCGTCATGCGCAACATAGACCTGGTCACCCGCCATGTGGAGCGGGCCTATCAGGCGAAAGGCGTTGATCCGACTCGCCGGGTGCTGCGGGTGATCCCCACCCTGGAAGGCGGGCTGTTCCACCGCACGGAGACAGACGACTACTGGCGCGCCTACAACTTCATCACCGGGGCCACGGCCTTCGACCACATCGAATCTCCCGCCGCCTTCCGGGAGGCCGCTCGGGGCTTCGGCGAATTCCAGCGGCTGCTGACAGACTTCCCCGCCGCCGAGCTCAGCGAGACCATCCCCGGCTTCCACCACACCGCTCGCCGCTTCGAGACCTTCGAGGCCTCCGTGCAGGCGGACAGGGCGGGCCGCGTAAAGGATCTGGCCGAGGAAATCGCCTTCCTGCGGGCGCGAAAGGACATGATGTGTGAGATCGTGTCCGCGCTGGAGGCGGGCCGCCTGCCCATGCGGGTGACCCACAACGACACCAAGATCAACAACGTAATGATCGACGACGAGACCGGCCGGGCCATCTGCGTCATCGACCTGGACACCGTCATGCCCGGCTCCGCCCTGTACGACTTCGGAGACGCCATCCGCTCCGGCGCGGCCACGGTCATCGAGGACGATCCCCACTTCGACAAAGTGGGCGTGGATCTCACCCTGTTCGAGGCCTTCACCGAGGGCTTCCTCAGCGAGATCCGGGACATCCTCACCCCGGAGGAGATCGACATGCTGGCCCTGTCCGCCAAGGTCATCACCTGCGAGCAGGCCATGCGCTTCCTCACCGACTACATCGACGGCGATCTGTACTATAAGATTCGCACGCCGGATCACAACCTGGTGCGCGCCCGCAACCAGATGGCCTTGGTGGCCGACATGGAGCGCCGGTTCGATCAAATGCGGGCCATCGTGAGCAAGCACGCCGGCCAGGTTTAACCCAATATCCGCAAACCGGCTATTGCTATTCGTCGGAAAAAGGTATATAATGCTTCACCATGAATGGTTTTTATGAAAAAAGAAGGAGTCTTTTGCCATGGTCTATGAGGATATCCGGCGTCTGCTGCCCCACTTCCAGTTTGAGGGGCGCTTTGAAAACGCGATGGAAATCAACGCCGGCAACATCAACACCACCTATCACCTGATCTATCGCCTTGAAAACGGCGAGCGCAGGGAGTATCTTTTACAGCGCATCAACACCTACGTGTTCAAGGACCCAGACGGCGTGATGCGCAACATCATGCTGGTCACGGAGCACATCGAAAAGGCCTACGCGGCGCGGGGCGTCGATTCCAGCCGCCGGGTGCTACGGGTGATCCCCACCACCGACAGCCAGCCCCTCTACAAGCAGAGTGAGGACAGCTGCTGGCGCGCGTACAATTACGTGGATCACGCCACGGCCTATGACATGCTGGAAAAGCCCGAGCATTTCCTTGAGGCGGGCCGCGCCTTCGGCGAGTTCCAGCGGCTGCTGACCGACTTCCCCGCCGCCGAGCTCAACGAGACCATCCCCGGCTTCCACGACACGCTCCGCCGCTTCTACGCCTTCGTGGCCTCCGTGGCCGCGGACAAGGCGGGCCGGGTGAAGGAGCTGGAAGAGGAGATCGAGTTCTTCTTCGACCGCCGCAAGGTGATGAGCCAGATCGTGAAGGCGCTGGAGGCGGGCCGCCTGCCGGTTCGCGTGACCCACAACGACACCAAGATCAACAACGTGATGATCGACAACGAGACCGGCCGGGCCATCTGCGTCATCGACCTGGACACTGTCATGCCCGGCTCCGCGCTGTACGACTTCGGCGACGCCATCCGCTCCGGCGCCTCCACCGCCGCCGAGGACGAGCCTGACCTCGGCAAGGTCTCTCTCGATCTGAACCTGTTCGAGCTGTTCACCAAGGGCTTTTTGAGCGAGGTGAAGGGCATCCTGACCCCCGAGGAGATCGAGCTGCTGCCCCTGTCCGTGCAGGTGATCGCCTGCGAGCTGGCCATGCGCTTCCTCACCGACTACATTGACGGCGACCTGTATTTCAAGATCCGCACGCCGGATCACAACCTGATCCGCGCCCGCAATCAGATGGCGCTGGCGAAGGACATCGAGGCGAAGCTGCCCCAGATGCGGGAGATTGTGCGCAAATACGCTCAGGAAGCGTGATATCGGCCGCTTTCCACAGAAACTTAATTTGACAGCAATGTGTCAATAAGATAAAATTATCCTATACGGCAGAGTATTGAGAGAAGCCGCAGCAAGCGGCCCGTTTTGGCGGGTCTGTTTGTTGCGGCTGTTTTCATATCTTTTGCGCTCGGCAAACAAATCAACCAATCGAAAAAACTATCCGCAAGGAGTTGATTCACATGTCCCGACAATTCGACGTCGCCATCGTCGGCGCGGGCGTGGTGGGCTGCGCCATCGCGCGGCAGCTGGCCCGCTACGACCTGCGCATCGCCCTGATCGACGCCGCCGAGGACGTGGCCATGGGCGCCTCCCGCGCCAACAGCGCCATCGTCCACGCCGGCTACGACTGCCCGCCCGGCTCCGTTGAGGCCCGCATGAATGTGCTGGGCAACGCCCTCTATCGCCAGTGGTGCGACGAGCTGGACGTGCCCTTCAAGCGCTGCGGCTCCTTCGTCATCGGCTTCGGCCCGGAAGACGAAAAGGTGCTGCAGGATCTCTACGACCGCGGCGTCAAGAACGGCGTGCCCGGCATGACCCTCATGCCCGGCTGCGAGGCCCGCGGCATGGAGCCCGCCCTGTCGAAGGACGTGACCATGGCGCTGTTCGCCGCCACCGGCGGCATCACCTGCCCCTATCAGATGACCATCGCCTGCGCGGAGAACGCCCGCGAGAACGGCGCGGAATGGCTGCTGGGCCGGCCCGTGACCGCCATGCGCAAGGAAGGCGACAACGTGGTCATCACCGCGGGCGGCGAGGACATCGAGACCCGCTACGTGGTCAACGCCGCCGGCGTGTTCTCCGACGAGGTCAGCCGCATGCTGGGCGACGATTCCTTCACCGTGCGTCCCCGCAAGGGCGAGTACATGCTGCTGGACCGCAAGGCGACCTGCGTGGAGACCGTCATCTTCCAGACGCCCTCCAAGCTGGGCAAGGGCATCCTGGTTTCCCCCACCGTGGACGGCAACATGTTCGCCGGCCCCACCGCCGTGGACATGACCGACAAGCGGGACACCTCCGTCACCCCTGAGGGCATCGCCCAGCTCACCGCCATGTCGAAAAAGTCGGTGCCGGGCATCGACCTGCGCTCCGTGATCACCTCCTTTGCCGGCGTGCGCGCCCAGCCCTCCACGGGCGATTTCATCATCGGCCCGTCGAAGGTAGAGCCGCGCCTCATCCAGGCCGCCGGCATCTGCTCCCCCGGCCTCACCTCCGCCCCCGCCATCGCCGGGGAGATTGCCCGCGTCCTGCGCATGAGCGGCCTTGAAATGACCGAAAAGGCGAACTACAACCCCACCCGCAAGGCCATTCCCGAGTTCCGCAACATGACAAACGAGGAGCGCGCGGCCATCATCGAGAAGGACCCGCGCTACGGCCGGGTGATCTGCCGCTGCGAGACCATCACCGAGGGTGAAATCGTGGAGGCCATCCGGCGCGGCGCCCGCTCGCTGGACGGCGTGAAGCGCCGCACCCGCGCGGGCATGGGCCGCTGCCAGGGCGGGTTCTGCTCCCCCCGCGTTATGGAGATCCTCTCCCGGGAGCTGAACGTGCCCATGACCGAGCTGACCAAATTCGGCGGCGAGTCGAAGCTGCTGGTCGGCGCGCTGAAGGAGGTGTGACGGATGAAAAAGCACATTGACATCGCCGTCATCGGCGGTGGCCCCGCCGGCCTGGCCGCCGCGCTGGAGGCGAAAAAGACCGCGCCGGACAAGAGCGTGCTCATCATCGAGCGCGACAGGGAGCTGGGCGGCATCCTGCAGCAGTGCATCCACAACGGCTTCGGCCTGCACTTCTTCGGCGAGGAGCTCACCGGCCCGGAGTACGCCGGCCGCTTCATCGCAAGGCTTGAGGGCAGCGGCATCGAGGTCATGACCGACACCATGGTGCTGGAGCTGTCCAGCGATCGCCATATTCTGGCGGTGAGCGTCAAAATGGGCCTCGTTGAGATCGAAGCCGGCGCGGTGATCCTGGCCATGGGCTGCCGCGAGAGAACCCGCGGCGCGCTGAACATCCC
>CADARO010000057.1 GCA_902790345.1 uncultured Eubacteriales bacterium | reverse complement strand
GACCAGCGGGCCGACATTGTGGCCAAATTCGGCGAGCCGGAGATCGAGACCACTGACAACGGCGAGACCTGCACCTGGCAGATGGAAGACGGCTACGGCTTCGCCGCCGTGTTCTTCGACAGCGGCCGCCTGCGCGCCAAGGTGCTCTATTACGACGACCTCAGGCAGCTGGGCCAGCTGTCCGCGGCCACCAGCATCGACCAGTTTGCCAACCTGAACACCAACTACACCTACGAGATGGTGTGCGGTGTGCTGGGCGGGCGCTCCATGGAGCTGGCGCAGATCGCTCAGGACTCCAGCGCCGACCCGGAGATCAAGCGGCTGTACGTCTGGGCTAACGAGAAGGGCGACTGCGTGCAGGTTCTCTTCAAGGACGACGAGAAGCTGGAGAGCATCAGCTACTCCATGGCGGACGATCCTCAGTGAGATTGACATATCGATGATACGCGCCCGGCGGTTCGAGAGAGCCGCCGGGCGATTGTTTAAGGGACAGTATACCGGCAACCAGAAAACACGTATTGACAACACGTGTTTTCCTGTGGTAAAATGCATGACAGAGGGGGATGAACGGCATGCCAATGACAGCGCAGGAAGCCATACGGCGATTAAAGCGCGAAGGGTGACTTGAAGTCCGACAGGCCGGATCGCACAAGCAGTTTGTGAAAGACGGCCAGCGCATCACGGTGCCGGATCATCGGGGCGACCTGAAACCAGGCATCGAAAAAGAGATTCGCAAAAAAGCGGGCTGGTGAGCCGTGGCTCTGAATGATTGATAAAAAGGGAGGATTATTATGAACCGACCCAGCAAATACATCTATCCCGCCATATTCACCCGGGAAGAAGATGGATTCAGCGTGCGGTTTCCCCAGTTGGACGGCTGCTATACCCAGGGCGACAGCTTCGAGGAAGCGCAGCGCATGGCCATGGAGGCCATGAGCCTGCACCTGTATGGCATGGAGCAGGACGGCGAGGATATTCCCGAGCCGAACATGGCCGTCAGCGCGGCGGCCAACGAAATGGTCGTGCCCATCACCGCGTGGATGACGCCTTTCCGCGACGAGATGGAGAATCGCGCCGTCAAAAAGACGCTGACGATTCCGGCCTGGCTGAACGATGCGGCGGAAAAGAAGCACGTCAATTATTCGCAGATCCTGCAAAGCGCCTTAAAGGATTACCTGGGCGTCTATCATCCATGACCCTCATCAGACACCGGAAACGCAGCCGTGGCGAACAGCCCGGCTGTCTTCTTTTCCTCCCGCGAAACAACAGGTTAAGCGCCGATTACGGTACATTTTAAATGATTGTAATCATCCCAAAATCCGGCGTTTTTCAATGAAAAAACGAGCAATCCATCGAAATAGTGACCTTTCGCCTCTAATCGGCCCGCGATCCGGTTTTCGGATTATTTTGCCGCGAAAGCGGTATTGACCTGCCGCAAAAATGCCGATAGAATAACTAAAAAAGTCGAAAAGTCCGCCCGTCCCCGCTATGCCAAAGGAGGTCTTCGATGGACATCATAAAGCGCCTGGCCGGCATGATGAAGCCCTACCGCAGAAAGGTGGCGCTGGCGCTGTTTCTGCAGACGCTGGTCATCCTGAGCCGTCTGCTGGCGCCCTTCATCACCCGCGACATCGTGAACGACGTCATCCCCAGCCGGAACCTCACGCTGCTGCTGCCCCTGTGCGCGGAGCTGCTGGCGCTGGTGCTGGTGCGCGCCGCCTCGAACTACGCCCGCTCGGTCATGCTGGAGCGCGTCTCCCAGAACGTGACCTACGATCTGCGCACCGGGCTGTACAAGCACCTGCAGGAGCTGCCCTACGTGTTCTACGACACGCACCGCATCGGCGAGATCATGTCCCGCATGACGGGCGACATCGAGGGCGTGCGCAACCTGCTGGCCGGCGGCATCATCACCGTGTACGACAACGCGCTGAACTTCATCGGCGCGCTGATCTTCCTCACCTTCATGAGCTGGCAGCTGATGCTGGCGCTGCTCATCTTCGCGCCGCTGATCGCCCTCACCGCCTGGCAGTTCAACAAGCGCATCCGCCCCGCCTTCCGCAACATCCGCGAGCAAAACGCCGCCCTGAACACCCGCACCCAGGAGAACATCTCCGGCGTGCGCGTGGTGAAGGCCTTCACCCGGGAGGATTACGAATCCGATCAGTTCAGCAAAGACAACCTGAAGCTCCTTGACCTCAACCTGGAGGCCACCCGCATCTGGTCCATCTTCGTGCCGCTGATGGAGCTGATGAGCAGCCTCTGCACTCCCATCATGCTGCTGGTGGGCGGCGTGCTGCTGGTGAACGGCCGCATGGACATCGGCACGCTGGTGGCCGTGAACGGCTATGTGTGGCTCATCATCAACCCCATGCGCGCCCTGTCCGGCATCATCAACATGGTGGCCCAGGCCGTCACCTCCGCCGAGAAGCTGTTCTACTATCAGGATTTCGGCTCAGCCATCCGCGAAAAGGACGACGCCCGGGAGCCCGCCGCCTTCGAGGGCCGCGTGGAGTTCGATCACGTCACCTTCTCCTACGGCGGCGAGGACATCCTCACCGACATCTCCTTCGAGGCCAAGCCCGGCCAGACCATCGCCGTGATGGGCGCCACCGGCAGCGGCAAATCCACGCTGGTGAGCCTGATCGGCCGATACTACGACGTGAAAGCCGGTTCTGTCCGGGTGGACGGCGTGGACGTGCGGGATCAGAAGCTCAAGCCGCTGCGCAGTCACCTGGGCTATGTGATGCAGGAAACCTTCCTCTTCTCGGACACCCTGACCGACAACATCCGCTTCGGCCGGCCCAACGCTGAAATGCCCCGGGTGGAGCGGGCGGCGAAGGTGGCCCAGGCCACGGAGTTCATCGAGCACATGCCCCAGGGCTACGAGACCGTGGTCGGCGAGCGGGGCATGGGCCTGTCCGGCGGCCAGAAGCAGCGCGTGGCCATCGCCCGGGCAGTTCTCATCGATCCCTCCATCCTCATCATGGACGACTCCACCTCCGCCGTGGACATGGAGACCGAATACCTGATCCAGCAGGAGCTCAAGGACGTTCTCAAAAACCGCACCACCTTCATCATCGCCCACCGCATTTCCTCGGTGAAAAACGCCGATCAGATCCTGGTGCTGGACGGCGGGCGCATCGCGGAGCGGGGCACCCACCAGCAGCTGCTGGACAAGAAGGGCATCTACTACCGCATGGTGCAGGATCAGTACCGCGACTTCGACCAGTTCGCGGGCAGAAAGGCGGGTGAGGCCTGATGGCAAAGGTGTTGAGACAGATCGACGACGAAGCGATCGAAAGGCCGTTTGACAAAGGTCAGTTCCTCCGCCTGCTGCGCTATATGAAGCCCTACAAGGGCCGTGTGGCCATCGCCCTGTGCCTGATGGTCATCACCACCCTGTGCTCCCTGGGCCAGACCTTCCTGCTGAGCCGGGCCGTGGGCCTTCTGCAGGCCGAAAAGCCCCTGGTGCCCTGGCAGTTCGTGCTGGGCATGGCGGTCATGGCGCTGGTCATCGCCCTGTGCACCCGGCTGCGCGTGCGCCTGATGGACTACTCCGGCCGCCGCGCCCTGGCCACGCTGAGGCAGGACCTGTTCGACCACATCCAGACCCTCAGCTTCTCCTTCTTCGACACCCGCTCCGTGGGCAAGATCCAGGTGCGCGTCATCAACGACGTGAACTCCCTGAACGACCTGTTCACCAACGGCATCGTGAACGTGCTCATCGAGGTGTTCATGCTCATCACCCTGCTGGTGATCATGCTGGTGGTGAACTGGCAGCTGACCCTGATCTCCATGTGCATCATGCCCCTTCTGATGCTCATCATGTTCCGCCTGAAGCGCATGATGCGCAAGCGCTGGCAGATCGTGCGCATGAAGACCTCCAACATGAACGGCTACCTGCACGAGTCCCTGGCCGGCATGCGGGTCACCGAGGCCTTCGTCGGCACCGTGCTGGTGTACTACTTCGGCGTGAAGCTGATGGGCAGCGACGCCCACCCCATCGACCTGGCGAACCTGCTGCTGATCCTGTGGTATCTGGGCCGGTTCTGGGAGCCCCTCAACGTGCTCTCCAACTTCTACAACTCCGTGCTCTCGGCCATGGCCTCCGTGGAGCGCATCTTCGAGATCATGGACACTCCCTCGGACATCCAGGACAAGCCCGGCGCTCAGGAGATGCCGCCCATCAAGGGCGCGGTGTCCTTCGAGAACGTCACCTTCTCCTACGACCCGGAGAAGGTCATCCTGAAGAACGTGTCCTTCGACGTAAAGCCCGGCCAGACCATCGCCCTGGTGGGCCCCACCGGCGCGGGCAAGTCCACCGTGGTGAACCTCATCAGCCGGTTCTACGACGTGAACGGCGGCGCGGTGAAGATCGACGGCCATGACATCCGGGACGTAAACCTGCGCTCCCTGCGCAAGCAGATGTCCGTCATGATGCAGGACAGCTTCATCTTCTCCGGCACGGTGATGGACAACATCCGCTACGGCAAGCTGGACGCCACCGACGAGGAGGTCATGGCGGCGGCCAAGGCCGTGCACGCCCACGACTTCATCATACAGATGCCCAAGGGCTATCAGACGGAAGTCAGCGAGCGGGGCTCCTCCCTGTCCGTGGGCCAGCGGCAGCTGATCTCCTTCGCCCGGGCGCTCCTCAACGACCCGAAGATCCTCATCCTGGACGAGGCCACCTCCTCCATCGACACCCACACGGAGATCCTCATCCAGCAGGCGCTGGACGTGCTGCTGCGGGGGCGGACCAGCTTCGTCATCGCCCACCGCCTCTCCACCATCCGGGGCGCCGACTGCATCATGGTCATTCAGGACGGCCACATCGCCGAAGCCGGCACCCACGACGAGCTGATCCAGCATGAGGGCGGCCACTACAAGGGCCTGTGCGAGGCCCAGTACCGGTTCCTCCTGGAGGACAACAACTGACGCGATAGGCGCAAAACGCCCCGCGAACCGCTATCATTCGGTTCGCGGGGCATTTTCTGTCTCTTCACGCAAGCTGTGGATTCCCAGGCTCCCCTGAAAGGGGAGCTGGCAGCGAAGCTGACTGAGGGGTCGAAATCGCATAGCGAGCATTAATTCCAACCCCTCAGCCGCCTTTGGGCGGCAGCTCCCCTTTCAGGGGAGCCTGGTGCTGCCATTCAATGGTTTCCCGTAAAATCTTTTCCCTCACCTCAGCGCCGGGAACACGTCCTTCAGCGCGGGATAGATTTTCCTGAACTTCTGATACTGGGCTTCGTAGCGGGCGGCGATGTCGGCGTCCGGCTCCACCACGGCCTTGGTAGAAATGAGGGCGTCGGCGCAGGCCTTCACGCTGTCGTATTCGCCGCAGCCCACCATGGCCAGCATGGCGCCGCCGTAGCCCGGGCCCTCCTCCGCCGAGGGCACCTCGATGCGGATGTTCAGCACGTTGGCCATGATTTTGCGCCACAGGGGCGACTTGCCGCCGCCGCCGCAGAGCTTGCTGGCCCTGATGTCGATACCCAGCGCCCGCGCCACCTCGAAGCTGTCCCGGATGGCGAAGGCCACGCCCTCCAGCACCGCCTGAACCATATCCGCCCGGCTGGTGTCCATGGACAGGCCCACGAAGGTGCCCCGGGCGTTCACGTCGTTGATGGGGCTGCGCTCGCCCATGAGATAGGGCAGGAAGAACACGCCGTTGCGGCCCAGTTTCTCATCGGTGATGGGGGCCTGCTCGGCGGCGTAGTCCTTGGTGCCCAGGATCTCGTCGCACAGCCACTTGTTGCAGCTAGCCGCCGACAGCACCACGCCCATCAGGTGCCAGCCGCCGCTGGCGTGGGCGAAGGCATGCAGCGCGTTGTGGGGATCCACGCCGAATTTATCAGAGGCGATGAAGATGGTGCCCGAGGTGCCCAGGGAGATGTTGCACGCGCCGTCCGACACCGTGCCGGTGCCCACGGCGGCGGCGGCATTGTCCCCCGCGCCGGCGATGACCTTCACGTGAGCCGGCAGGCCCAGCTGGGCGGCCACGTCCTCCTTCACCTCGCCGATCACCGCGTAGCTCTCGAACAGGGCGGGGAGCTGGTCCTCCCGCACGTCGCAGATCTCAAGCATTTCCTTCGACCAGCGCTTGTTCTTCACGTCCAGCAGCAGGATGCCGGAGGCGTCGGAGTAATCGCAGGAATGAACGCCGGTGAGCCGGTAGTTCACATAGTCCTTGGGCAGCATGATCTTCGCGATGCGGGCGAAGTTCTCCGGCTCGTGCTTCTTCATCCAGAGCAGCTTGGGCGCGGTGAAGCCCGCGAAGGCGATGTTCGCCGTCAATTCGGACAGCTTCGCCTTGCCGATGACGTTGTTCAGGTAGTCCACCTCGTCCGCCGTGCGGCCGTCATTCCAGAGGATGGTGGGCCGGATGACCGCGTCCTGCTCGTCCAGCACCACCAGGCCATGCATCTGGCCGCCGCAGCCGATGCCCCTGACCAAGCTGGCGTCGAAGCCCTTGAGCAGCTCGCCCATGCCCTCGGTGCAGGCGCGCCACCACTCGGCGGGCTCCTGCTCGCACCAGCCGGGCTGGGGGAAGATGAGCGGATATTCCTTGGTGACGCTGTTCAGGATGGCGCCCGCCTCGTCCACCAGCAGCAGCTTGACCGCCGAGGTGCCCAGATCGACGCCGATATAATAAGCCTTCATGTGAATCCTCCTTGTCGTAATGCTATGTCGAAGCGCCCGCCCGCGGCGGCGCTCAGAGTATCTTCTCCATGCCGATCTTCTGGGGAACCAGGCCGCACTTCTCGTAAAACCGCAGCGCCGACGGGTTGCAGCTCCACACGTTCAGCGTGAGGTTATAGCAGCCCACGCTTCGGGCGAAGTCCACCGCGTATTCATACAGCGCCCGGCCCACGCCCTGCCCGCGAACGGCCTCGTCCACGCACAGGTCGTCGATGTACAGCGTTTTGATGTCGGTCATGATGTTGTCGTTTTCATACCGCTTGAGCACACAGAACGCGTAGCCCAGCAGCGCGCCGCCCTCGTCCACGCAGGCGAACACAGGGGTCTTCTCGTCCGCCAGGATGCCGCGCAGCTCCTCCTGCGTGTACTTCGTGGCCGGGCCCTTGAACAGGTCGGGCCGGCCGTTGTGATGCACCATGTCCACCTGCACCAGCAGGCGCAGGATCCCGGGCATATCCGCCTCCACGGCGCGTCGAATCTGATTCATTCGCCTTTTTCCTCCAGTTCGGCCAGGGTGGTCTGGAGCCTGTGGATGGACAGCTCGAAGCCGTCTCTCGGCTCCACCTCCCGCCAGAAGCGGCCGCTCTCCAGCTCCAGGTTGTAGATGCCCCTGTAGCCCGCCGCCCGCAAATGCCGCAGGTAGTCCTCCAGCGGCAGGGCGTCCTCCAGCAGGGGAAAGTGGGTGATGCCCTTCACGCCGTGGATGTGGGTCTGCACCGCCATGCGCAGAAAGCCGTCCGGCGGCAGGAAGGGAGTGCAGGCGGGATAGGTCAGGAAGTTGGAATACAGATGGCCGAAGTCGAAGCAGGTGCCCACGTTGGGCCGATCCACCTCCCGCACGGTGGAATACACGCCGCCGCACTGCACGATGGACAGCCCGTTGGCATGGACGCGGTTGTTCTCCAGCGCCAGTACCACGTTGAGCCCTTTCCTGTCGGCGTAGTCGGCCCAGAGCCGCAACAGGCGGATGGTGGCGGCCCGGTCCAGGGTCTCGCTGCCGGTGCGCGCCGAATGCACGGTGAGGGGCACGGTGGGATGATCCCCGGGCAGCAGCGCCAGCGCCGGCGCCACCTCGGCGAAGAACGCCTCGGCGCTCAGCTCCGCCAGCGTGGCGTGCACGGTGAGCGCCAGGCCGACGTCCAGCACGGCGCGGGCGCAGGCCTCCGTCACCGAAGGCGGGGTGTCCGGCCGCACGGCGCGCAGCTCGACGGCGCCCACGCCCAACTCGCGGAAGGCGCGAAGCAGCGCCCGGCTGCCGCCGTAGGCGTCCAGCAGGCGCTTGTCCGCCTCCTGATTGGGATTGTCGGTGAGTACGCCCAGGGGAAGGGATGTTCCGATCATGTGAGAGGGGGCCTCCTGTGTAACAACGATGACGGGCAAATATCTGTCTTATATTATAACGACGCCGCGCGGGGGTTGTCAACCCCGATCACCCGCCCGCTCCGCAGCAGGCAGATGAGCGTCTCCTTCACCGGGATGCCGGTGATCTTCTCCAGGGCCCGGGCGTAGAGCCGCAGCTGGGGCTCGTAGCGGCGGCGCAGCGCCTCCTCGTCGTCAGCGCGGTCAGTCTTGTAGTCCAGCAGCACCCACTGCCCGCCCTCCATGAAGCAGCAGTCGATGGAGCCCTGAACCAGGATCATTTCCTCCGAGTCCGCGCCCACGGCCTCCCGGGCGGTGAGCCGCAAGGTGAACATCCACTCGCGGCGCAGGGTGTCCGCCGCCAGCATCCGCGCCCCCGGCCCTTCCGCGAAGAACGCGGCCAGCATCCGGGGCCGCACGGCCTCCCGCATGGCCGGGGTGAGCAGGGCGCGCTCCGCCATGTCGTTGAGCTGACGCACGATCTCCGCGTGCAGCGCGTCCCCCGCCAGGCCCCGCAGGGCGGTCAGGTCCAGATGCTGCAGCGCCGCGTGGGCGGCGGTGCCCCGCTCCGCCCCGGTGAGGGACGCCTCGTCCCCCGCCAGGAAGGCCGGCCGCTCCATCAGCTCCGGCGGCTCGGCCGGGCCGGTCAGCTCCCGGGACAGGCCCGATGCCGTCAGCTTCAGCGGCAGCAGCACGGAATCCTCATGGGGATAGCGCCAGCGATACGCCGCCAGCAGCGCCTCGTCCGGCGGCGCGGCAAACGCCTCCTGGAACAGCGCCTCCGCCTTCGCGCCCTCCTCCGCCTCCTGCAGGGACAATTCGGACCGGGTGATGACCCGCGCCGTCACCCGGGGCAGCGACCCGTCCGTGGGCAGGCCCGCGCCCAGCGCCTCCGCGCCGGGCATGGACAGCACGGCGGGCAAAATCACCTCCAGGAAGGAGGTGGGAGTCAGGGGTGAGCGGGCGCTGATGGCGGCCCGGCGCAGGAGCTTCCCCGCGTCGGCGGCGCTGCCCAGCAGGATCAGCCGATCCCGGGCCCGGGTGAGCAGTACGTACAGGATGCGCAGCTCCTCCGCCTCGGATTCCAGCAGCGCCTGCTCGGCGGCGGCCAGCCGGGCCAGGGTATCCCGCTTGGAGCCCAGCAGATTGTCCACATGCCGGATGCCCACGCCCAGCAGCCGGTGGGCCTTCAGCTCCCCCCGGGCCGCCTGCCTGTTCCAGGGGTGACCCAGCATCACGCCGAACACCACCGGGAACTCCAGGCCCTTGCTCTTGTGCACGGTCATGATCCGCACCACGTCGTCGTTTTCTCCCAGCACGTGGGCCTCGCCCATATCCTCCCGCACGGTCTCCATCTGCTCCAGGTATTTCAAAAAGCCGGTGAGTCCCCCCGGCTGCGCGGCCTCGTAGCCGCTGGCGCGGTCGCAGAGGATGTCCAGATTGGCCTGCCGCTGGGCTCCGCCGGGCAGCGCGCCCGCCGCGGCATACAGGCTCGAGGCCCGCAGCACGCCGAACACGAAATCCGCCAGCGGCATGGCGGCGCTCTCCTCCCGCCAGCGCGCCAGCCGATGGGCAAAGCCCCGCAGCCGCAGGCCCAGGTCGTCGTCCACGGCGGCCCGGGCGGCCACGGCGTCGCAGAAGGGGCCCTCCGGCGCGGCCAGGCGCAGGTCGGCCAACTCTTCGCTGGTGAGGTTCATGGCGCTGGAGCGCAGCACGGCGATCCACTCCACGTCCCGGCGGCGGTTCTCGATCAGCCTCAGCAGCGCCACCGCCACCCGCACCTCCACCACGTCCAGATACCCGCCGGACACGTCGGCGTAGGCCGGAATGCCCTCCCGCTTCAGCACGGCCAGCATCAGCGCGGCCACGTCCCGGGCCTGCCGGGTGAGCAGCACAAAATCCCGGTATTGCAGCGGGCGGAAGGCCCCCTTCTTCGCGTCCCAGGTGGGGGTGCCCACCAGCTGCCGAATGCGCCGGGCGGCGGCCAGCGCCTCCACCTCGGCGTCCTTCATGTCCAGAATCAGCCGGGCGGCGGCGTCCTCCTCCCCCGTCGGCTCCTCCCCGTCATCGCGGCCGTCGATCAGGGTCAGCTCGATAGGCGGGTCCTGCCCCTCATAGGCCGCGCCGGGCCGCAGACAGGCCGCCTCGTCGTAGGCGATCTCCGCGTCGCCGCCCCGCATGGCCCGGGTGAACACGGCGTTGGTGAAGGCGAGGATGTTGGCCCGGGAGCGGAAGTTCTCCCGCAGCAGCACCAGCCGCCCGCCCTCTCCCCGGCCGTAGCGCTCAAACTTGTCCTGGAACAGGGAGGGCTCGGCGTTTCGGAAGCGGTAGATGCTCTGCTTCACGTCGCCCACGCAGAACAGATTGTCGTCCCGGGCGACGCGGCTCACGATGGCCTCCTGAATGTCGGACACATCCTGATACTCGTCCACGAACACATAGGCGTAGCGCTCCTGAAGCGCCGCACGCACGCCCTCGTCCGCCAGGGCCCGCAGCGCGCGGTGCTCCAGGTCGGTGAAGGTGAGCAGGCTCCGTTCGTCCTTCAGGCGGGTGTATTCCGCGTCCAGCCGGCGCACGATGTCCGCCAGCGCCCGCAGCTCCCCGGCGGAATCCACCAGGTCGGACAGCGCGCCGCCCAGCTCCAGGGGCAGCTTGCCCGCCGCCTTTTTGACCAGCTTCTTCGCCTCCTCCCGCAGGTCGCGGAAGGCGGCGGCGTCCGGGTCGTCCTTCACCCCGCGCACCACGGGCAGGCGCATGAAGCTGAGGCCGGACAGCGCCTGCTGCAGCGGCTCGTAGTCCAGCGCCAGCAGGGACTCCAAATAGGCCTGATCGGACAGCGCGGTCCTGTAATACGCCTCCAGCGCCGAGCTGCCCCGGCACATCTCCCCGGCCTGGCGGGCCAGCGCCAGGGCGTCGGTCAGCGGGCGCCTGGCGGCGTGGGCGAGCACCGGCGAATACACGTCCTCCCCCCGCTCCAGCCGGCCCACGGCCCCCTCCAGCCAGTCAAAGGGATCGGGCCGATCCATGATGAAGCGATACAGCTGGGCGGCCAGCTCCCGAACCTGATCCGGCGTGCGGCCCTCGCTGAGGGCGAGAAGGTCGGGGGTGGCGGCCTCGTAGGCCTCGTTCATGGCCCGGTCCATGGCCTTGCCCAGCAGGATGGCGGCCTCGGCGGAATCGGCCACCCGGAAGGCCGGGTCCACCTCCGCCTTCTGGAAGTGCTCCCGCAGGATGTCGATGCAGAAGGAGTGTATGGTGCTGATGCCCGCGTATTCGGCGGCCTCGGCCTGAGCCCGGAAGCGGGGCGATTTCAGGGCCTCCTTCTCCAGGGCGCGGATGAGAGAGGCGCGCATGTCCGAGGCGGCGGCCCGGGTGAAGGTGACGATCAGCATGGCGCCGATGTCCGCCCCCTCTCCGATGAGGCGCAGCACCCGCTCCACCAGCACCGTGGTCTTGCCGGAGCCGGCGGCGGCGGAGAGCAGCAGGTTTTCGCCGCGGGATTCGATGGCGGCGCGCTGGGCGTCTGTCCAGGGCATGAAAAGGCCTCCTTCTGAAACACAAATCGATTCACATTGATTATATCATAAATCCCTCCCCATTTGAAGACGCAAAACGCCGCGCCCGAAGGCGCGGCGCGAGTTCAAACCAATCTCTTCTCTCTTCTCTATTCTTTGTTCTCTCTTCTCTCCGTCAGACCTGGATCTCAACCGACCAGATGCCGCTGCCCTTCATGGGCACGATCACCTCGCCGTTCTCCATCCGCGCCGGGGCGCTTTCCCCCCGCTCGCTCAGGTCCGCCAGATAGGCCGCCTTCACGGGGGCGCACACCCGCAACCGGACTTCGCCGTCCTCGCCGCTGGTCTCATAGCCGCGCACCAGCAGCCCGCCCTCCGTCGCCTGGACGGAGGTGACCGCCGCGCTGCCGCCCGCCAGCTCGATCAGGCCGAAGCGGGCCGGCAGGCTGCCGCCATGGACGTTGGAGGGCTGATAAAACAGGCCGTGGTTCAGCTCGTCCGTCAGCGCCTGCAGGTCTCTGCCGGTGTCCCGGCCCAGGCCCAGCCACAATGTGATGTTGTGGATGCCGCGCTCCGGATAGGGATCGGGGCTCACGGCGCTGTTGATGAGGGTCAGGGTCAGCCCGCTTTCCTCGCCGCGATAGCCGTATTTCGAATCGCTCACCAGCGCCAGCGCCCGGCTGTCCATTCTGAGGGCCGCGCCGCCGCCGATGCCGGGCACGTCGTTGTTCAGCGCCGTGCGCACCGCGCTGCCCGCGGGAATGAGGTAGCGGAACCGGCCGGTGAGCTGGGCCGCCGGGGCCTTCCACACCAGCACGGGGATGGTCTCGCCGCCCTGCTCCTGCCAGTCCACCTTCAGAGACACCCGCAGCGCCCGGCTGCCCGCCTCCAGGGAATAGGTGGCCTCGATCTGGCTGGGCGCGCGGCAGCCGCCGGTCAGGCTGTAGGTGGCCTTCACGCTCTGGCGCAGGTCGCCATTCTCCACCTTCACCAGCTCCACGCAGCGGTCGACGGGGATGTCCTTCAGGGTGCGGCCGATGTTCCAGGCGCTGGAGGTGCGCCGCTCGGTGTCCAGCCAGTGAAGGCCCGCCGTCTCGCCCTGCGCCAGCAGCTCCACGCCGCCCTTCACGTCAAACAGCGACTTCACGCGGCCGCTCTGCGCGTCGATCACCGCCCGCAGGACGCCGTTGTCCAGCACCTGGTCGTCGTAGAAGCGGGCCACCTGCTCCTGTTCGTTCTGCAGGAACACCGGATAGCTTGCCGCCTCCCGCTGGCGCAGCAGGATGGTGGCGCAGCCCAGGGCGGGCACGCTCACACGGGTCAGCACCCGGAAATAGCGGTGATCCCAGTATTTTTGCAGCCGCCTGTCCAGCAGCTGGCAGGGCAGCTCGTTGCCCTGATCGTCCTGAATGGTCAGCCGCGCCATGTCTCCTGTGTAGTCCCACACGGTCAGCTCCACCACGCCCTCCCGGGCCTCGGTGAGGGTGTTGAACACGTGGAACACGCGCACCAGGCCGCTGCCCCGCTCCGCCGCGGGCACGCCGGTGAAGTGCTCGATGCCGTAGCCCACGCCCGCGCCCTCGGACTGGCTGTCATAGCGCGCGGCCTCGGCCCTCTCCCAGGGCTGCGCGGTTTGCAGCGCCGGCATGGCCGCCGTGTCGATGGAGGCGGCCAGCGCCTGCATGGCCTTCTCCAGCTGGGTGTTGGTCACCGCCGCCACGCCCTGGAAAAGCCCCATGGCGTGCTCCCGGGAATCCTGCACGCAGGAGCCGGTGAGGATGTCGTGGAAGTGGGTGAAGAGCACGTCCCGCCAGGCCTCCTCCATCTGCTTCTTCGGTAGGCGGTAGGCGGTCTTCTTCTCCGCCAGCGCGGCCAGGGCCTCCGCGTCGTACAGGGCGGCCTCGGCCCGCCGGTTGCCCCGCTTCACGCGGCTCTGGGTGGTATAGCAGCCGGGGGCGAAGTAGTTCAGTTCCTGATCCACCACGGGCAGCTTCTCCCGCACGGCCTCCGCCTCGCGGAAGTAATCCCGCAGGCCGCCGAACTGGATGGTGGGATAGATGGGCCAGGTCATCATGTCCATCGCCCGCTCCACGTCCCGCCGGGTGGGCCCGCCGCCGTGGTCGCCCACGCCGTAGAGCACCATGCCCACCTTCAGGCCGGAGGAGCGCTTCACCACCTCCATGAGGCCGGCGGCGATCTGGGGGGTGATGGCGGCGTTATACCAGTTGGATTCCCGCAGCACCATCAGCTCCCGGCCCGAGGCGGCCCGGAAGCGATACAGCAGCTCCGGCCGGGCGTTGCCCCGGCAGTGATACATGTACTTCACGCCGCCGAAGGCGTCGATCTCCGGGATGGTGGCGGCGTGGCCGAAGGTGTCCGGCACGAAGTCCAAATCGAAGTCCTTCACGCCCCACACCTCGCGCAGGTAGTGCCTGGTGTACTCGATGTGCCGCAGCAGCGACTCGCCGGAGGGCATGTTCTTGTCCGACTCCACCCAGCCGGTGGCGGCCACCTCCCAGCGGCCCTCGGCGATGCGCTTCTTCATGCGCTCCATCAGCTCGGGTTCGTACTGCTCCACGATGCGGTACACGGAGCCCTGGGACTGGGTGTAGGTGAAATCGGGATACTCGTCCATGATGTTGCACATGGTGCGGAAGGTGGCCAAGGTGGCCGCCACGGTCTCCTGATAGCTCCACATCCAGTTCATGTCGATATGGGCGTGGCCGGTGAGGTACAGCTTATACGACTTCGCCAGCGGCCCCATGGGAGAGAGGATGTCCTCGGCCCGGGCGCAGGCGGCGTCGGTGAGCACGCCATCCCGATCCATGGCGTCCTGCAGGAAATCCAGCGCCTCGCCCAGCTCCTTCTCGAAGGCGTTTTCGTTGGCCTCCGACAGGTGCAGCGCGTACTCCAGCTCCGCCAGCACCCGCCGGTTCATGCGGCTGGGGGGCGCGATGCGGTTGACCTCCTCCTCCGGCATGCCGAA
This sequence comes from uncultured Eubacteriales bacterium, assembly GCA_902790345.1. Classification (GTDB taxonomy): domain Bacteria; phylum Bacillota; class Clostridia; order Christensenellales; family Aristaeellaceae; genus Firm-10. The sequence continues at coordinate 2,588 of CADARO010000057.1, read as the reverse complement.
GGTATACTCAAAGCCCGATTTTTCCCGGCTGCCGCCCACCCGCGTTCTCAGCCTGGTGTATTGTTCTGCCAGTTTACCCATGTGTTTTTCCCTCCCTGTCCGCGGCACAGGCCGCATTTCTTTCACCGCCATTATACATGCCCCGGGGCGTTTGTTCAATCGTTTTTTGCGCCGGCCGCGAAAAAAGGCATGAAAAGGGCGCGGAACCTTTCAGTGCCGCGCCTTGTCGGTTAACCCTATGCTGTTTTTACACGATCCAGATTTCCCTGGCGTACTGGGCCACGGTGCGGTCCGAGGAGAACTTGCCCGCCGAGGCGGCGTTGAGAAGGCACTTGCGGGCGAAGCCCAAGGGATCGGCGGCGTAGTCCCGGTTGGCCGCCAGCTTGGCCTCCAGGTAGGGGCGGAAGTCCTTCAGCACGAAGTAATGATCCGGCTGATGCCAGCTGGCCCCGTCCAGGATGGCGGTGTAGAGCTCCTTCAATCCGCCGTCCTCGTCCGGGAAGGTGCCGTCCACCAGGGTGTCGAGGACGCGCGCTATCAGCTTGTCGCTCTTGTAGATGGCGCGAGGATCGTAGGTCGCCTTGATGGCGTTCAGCTCCTCCACGGTGGCGCCGAAGATGTAGTTGTTCTCCCGGCCGGCCTCCTCCACGATCTCCACGTTGGCGCCGTCGAAGGTGCCCAGGGTCACCGCGCCGTTCAGCATCAGCTTCATGTTGCCGGTGCCGCTGGCCTCGGTACCCGCGGGGGAGATCTGCTCGCTCACGTCGGCGGCGGGAATGATGTCCTCCGCGTAGGAGCAGTTGTAGTTCTGAACGAACACCACCTTCAGCCGGTCGCTGGTCTCGGGATCGTTGTTCACCTTGTCGGCGATCATGTTGATCAGCCGGATGACCGACTTGGCCCGGTCGTAGCCCGGGGCGGCCTTGGCGCCGAAGATGAACGCCGTGGGGGTGAAGTCCTTGATTGTGCCGTCCTTCAGGCCGTACCAGATGGCCAGCAGGGACAGGGCGTTCATGAACTGGCGCTTGTACTCGTGCAGCCGCTTGATCTGCACGTCGAACAGCATGTCCGGGCTGAGGCTCACGCCCTCGCGCCTGGCGATCTTCCCGCACAGCTGGGCCTTTTTGAGGCGCTTCACCGCGCGGAATTCCTCGCACAGCTCATCGTCGATCAGGGGCTTCAATTTCGCCAGCTCGTCCAGGTCGGTGAGGAACCCACCGCCGATGCGGCGCTCAATGAGGGCGGAGAATTCCGGGTTGCACAGGCCAAGCCAGCGGCGCTGGGTGATGCCGTTGGTCTTGTTCTGGAAGCGCTCCGGCCAGATCGCGTACCAGTCGGCGAACACGTCCTTTTTCAGGATCTCGGAGTGCAGCGCGGCCACGCCGTTGGTGGCGTGGGTGGCGTACACGGCCAGCTGCGCCATGTGCACCCGCTTGCCCTCGATCACGCAGCGGGTGGGCAGCACGGGCAGGTTCCGCGCGGTCATGTCGGCCTTGAACCGGGCGTCGATGGCCCGCATCACGTCCACGATCTCCGGGCACACGGTGCGCAGCAGGCTCAGATCCCACTTCTCCAGCGCCTCCTGCATGACGGTGTGGTTGGTGTAGGCGAAGGTCTCCCGGGCGATGGCGAAGGCGTCCTCGAAGGCCACGCCGTCCTTCTCCAGCAGCCGGATCAGCTCCGGAATGGCCATCACCGGATGGGTGTCGTTCAGCTGAACGGCGTGCTCCCCGGCGAAGAAGGAATAATCGCTCCCATGGCGCTCTTTGTAGGCCCTCAGCATGTCCTGAATGGAGGCGCTCACCAGCACGTACTGCTGCTTCACGCGCATCTGCCGGCCGGCGGGTCGGGTGTCGTTGGGATAGAGGAACTTGGTGATGTCCTCCGCCCGGTTCTTGTCGGCGGCGGCCTGGGCGTACTTCTGGGCGTTGAACAGCGGGAAGTCGATCTCGTGAAGGCTCTCGGTCTGCCACAGGCGCAGCGTGCCCACGTTCCCGGCGCCATAGCCCACGATGGGCATGTCGTAGGGCACAGCCAGCACGTTGCCGCTCTTCATCTCCACCACCACCGCCTGATCCAGCCGGCGGATGGACCAGGGGTCGCCGTACTTCGCCCAGTCGTCCGGCTCCTCATGCTGGCGGAAGTTCACGAAGGACTGCTTGAACAGCCCGTAGCGATACCGAAGGCCGTAGCCGGTGAGGGGGATGTCATGGGTGGCGGCGCTGTCCAGGAAGCAGGCGGCCAGGCGGCCCAGACCGCCGTTGCCGAAGGCGTCGTCCTCAATGTCCTCGAGCCGGGCGATGTCCACGCCCCGTTCCGCCAGCAAACGGCGGGCGTCGTCAAGAAGGCCCATGCAGAACAGGTTGTTGTAGACCATGCGGCCCACCAGGTATTCGGCGGAGAGGTAATAGGCCTGCCGCTTGCCCGCCCGTTCCCTTTCCTTTTCCGCCCACAGGGGAGCCAGGGCCTCCATGGCCGCGGAGGCCAGGGCGTCGTGCAGTTGAATGGCGTTGGCCTGGTTCAGGGCGATGTGCTCGCGGGTGAGAAGCAGCGTCTCGGCCCGCGCGATCAGTTCGTTGGCGTTCATC
>CADARO010000056.1 GCA_902790345.1 uncultured Eubacteriales bacterium | reverse complement strand
GCCGAATCGCTTCACGATGTTGCGCATCTCGATGACGGGCGTTTTCATGTCCACATGTTCTTTTGACAAGGAATCCGCCCCCTTTTGTCGTTTGTGTCACAGGTTTGGCGCCCGCACCGGGCGTTTAAATTACTTCCTTCATTGTAAAGGATTTAGTCCAAATGGTCAACCCATTTTTTTATGGAAAGCGGGGTAAATGGCGGTTTGCACGCGTTTGCCATTTTCCCCGCTCTGTGCTATACTTTTTTCGAGCCGGCCAGCTTTTTCAGCGCCTCCGGCCAGCAGTCGATGAGATCGGCGGCGGTCATGGCGGTCTCCGTGAACCGGCGCGCCGCCGCTTCGCCCGCCAGGCCGTGCAGCTGACTCCCGGCCCAGGCCGCCGTCTCCGGCGCCACGCCCTGGGCCAGCAGGCCGCCGATCATGCCGGCAAGCACGTCGCCGCTGCCGCCCGTGGCCATGCCGCCGCAGCCGGATGCGCTCACGTGGACGCCCTCGCCCCGGATGACGGTGGACGCGCCCTTCAAAAGTACCACCGCGCCGGTGGCCTCCCAAAGCCGGGTCGCCGCCGCGATCTGATCCTCGCCCACCGGGCCCATGAGCCGCGCCGCCTCCCCGGGATGGGGAGTCAGGACGTGCCTCGGCCCCAGCAGCGCCCGCAGCGCTTCGCATCGCGAGACGGCGTTCAGCGCGTCCGCGTCCACCACGGCGGGCAGGTCGGCTTCCAGCACCGCCGCCACCGCCTCCGGCGCGGCCTTACCCAGCCCCGGCCCCACGATGGCGGCGCTCTTGCCCGCCAGCGCCGCCCTGATGGGCTCCGCCGCCGCCGCGCTCAGCGCGCCGTTTTCCTCCGGCAGGCCGAGGCACATGGCCCCCGGCGTCAGCGCCTGCAGGGTGGGCAGGATGGAGCGGGGCGCGGCCAGGGTCACCAGCCCTGTGCCCATGCGCAGCGCCGCCCTGGCCGCGTACATGGCCGCGCCGCACATGCCCAGGGAGCCCGCCACGATGAGCAGATGGCCACAGCTGCCCTTGTGGATGTTGCGCCGCCGCGCGGGCAGGGCCGCCAGCGCGTCTTCGGGCTGAACCAGCAGCGCCGCCCCCTCCGGCAGGGGCCGCTCCGCCAGGCCGATGGGCGAGACGATCACCTCGCCGCACAGATCCAGCCCGTCGAACAGATAATGCCCCCGCTTGGGGTATTCAAACGTCACGGTGACGTCGGCTTCGACGCACGCCCCCAGCGGATGACCGGTGAGCAGGCTCAGGCCGGAGGGCGCGTCCACCGCCAGCACCCGGCTGCCCGATCGATGATCTTCGTTGATCCGGGCGATCACGGCGGCGTATTCCTCGGACACGGGACGGCTCAGGCCGATGCCGAACAGCGCGTCCACCCAGGCGTCCGGCCGGGGGATTTGGGCGGCGTCATCCCGGATGTCCAGGCCCAGGGCCTGAGCGCGGCGGGCGCAGGTCAGGGCGTCGCCTTTGAGCGATTCCACCGGCTTCGTGGCCAGGATCGTCACCCGGGCGTGCTTTTGCGCGGCCAGGCAGGCAAAGGCCCAGCCGTCCCCGCCGTTGTTGCCCGCGCCGCAGGCCACGGCCACGCGACGGCCCTCCAGCGGGCCGAATCTGGCCTCGAACGCATCGATGAGCGCCTGAGCCGCCCGCTCCATGAGGGGCAGCGACGGCGCGCCGGTGTCGAAATAATCCCGTTCCAGGGCGTACATCTGATCGGGCGTGAGAAGCGGCCGCATAACAACACCTCTTATAAAAATGACGATGGGGGAATGAAGAATGTCCTTTGATTTGAAAAGCGCGCGCCACTGGGCCGAGGAGCTGCTGAGGCAGGCGGTCGGGCCGGGCGCGCGGATCATCGACGGCACCATGGGCAACGGATACGACACCCTGTGGCTGGCCCAGCTGGCGGGGGATGAGGGCCGGGTGTACGCCTTCGACATTCAGGCGGAGGCGGTGGAGCGCACCCGCGCGCGCCTGCGCGAGGCAGGCGTGGAGAATCGGGCAGTGCTGTTTCACGCGGGCCACGAGCGCATTGCCGAGCTGGTGCCCGAGCTGGTGGACGCGGCGGTGTTCAACCTGGGCTGGCTGCCCGGCACGGACAAGGCCCTGCGCACCCGGGTCGAAACCACCCTCATCGCGGTCAACGCCGCGCTGGACAAGCTGAAGGAAGGCGGCCTTCTGACCATCTGCGCCTATCCAGGCCACGAGGAAGGCCGGGTGGAGCGGGATGCCCTCATGGACTGGGCCCGGGCTCTGCCGCCCCAGCGATACGACGCCATGATTCGCGCCTACCTGAATCAGCCCAACGACCCGCCCGTGCTGTTCGCCATCAAGAAAAACCTTTCGAAAAAGCCGCGCTAATTCTCCAGCACGGCCACAGCCATGGCGAATCCGGCGTCATGGGTGATGGAAACGAACAGGTTACGGCCGCCCATGGCCCGCATTCGCTCCAGCGCCCCGCCGGTCAGCCGCGCCACCGGTCGGCCCAGCTCGTCCGGCTCGATGGACACATCCGCCATGCCGAACCCGCGAAACCCGGTGCCCAGCGCCTTCGATACGGCCTCTTTCGCGGCGAAGAATCCCGCCGCCGTCTGCGCACCCTTCCGGGCCACGACGGCCCGCTCCGCCTCCGTGTAGTACCGCTCCAGAAACCGGGGATGCCGTTCGATGGCCTTCTCCACGCGGGAAACCTCGATCAGGTCGATGCCAAGACCAATAACCATAATTCCTCCGGAAATTAGGAATTAGGAATGAGGAATTAGGAATTGTAGTTTGCTTTCAGCCGCGGCTGAGGCCGCGGGAACCTCATCCGGCTCGGCGGCGCCGATCCACCTTCCCCTAAAGGGGAAGGTGTCAGCCCGCAGGGTTGACGGATGAGGTTTTGAGAACAAACTTGAATTCCTAATTTCAAACTCCTAATTCCTAATTGATTTTACGCGTATCCCATCACGCCGCGGACGGAGACGTCGCCGGCGTGCACGGGGATTTCGGCACCGTCGTCCCGGCGAACCAGGAGGGAGCCGTCCGGCGTGACGCGCAGCGCCTCGCCCTCGAAGGTCTCTTTGAGGCCCACCACCTGCACGCGGCTGCCGATGGTGACGCAGCGCGCGCAGTAATCGGGCAGCAGGGCGTCCACGCCGCCGACGGCCCAGCGGTCATACCAGCGCTCGAATTCCTCCAGGAACCGGGCGATGACCTCCGCGCGGTTCAGGGCCTTGCCCGTGACCTCGTTGAGGCAGGAGGCGTGCCGCAGGTCGTCCGCGTAGGGATAGCCCGCGATGTTCAGGCCCACGCCCACCACGGCGCAGTGGATATAGTCCATTTCGATGCTCATGTCCAGCAGCATGCCGCAGATTTTTTTGCCGCCGCACACGATGTCGTTGGGCCATTTGATGGCGGCGTCGGCCCCGAAGGAGCGGCAGACGTCGCACACGGCCAGCGCCGAAATCATCACGAAGCACACGGACTCCGGCGGGAGACAGGCCTCGGGGCGCAGCAGCAGGCTCATCAGCGCGGCGTCTCCGGGCTTGCTCTGCCAGGTGCGGTTGATGCGCCCCCGGCCCTGGGTCTGCTCGTCGGCCACGATCAGCGTGCCGTGGGGCGCCAGCGCCGCGCTGAGCTGACCCAGCTGGCGCGCCGCCAGGTTGGTTGAGTCGATGGTGTCGTAGTAGTCGATGCGCTGGCCGACCCATTTCGTCCTGAGGTATTTGCGGATGCAGGAGGGCCACACGGCGTTTTCCGGCGGCACGAGCCGATAGCCCCGCCGGTGCGCAGATTCGATCTGGCAGCCCTGGGCACGGAGGCTCTCGATGGCCTTCCAGATGCCCGCCCGGGTGACGCCCAGCTGCCGGCTGATCCACGCGCCGGAAACGTATTCATCCTGCATGAGCAGAGAGAGGAGCTTTTGCTGATCCATTTACCTTCCTCCGGGTTTATAAAACCACATTATATTCAAATTATATTATATTACATTATCGGCTTTTGCGCCAGTGGGAAATGAGGTTTTCTTTTGTTATATAATGTGGTATAATGCGGCTGGGGGGATGAACATGTTTTCAGATTTCGACCGGGCCATGATGCGCCTGGCGCTCGACGAGGCGGAGGCGGCCCGCGCGGCGGGGGAGATTCCCGTGGGCGCGGTGGTGACGCGGGGGAATGAGGTCGTCTTTGCCGCCCGAAACACCCGGGAAGCCGACAGGGATCCCGCCGGTCACGCCGAGATCAACGCCCTGCGGGGCGCGGCGCGAAAGCTGAACGCCTGGCGGCTCACCGGCTGCGCGCTGTATGTCACCCTGGAGCCCTGCTGCATGTGCGCCGGGGCGATCATGCAGGCCCGGATCGAGCGGGTGGTGTTCGGGGCGTACGACGAGCAGGCCGGCTGCTGCGGCAGCCTGTACCGCGTCACCGAGGACCCGGCGTTCAACCATTTCGCCATCGCCGAGGGGGGCCTGATGGCGGAGGAATGCAGGGACGCGCTGATGCGGGGGATCAGGCGGGCATAGATATAGCTTGCGATGAAAAAAGCTTGCAATTTGGACGAAATAATGATAAAATTATGATATAAGGAGATGAGGCGCATGATTCAGATTCGGCCTGTGTCAGATTTGAGAAACAGATTTCCAGAAATCGAACAAACCGTCATGAAAGCGGGTCAGCCGGTTTATCTGACGAAAAACGGCTATGGAACGATGGTCCTTCTGAGTATGGAGCAATACGCGGCCTTAACGGATGATGTTGAGCTTTTCCTCGACGAGGCGGATCGTGCCGCAGAAGAAACGGATCAAAGATTGACGCACGAAGAAGTTTTTACGAAAGCCAGGTCACGCATTTATGGGCGAAAGACAGTATGAGCTGCGTTATGTTCCGCTGTTTGAAAAGGACTTGAATGAAATCATTGATTACATTGCCGTTGATTTGGAAAATCCTGAAGCGGCGGAGCGGTTGCTGAACGATATAGGCAGAGCAGTACTTAGACGCCTTGAAAACCCTGTCGCATTTGAGCCTTTTTACTCCGCAAAAGACAGACGATGGCCTTATTATCGCATCAGCGTGAGAAACTTTCATGTATTCTATGTTGTTATTGGAGATGTAATGGAAGTTCGCCGCGTCATGTATAGTGGCAGAAATTGGAAAAAGAAACTGTGATAAGACAGAAAAGCGCTGCCCATTGTGGGCCGCGCTTTTCTGTCTTAATGTTCCCTGTCGTGCTCCAGCACCAGCTTCAAAAACTGCCCGGTGAAGCTCTCCTTCACCTCGGCCAGCTGCTCCGGCGTGCCCTCGGCCACCACGGTGCCGCCCCGGTCGCCGCCTTCGGGCCCCAGGTCCAGGATCCAGTCCGCGATCTTGATCACGTCCAGATTGTGCTCGATGATGATGAGGGTGTTGCCGCCGTCGGCCAGCTTTTCAAGCACCTCGTTCAGCCGGGCCACGTCCTCCATGTGCAGGCCGGTGGTGGGCTCGTCCAGCACGTAGATGGTGCGGCCGGTGGACTTGCGGGACAGCTCGGTGGCCAGCTTCACCCGCTGGGCCTCGCCGCCGGACAGGGTGGTGGAGGGCTGGCCGATCTTCACGTAGCCCAGGCCCACGTCCACCAGCGTCTGCAGCTTGGTGGCGATGCGGGGCAGGGGCCGGAAGAACTCCAGCGCCTCCTCGCAGGTCATTTCCAGCACCTCGTAGATGTTCCTGCCCTTGTAGCGCACCTCCAGCGTCTCCCGGTTGTAGCGCTTGCCCTTGCACACGTCGCAGGGCACGTACACGTCCGGCAGGAAGTGCATCTCGATCTTTACGATGCCGTCGCCGCCGCAGGCCTCGCAGCGCCCGCCCTTCACGTTGAAGCTGAACCGGTTGGCGCGGTAGCCCCGGGCCTTGGCATCCGGCGTGGCGGCGAACACGTCCCGAATCAGATCGAACACGCCGGTGTAGGTGGCGGGGTTGGAGCGGGGCGTGCGGCCGATGGGGGACTGGTCGATGGCGATGATCTTGTCAAGCTGCTCCACGCCCTCGATGCGGTCGTGTTCCCCGGCCCGCTCCTTGGAGCGGTTCAGCGTGTGGGAGAGGGACTTGTACACGATCTCGTTCACCAGCGAGCTCTTGCCCGAGCCGGACACGCCGGTGACGCAGGTGATCACGCCCAGCGGGAAGCGGGCGTCGATGTTCTTCAGGTTGTGCGCCCGGGCGCCACGCACGGTGATCCAGCCGGAAGGGCTGCGCCGCATGGTGGGCATGGGCACCTTGCGTCGGCCGGAGAGGTACTGCCCGGTGATGGATGCCGGGTCCGCCATGACCTGCTGAGGCGTGCCGGCGGACACCACTTCGCCGCCGTGGCTGCCCGCGCCGGGGCCGATGTCCACCAGGTAGTCCGCCGCCAGCATGGTCTCGCCGTCGTGCTCAACCACGATCAGCGTGTTGCCCTGATCCCGCAGCTGACGCAGGGTGGCCAGCAGCTTCTGGTTGTCCCGCTGGTGCAGGCCGATGGAGGGCTCGTCCAGGATGTACAGAACCCCGGTGAGCGCCGAGCCGATCTGGGTTGCCAGCCGGATGCGCTGGGCCTCGCCGCCGGACAGCGTGCCGGCGCTGCGGGCGAGGGTGAGGTAGTCCAGGCCCACGTCCACCAGGAAGCCCAGCCGGGCGTTGATCTCCTTGAGGATCTGCCGGGCGATGATCTGCTGCTTCTCGGTGAGGGTGAGGGAGGCGAAGAAATCCCGGCTCTCCCGGATGCTCAGCTCGCTGGCCTCGACGATGGATTTGTCTCCGATGGTGACCGCCAGAGACTCCCGCCGCAGCCGCCGCCCGCCGCAGTCCGGGCAGGGGGATTCGTTCATGTAGCTGCCCAGCTCGTCCTTCATCATAGTGGAGTTGGTCTCGCGGAAGCGCCTCTCCAGGTTCGGGATGACGCCCTCGAAGGGCGCGGTGAAGGAGCTGGTGCCGCGCTCGCTCTTGTATTCGATCTTCATCTTCATGTTCTTGGTGCCGTAGAGCACCACGTCCAGCGCTTCCTTGCTCAGCTCCCGAACCGGGGTGTCCAGGGAGAAGCCGTAGTGCCGCGCCAGCGCCTGAAGATAGGTGTTCGCCATGCTGCCGCCCTCGTCACCGGAGCGCCAGCCGGACACGTTTAGTGCGCCCTGATTAAAAGACAGGGTGTCGTCCGGGATCACGTTCTTTGGGTCAACCCGCAGCAACGTGCCCAGGCCAGTGCAGGTGGGGCAGGCGCCGAAGGGGTTGTTGAAGGAGAACATGCGGGGCGTCAGCTCCTCGATGGAGATGCCGCAGTCCGGGCAGGCGTAGTTCTGGGAGAACAGCATGTCCTCGCCGTCGATGATGTTGACCACCACCAGCCCGCCCGCCAGCCGCATGGCGGTCTCGATGGAGTCGGAAAGGCGCTGCTGGATGTCAGGCCGCACGATGAGGCGATCCACCACCACCTCGATGGTATGCTTCTTGTTCTTGTCCAGGTCGGGCCGCTCGGCGATTTCATAGATGATGCCGTCGATGCGCACGCGCACGAAACCCTGCCGCCCCATGTCCTCGATGAGCTTCACGTATTCGCCCTTGCGGCCCCGGATGAGGGGAGCCATGATGTGCATGCGGGTTTTTTCGGGCAGCTTCATGATCTGGTCGATGATCTGATCCACCGTCTGCTGGGTGATTTCCCGGCCGCACTGGGGGCAGTGGGGCGTGCCCACCCGGGCATAGAGCAGGCGCAGGTAGTCGTGGATTTCGGTCACGGTGCCCACGGTGGAGCGAGGGTTGTGGGAGGTGGTCTTCTGGTCGATGGAGATGGCCGGGCTCAGGCCCTCTATGGCGTCCACGTCCGGCTTGTCCATCTGCCCCAGGAACTGGCGGGCGTAGGCGGAAAGAGACTCCACATAGCGCCGCTGTCCCTCGGCGTAGAGCGTGTCGAAGGCCAGGGAGCTCTTGCCGGAGCCGGACAGGCCGGTCATGACGATGAGCTTGTTGCGCGGCAGCTCCAGGCTGATGTTTTTCAAATTGTGGACGCGTGCGCCCTTGACGATGATTTTGTCGATGTCCATGAGCACCTCGTAATGTAATTAGGAATTGGGAATGAGGAATTAGGAGTTTTAGTTTGATTTCAGGGTGACGGTGTGGGTTTACAGGGAGAACATGGTGTTGGCCATTTCCGTTCCCGTCTTTGTACGGAATATCCTGCCGACGCTCTCGGCGACGCGCTCTTTACTCATACCGTTCTCGTAGTAGTTGACGAGGAAATCCGCCTCTACGAGGATCTGGTAGTCGGGGCCGTCGATGGCGTCGTAGGTGTGGTGATGGCCCACCAGATACGCCACGCGGTCGGCGTCGGCGGGATCGAAGCCCAGGCGCAGCAGCAGGGCGCGGGCAATGGGCGCGCCTTCCTTCTCCTGCAGGGGGCCGGCGCTGGAGCCGTGCTTTTCCAGCGCGGGCTTGATGCCGATGTCGTGCACCAGCGCCGCCGCCTCGATGACGAAGCGGGTGTGCTCGTCCACGCCCTCCATGAGGGCGATGTGTCGGGCGAAGGAGTGCACCTTCACCAGGTGCTGTGCCCGCTCCGGGCAGCCGGCTTCATAGGCGATCATTTCCCGATACAGTTTGTTCAGCATGGGATTGCCTCCATTCCTCGACGCGCTTCATCAGGTCGCCCGCGATGACCGGGCCCACGCCGCGCAGCCTGAGAAGGTCCTCGTAGGTGAGGGCGGCCAGGGATTCCATGTCGTTGATGCCCGCCTTTTGCAGCACCCGCTGGGTGTGGGGGCAGTCGACGCAGCGTTTGATGTCCATAAAAACGACTCCTTTTTACAGCCCGAACCGCTCCCGGATGATCGAAACGACCTCCTCCGGCGACAGGCATGTGTTGTCGATCTTGATGTAGTTCTCGAAGGGAATCTCGCCCTCGTTGCTCTCCAGCCGGGCCATTTTGTCGCATTCCAGCAGGTTCGCCTCGGAGAAGGCCAGGTTTCGCTTGGAGGCCTTGTGGGCCAGCCGGTTTTCCGTGCGGTTGCGCTCCAGCCGCACCGCCTGATCCGCCACCAGCTCCACCCAGCAGACCTCAGCGCCCTGCTTTTCAAAGATGTCCGCCACATGGGTGATGTAGTCCCAGTCTGATTGCTGATCGAAGGCCCACATGTAGGTGAAGATCATGCCGGGCAGATCGCTTTTTGCGAATTCCCGGAAGATGACCTCCCGCAGCCCGCCGATGACATGGCTGTTGAACCCGCCGAAAATTTCCAGCACCGGCTCGATCATCATGTGATTGTGGAACAGGCGAAGGCCCGTCTGCCTCATCAGCTCCTGACCCACCGTCATCTTGCCCACGGCTCCGCTGCCCGCGATGATGACCAGTTTCATGGCGCCGCCTCCTTTGTCGCTTGGTTCAGATTCACGCGTCGTGCTTTCTGATCACGTCCGACACATCCTGCAGGGCGATGAACGCCCCCGCGTCGATGGCGTGAACCAGCCGCTTCAGCTTGTTGATTTGCAGATGGTTGACGAAGAAATAGACGATGTCCTTGCTCTCGCCGGAATAGCCGCCGATGCCGTTGACGATGGTGCCGCCGGCCTGGAAGTTGTTGGTGAGGGTGGAGGAAATTGCGTCTGTCTTCGTGGTGATGATCATGGCGCAGATGGTGCGGTCGATGCCCTCCACCACGAAATCCACCGTCTTGGAGCCCACGTAGTAGGTGACGATGGAGTACAGCGGCAGAATCCAGCTCTGAATGACGATGCCGCACACCACATACAGCGTGGTGTTGAAGATCATCACGAAGGAGCCCAGGGAAATGCCGATTCGCTTGGCGAAGGTGACCGACAGCACGTCGATGCCGTCGATGGCCCCGCCCAGCCGGATGGTGAGGCCGCTGCCCACGCCCGAAATCACGCCGCCGAAAATGGCGCACAGCAGCAGGTCCGACCCCGCCAGGGGCGACACGAACTCCACGTCGATGGGCAGCACGTTCATGATGAGGAACGACATGACCGAATACACGCTGATGGCGTAGACCGAATATACGGTGAACAGCACGCCCTGCTTTTTTAGTCCGAACAGAAACACGGGCACGTTCAGCAGGATCAGGAACAGCGACAGGGTCATATGGGGCGGCGTCACCTGATCGAGCAGCATGGACAGGCCCGAAATGCCGCTGTCATACAGCTTCACCGGAAACAGGAAGATGGTCACGCCGAAGGCGTTCACAATGCCCGCCACCGTCAGCAGCAAAAAGTTTGACAGGCGTGCGTCCCTCAATTCCCTCAAAAGCCCCGTCCAGGCGCTGCGCTTTGCCTTTTTCCTCCGCTTCTTGCCCATACCGATCGCCGTCTCCCTTTCAGTCAAACTGGAATTCCCCATTCCCCATTCCCAATTCCCCATTACTGCGAATGCCTGTGCGTCATCTTCTCGCGCGTGCGCCGCTTCTTCCGCGATTTCTCTGCGTTCGCCATGGGCGCATCGCCCCTGAGGGCCAGCAGCTGGTCGCGCAGCTTCGCGGCCTTCTCGAAGTCCAGATGCTCAGCGGCCTCCAGCATGCTCTCCTCCAGCCGGGCGATGGTGGCCTGCTTCTCCTCCTCGCTGAACACGCTGGGCGCGTTGGCCGCAGTCTCCTCGTCGGCGGGGCGGCTGATCTCCAGCAGTTCGTGCACGGCGGTAGAGACGGATTTGGGCACGATGTGGTGCTCTTCGTTGTAAGCCTGCTGGATGGAGCGGCGGCGGTTGGTCTCGTTGATGGCCTTCTGCATGGACTCGGTAGGGGCGTCGGCATACATGATGACGCGGCCGTTGACGTTTCGCGCCGCCCGGCCGATGGTCTGCACCAGGCTGGTCTCGGAGCGGAGGAAGCCCTCCTTGTCCGCGTCCAGAATGGCCACCAGCGCCACCTCAGGGATGTCCAGGCCCTCGCGCAGCAGGTTGATGCCCACCAGCACGTCGTATTCACCCAGGCGCAGGCTGCGAATCAGCCGAATGCGCTCCAGGGTCTCCACGTCCGAGTGGAGGTATTCCACCCGCACGTCCATTTCCTTCAGGTAGCTGGTCAGGTTCTCCGCCATCACCTTGGTGAGGGTGGTCACCAGCACCCGCTGACCGGCTTTTACCACCTTCCTGATTTCGCCCAGCAGGTCGTCCACCTGGCCGGTGGCGGGCCGCACCACGATTTCAGGGTCGATGAGCCCGGTGGGGCGGATGATCTGCTCCACCACCTGATCGGCCCGCTCCAACTCGTAGGGGCCGGGGGTGGCGGACACGTAGATCACCTGACTCACCCGCTGCTCGAACTCGTGGAATCGCAGTGGCCGGTTGTCGAAGGCGGAGGGCAGCCGGAAGCCGTACTCCACCAGCGCCCGCTTGCGGGCGTAATCGCCGTTGTACATGGCGCGAATCTGGGGCACGGTCACGTGGGCCTCGTCGATGAACACGATGAAGTCCTTGGGGAAGTAGTCCAGCAGGGTGAAGGGCGGCTCCCCCGGCTCCCGGCCGTCGAAGTAGCGGGAGTAGTTCTCGATGCCGGAGCAGTAGCCGATCTCCCGCATCATCTCGATGTCGTAGTGGGTGCGCTGCTCCAGCCGCTGGGCCTCCAGCAGCCGGTCGTTGTTGCGGAAGTCCTCCAGCTGGGTTGCCAGGTCGGCCTCAATGCGCTCCAGGCAGGCGTCCAGCTTTTCCCGGGAGGTGGCGTAGTGGGAGGCGGGGAAGATCATCACGTGCTTGAGGTAGCGGCGCACGTTGCCCGTCACCGCGTCGATTTCGGCGATGCGGTCGATCTCGTCGCCGAAGAACTCCACCCGGATGGCGGTGTCCTCCGAATTGGCGGGGATGATGTCCACCACGTCGCCCCGCACCCGGAAGGTGGAGCGCTTGAACTCGAAGTCGTTGCGGTCATACTGGATGTCCACCAGCTGCCGCAGCAGGTCGTCGTGATCCATGGCCTCGCCCTCCCGCAGGGAGATGGACAGGCCCTCGTACTCCGCCGGGTCGCCCAGGCCGTAGATGCAGCTCACCGAGGCCACGATGATCACGTCCCGTCGCTCCTTCAGCCAGGCTGTAGCGCTGTGGCGCATGCGGTCGATCTCGTCGTTGATGGCGGCGTCCTTTTCGATGAAGGTGTCGGTGGAGGGGATATAGGCCTCGGGCTGGTAGTAGTCGTAGTAGCTCACGAAATAGCCCACGGCGCTGTCCGGGAAGAACTCGCGGAATTCCCCCGCCAGCTGCGCCGCCAGCGTCTTGTTGTGGGCGATGATCAGCGCCGGACGCTGGGCCTTGCGGATGATGTTCGCCATGGTGAAGGTCTTGCCCGACCCGGTGACGCCCAGCAGCACCTGGTCGCTCAGCCCGTCTTCAAGACCCTGGGCCAGCTTTTCGATGGCCTGCGGCTGGTCGCCCTGGGGCTCGTATTTGCTGCTCAGTTCAAACATATATCTCATCCCCCGGAAATGAAAGCAATTATTAGCTATTATGTATTATAGCACACTTCCGGCGGCGTTTCATCCCCCGAAAGGCGGATGAGCAATCATTTAACAAACAAGTGTTCGAGATAAAAACAGAACGGCATGCCGCGTGGCAAGCCGTTCCGCTGAATTGAAATGCGTTTTTAGTTATTCTCGAAAAGGACGCGCGTCTTCTCCCAAATCTGGTCGATGAATGGATAGTAATATGTGTTGCCCTTGGCGGCCACGATGATGCCTTTCTGCAATTCCCGCGTCACCGCGCCCAGGTTTTGGAGCATCGCGCCGGTTTTCGCGTCGTGCAGGGTGATCTCGGTGGTGGGGCAGTAGAGGGCGGAATTGCTGCTGGAAATATCCGGCGTTTCCGAATAGGTCACGCTGCAGAGGATGATGTAATCCGCTTTTTCCGGCGCGTCCGGAATGTTCGCGGCGGGAAGCGTGGCCTCCAGTACTAAATCGCAGAAGGACTCCGTTTCCCGTTCCGGGTTGTTCAGCGTGATGACATAGAGGAATGTGCCGCGCGGGTCGCTTTCGCCTTCCGAAAGCGCGTCGCCATAGGGAATGTCGGGCGCTTTGCGGCTGTCTCTGAACACGTCGATCATGCGCTGGTTCTCGCTCACGAATCGCGCCGTCGCGTCTGGATCGGACAGGCGCATCAGCGGCAGGGCGCGTTCGGCCACGATCCGCGCCGCGCGCATCGGGTCGTCGCGCGCCGCGTCGCTCAGAAAGCAGCGCAGAATGTAGAAGCGCAGGTTGTCGTCGATGGTATCATCCCGCATTGTCAGCGGGAAGAGGCGCAAAAACCTGTCCGCCGTTTTGCCGATCTGTTCGGCCATGTGATACTCGGAATCCATATAGGCCGCGCCGGATTTCCACTCATTGCCGTAAAGCAGCTCGTCCCGATCTGCCCCCTCATACACGCGGATCGGCAGTTCGCTCAGTCCCAGCTGGCTTGTATACTGCCCGATGGCCTCCGCGTCCAGCGCCTGGGAGATTTCCTCCGTGCTGATGACCAGGGCGCTCTGCGCTTTGCGGTTCTCAAAGCTGACCACGGCGATGTGCCAGCCATAGGGGAGAATCACCAATCCGCGCTCCACGACGGTGTTTCCATACCAGTGCGCGGCGGCGTTCACGGCCTCGGCGTATTCGTCGTCGAACTGCCGGTTTACAAACTCGGCCAGGGCGGCGGCGAGTTTGTCGCCGCTCTCCGCGTTCAGCGCAGCCCGC
>CADARO010000055.1 GCA_902790345.1 uncultured Eubacteriales bacterium | reverse complement strand
TCATCATCAGCATGGTGGCCAGCATGATCATCATGGACACCCGCCGCAGCTTTTTCAGATTTCCCTCCCCCAGGGATTGGCCCGCCAGCGTGGAGGCCGCGGCCTGCATGCCGTAGCCGGGGATGTAGAACGCCTCCTCGGCGGTGATGGCGATGGTGTGCGACGCCAGCGCCACGGTGCCCAGGGAGGTGACCAGCGAGGTGAACACCACGTGGCCCAATGTGGTGGCCACCCGGGTGCCCACCACGGGGATGCCGATCTTCACGCAGGGCATCATGGCCTCCCGGTCGAGCCGGATGCGCCGGCCCCGGGGAGACACGTACCGATTGCGCCAAAACACAGCTGTCATGGCCGCGCCGCCGAACACGTAGGAGATGGCCGTGGCCACCGCCGCGCCGATGACGCCCCAGCCCAGGCCGGGCACCGTCAGGCGAAGGCCCAATATGCTGATGGGCCGCGTTTCAAAGATGAACAGGGCGTTGAGCACGATGTTGACAAGGTTCATGCCCAGGTTGATGAACATGGGCGTGCGGGTGTCGCCGGTGGCCCGGATGGCGGCGGAGAAGATCACCTGCGCCGCCCGGAACAGCATGGGCGCGCACACGATGGCGAAGTACAGGCTGCCGTCCCGCCTGAGGGCCTCCTCCGCCCCCAGCCAGGCGGGCAGAAACGGGCTCACGGCCAGGGTGACGGCGCCGATGAGGAGGCCGGAGATGATCGCCAGCAGCACGGCCTGGGTGGCGGTGCGGCGGGTCATCTCGTCGTCCCGCGCGCCCACATAGCGGGCCGTGCAGGCCAGCACGCCGGTGGCCAGCGCCCACAGGGGCGAGTTCACCAGCCAGGTGGTGGAGGCGGTGAGCCCCACGCAGGCGGAGGCGTGGGCCCCCATCCGCCCCACCATCGCGGTATCCACATACTGGACGACCACGCCCAGCGCCTGCTCCACCATGGTGGGCCAGGCCAGCGCCGCGATGAGGGCGGCCAGCGACTTCTCCTTGCGTTGCATGGGCTTCAATTCCTTCCGTACCTGAAAAACGCGCCCGCACGGCGACGGGCGCGATGGGGTGTTTCGATGGGTGTATTATAGCATGGCGGAGAAGGGGTTGTCAATGTGAGAAGGCCGCGGAAAGCGCTTCAAAGGCGGTACACACGCAAATCGCCCGGCAGCGCGTTGCTGCCGGGCGTCAATCTGCTATTCACTTGTCTTAAATCGCATGCGCCGCTGGTCGGGCCTTCGCTGTCCGGCACGGCATGCCAGCCGTCTTCTCGTCGCTCGGACGCGCCCTGACGCTTTCGCGTGCGCTGCTTTTTCCCGGTGAACTATTTTCTGCAGGGAAGGGCGAATGCCCACGCGCTCCTCTGCGAAGGCTTTCAAGCCACCAGGCTCTTTCACGGACAGGCCATGGCATTCATGGAATTTCGTTCGTCTCTTCACACGATGCGCCGCTCAACCGGTCGCTGTTTTTCTCATTCTCTCCCGGCGCTGCCCGCTTTCAGGTGGGTCCCATATTCTGTTTTGTCCAATGGTACCACCCCTTTCACTGTCATTTCCCTTTTCTTGGCTATATCATAACACACTTTTCCCCATTTGTAAATAGCAAATTTCAAATTTCTGCGAAATTTTTTTACATTTTTCCGCCGGGCGCTCCAATTTCGGCGCGGCAGTGAATCATTAACGAAGATTTATTTGCCATTCCGCCGGAAAGTTGATACAATAATAGACAAGATTCACAGATCAGGCCGGCGCACGCCGGCGCGGGGGAATGCGTATGAGCCGGATTATCGCCATATCAAATCAGAAGGGCGGCGTGGGCAAGACCACCACGTCGGTGAATTTGTCCGCCTGCGTGGCCGCGCTGGGCAAAAACGTGCTTTTGATCGACATCGACCCCCAGGGCAACGCCTCCAGCGGCCTGGGCCTGAGCGGCAAGGACCGCACCTCGATCTACGACGTGCTGCTGGGCGAGGCGGGAGCCAACGAGGCAATTCTGCCCACGGAGTTCGGGCCGCTGAGCCTCATCCCCTCCTCCATCGAGCTGGCCGGTGCGGAGATCGAGCTGGTGAGCATGCCCGCCCGGGAGACGCTGCTGCGGGAGGCCCTGGCCCCCATCCGCGACCAATACGACTACATCTTCATCGACTGCCCGCCCTCCCTGAGCCTGCTCACCCTGAACGCCATGACCGCGGCGGACAGCGTGCTCATCCCCATCCAGTGCGAATACTACGCCCTGGAAGGCGTGGGCCAGCTGATGAACACGCTTCAATTGGTCAAGAAGCGGCTGAACCCGGCGCTGGAGATCGAGGGCGTGGTGCTCACCATGCTGGACGGGCGCACGAACCTGGGCCTGCAGGTGGTGCAGGAGGTCAAGAAGTACTTCCGCAGCCGCGTGTACGGCTCCATCATCCCCCGCAACGTGCGCCTGAGCGAGGCGCCCAGCCACGGCCTGCCCATCAACGTGTACGACCCCCGCAGCACCGGCGCGGAGGCGTATCGCAAGCTGGCCGAGGAATTCATCGAATGGAACGAAGAATAATCCACCACGGAGGCGAATGATACATGGCTAAGAGCAAGGGCGGCCTGGGCCGCGGTCTGGACGCGCTGCTGGGCGGTCTGGGCGACACGCTGGGCGAGGAAACCAATCCCCTGACCCCGGCCCCGGCGGAGCGCGCCCGGCCGGAAAGCGGCGACGCCGTCGTCTCCCTCCGGCTGAGCGACATCGATCCCAACCGCGATCAGCCCCGCAAGCGCTTCAACGAAGAGGCGATGAACGAGCTGGCCGCGTCCATCCGGGCGGTGGGCGTCATCCAGCCCATCCTGGTATACAAATCCGGCAAGCGATACACCATCATCGCGGGCGAGCGGCGCTGGCGGGCGGCCCGGCAGGCAGGCCTCAGCGAGATTCCCGCCATCGTGCGGGACTGGGACGAGGTGAAGCGCCTGGAGGCCGCGCTGATCGAAAACCTGCAGCGGGACGACCTGAACCCCGTTGAGGAGGCGCTGGGCGTGAAGGGCCTGATGGAGCAGTGCGGCCTCACCCAGGAAGCCGCCGCCGAGCGGCTGGGCAAGAGCCGCCCCGCCGTGGCGAACCTCCTGCGCCTTTTGACCCTGCCCGAGCCTATCCTGGCGATGCTGCGGGAGGGTGCCCTCTCCGCCGGGCACGCCCGGGCGCTGGTCACCGCCCCGGCGGACCGGCAGCTGAAGCTGGCCCAGCTGGCCGTGGCCCAGGGCTGGTCCGTGCGGCAGCTGGAGAGGATCTGCCAGCAGGGCGAGGCGCCCGAGCCAAAGAAGAAGCCCGAGCCGCCCCGGGACCCCGAGTTCAAGCGGCTGGAGCGCATGGCCCGGGACGTGTTCGGCACAAAGGCCGAGCTCACCGGCGACGAGACCCACGGCAAGCTGATCGTGCACTATCAGACAGCGGACGACCTGCAGCGCATCTGGGACCTGCTGGAAATCATGCAGCAAAACGAACAATAAGGCATACACGCATATGAAATTCGCAAAGGGGTTCAAGGACGGGATTCCCATTGGGCTGGGCTATCTGTCGGTGTCATTCACCTTCGGTATGATGGCCGCCCGGAGCGGGCTGACCATCGCCCAGGCGGTGTTCATCTCCATGACCAACGTCACCTCCGCCGGGCAGCTGGCCGGGCTGAATCTCATCGTGGCCGGCGCGCCCATGCTGGAGGTGGCGCTGACCCAGTTCATCATCAACCTGCGCTACGCGCTGATGTCGCTGTCGCTGTCGCAAAAGCTGGACGGCAGCATGACCACGCTCCACCGGATGCTCTTCGCCTTCTGCAACACGGACGAGGTGTTCGCCGTGGCCGCCGGGCAAAAGGGGCAGGTGGGGAAAAGCTACCTCTACGGGCTGATCACCGCGCCCTATTTCGGCTGGGCGCTGGGCACCTGCCTGGGGGCGGCGGCGGGCACGCTGCTGCCGGACATCCTGCGGGACGCCCTGGGCGTGGCCATCTACGCCATGTTCATCGCCATCGTGGTGCCCCCCTCCAAGCACAACGGGGCCGTTCGCCTGGCGGTACTGCTCTCGGCGGCGCTGAGCTGCGCCATGTACTATCTCCCCGGCCTCAATCAAATTTCCAGCGGCTTCGCCATCATCATCTGCGCGGTGGTCGTGTCGGCGCTGTGCGCGAAGCTCTTCCCCATCCCGGATTCCAACGAAGAGGAGGACGCCGCATGAGCTGGAGCTATTTCCTCCCCTACGTGCTGGTGATGGCGGTGGTGACCTACCTCATCCGCATGCTGCCCCTGGCGGCCTTCCGCCGACGCATCAACAGCCGCTTCATCCGCTCCTTCTTCTATTATGTGCCCTACGCCGTGCTGAGCGCCATGACCTTCCCGGCCATCCTGTATGCCACCGGCAGCCTGCCCTCCGCCTGCGCCGCGCTGGCCATCGCGCTGGCGCTGGCCTGGATGGAAAAATCCCTGCTCACCGTGGCCATCGCCGCCAGCGCCGCCGCCTTCGCGGTTCAGCTGCTGGCGACCCTGCTCTGAAAAGCCCCATACAAAAACCGGCGCTCCTCCGCCTTTCCCGCGAAGGAGCGCTCTTTTCATCAAACCATCATTGCGAATTTCCAATTGCGAATTATTCTTCCGTAATGTACTTGTCTATGATTGCCTGCATCGTGCCGTCCTCCAGCATCTCCTGCAGCACGGCGTTGATCTGCTCGGTCAGTGGGTTGTCCTTGGCCAGGCACATGGCGTAGTCTTCGTCGGCGTAGGCGGTGTCCAGCATCTTCAAATCGTCGTTCTGCGCCACGAAGGCCTTGGCCACCTGATCGTCCAGGATGACGCACTCCAGCTTGCCGGATTTCAGGGCGTTGATGGCGTCCGGGTATTTGATGAAGCGCTGGATGTCGAGAAGCAGGCCCATGTCCTCCACATCCGCGGTGATGTACAGATCGCCCGTGGTGCTGTTCTGCACGCCCACGGCGTACGTCGCGCCTTCGGTATACAGGTCGTCGATCTCGTTGATCTTGCTGTCCTTGGCCGGCACCACAACGGACTGCTTCGCCTTGGTGTAGCTGATGGTGAAGTCCACGCTCAGCTTGCGCTCCTCCGTCACCGTGAAGCCGGACATGCCCACATCGATCTTGCCGCTGGTCACCGCCGCGATGATGGAGTCAAAGGCCATGTCCTGCAGCTCGAACTCCAACCCCAGCCGCTCCGCGATCACCTCCAGCATTTCCACCTCGATGCCCACGATCTCGTCGCCATCGTAGTACTCATAGGGCGGGAAGTCGCAGCTGGCGCCCACGATCAGCTTGTTCCCCTCGGCGCTGGCCGCCGCCGTCAGCATCATAACAAGAACCAGACACATCGCAAACAGCTTTTTCATTTTCTTCATTCCTTTCATTTCCGGCGCTGGCCGCGCCCGGTTGTTGGATAACAGGATAACACGGATTGGTTCACATGTCAATCTATATTTATGCGTTATTTTGATTAAATATTTGGAAATTCCGGAAAATATGCGAATTATTATTCATTTTCATGGCATTTGACAAGTTTTTGCGGCGCGTGCTATAATTTGCCTGAAAGCAACCGACAAACACGGCTGAAAGGAAGGAACATCATGCTGCGCACGGACATCAACATCCGCGATCCCTTCGTGCTGGTTCACGAGGGACAGTATTATCTCTACGGCACCCGAGGCGCCACCTGCTGGGGCGAGACCAACGGGTTCGACGTGTATGTGGGCAAGGATCTGGAGCACTGGGACGGGCCGCGCGTCTGCTTTGAAAACGACGGCACCTTCTGGGCCGACCGCAACTACTGGGCCCCCGAGGTGCACGTGTGGAAGGGCGCGTTTTACATGTTCGCCTCCTTCAAGAACGAGACCCGCCGCCGGGGCACCGCCATCCTGCGGGCCGAGACGCCCCTGGGGCCCTTTGTCCCCTGGTCCGACGGCCCGGTGACCCCCGCCGACTGGGAATGCCTGGACGGCACGTTCTACGCGAACAAGCAGGGCAAGCCCTACATGGTGTTCTGCCACGAGTGGGTGCAGGCGGGGGACGGCACCATCTGCGCGCTGCCCCTGACCGACGACCTGCGGGCCCCGGCGGGCGAGCCAGCGGTGCTCTTCCACGCCTCGGAGGCCAGCTGGTGCCGCAACATATCCCATTCCTCCGGCGTCAACGGCTACGTCACCGACGGGCCCTTTCTCTGGCGCATGGCGGACGGCACGCTGGCGATGCTCTGGGCCAGCCTGTCCAACAGCGGCTACACCCAGGCCCAGGCTGTGTCGGAATCCGGCGAGATCGGCGGCCCCTGGCGGCAGGTGGAGCCCCTGTTCTGGCAGGACGGCGGCCACGGCATGATCTTCAGGGGCCTGGACGGCAGGCTGCTGCTCACCCTGCACAGCCCCAATGAGCACCTGCTGGAGCGTCCCCACTTCTTCCCCGTGGAAGAAAAGGACGGTCGCCTGGCCACGCTGTAAGCTGTCAATAGAATCGTTTTTTACACGTTTTCAGAAGCCGTGCAGGGCGCAGCCCTGCCAATCCAGTTCCCCAGTCCCCGTGAAACGGGGACGGGGGATTAAGGGGGAAAGGGCAGACTACCCCGATTGACGCCAGACCCCAAACTGCTGAAAAGGAGGGACTCACCATGCTTCCCAATGTGGGCGTGTCCTTCTCCTGCGCCGATGAGGCGCTTCAGAAGGTCTTTGACGAGGCGGAGCGCAAATGCCGCCTGAATTTGAAGGATTTCGTCGGCGACCGCGTGCTGGTGGAGGGCGGCGGCTACGAGAAGATCTGGCTGGAGACCCAGCCCATGGGCGGCGAGATGTACGCCCTGCGCGACCTGCAGGCCGCGGTGAACAACAGCCTGCTGTTCATGCGCCACCAGCGCTCAGACGGCCGCCTGGCCGGGGCCATCGCCTGCCAGGACGGCAAAATCGACCCGCAGTTCAACCAGTTCCAGGGCTTTTGCTTCCCCGGCCCGGCCATGAACATCTACTATCTCCTCGGCCGCGACCAGGCCTGGCTGGACTGCCTGGCGGACTGCCTGCGCCGCTTCGACGAGTATCTCTGGAAACGGCGCAACATCAGTGGCGACGGCCTGCTCTCGGCCTTCTGCGCCTTTGACACCGGCGAGGACAACGCCGTGCGCTTCGGCGACGCGCCGGGCCGCTGGCCCGCGGAGACCCCGCCGGAGGATTTGCAGGTGGTGCCCATGGCCTCCATGGACGTGACCTCCTTCTCCTTCGCCTGCCGGGACACCCTGGCGAAGATCAGCCGCCTTCGCGGGCAGGAAGAGGACGCGAAGCGCTGGCAGACGCTGGCGGACCAGGTGGCCACGACCCTGCGACGCCGCCTGTGGGACGAGGCCCGGGGCGCGCTCTACGACAGGGACAAGCACGGCCGCACCGTGGACGTGCTCTGCCACAACACGCTGCGCTGCATGTACTGGGGCAGCGTGTCTCAGGACATGGCGGACCGGTTCGTGCGGGAGCATCTTTTGAACCCCGCCGAGTTCTGGACGCCCATGCCCCTGCCCAGCGTGGCAGCCAACGACCCCGCCTTCCGCAACGCGCCGGAAAACAACTGGAGCGGCCAGTGCGAGGGCCTCACCTTCCAGCGGGCCATGACCGCGCTGGAAAATTACGGCTACGAGGGCCTGGTCACGCAGTTGGGCCGGCGGCTCATCATGGCGATCATCGACGGCGATTACGTGTTCTCCCAGCAGTTCGACCCCTTCACCGGCGCGCCCTCGAAGGTGGGTCTGAAATCCCACAAGCCCATCGTGCCGGGCTCCGCCGAGCCCATTCAGGACGCCTACGGCCCAACACTGCTCTCCGCGCTGGGCTACATCGAGCGCATCTGGGGCGTGGGCCTGCGCGACGGCGAGGTGCGCTTCAGCATGGCCGACGGGCTGCCCTGCCAGTATGAGGCGCGGTGGAACGGGCATGTCTACAGCCTGGAAAGCGACGGCGACAGGGCCGTGGCCCGGGCGGACGGCCGGGAGGTGTACTCCGGCCCCTGCGGCGTGCGGATCATCACGGACGAGGCGGGAACGCCGCTGCGCACCAGGCCCATCGAGTGATTCATTTGAACAGACAGACAGCGCCCCGGCCAGAAAAACGGCCGGGGCGCTGAGTCATGAAGGTGGATCACTTCAGCAGCATGGACGCGAACTGCTCGGGCCGGTGATAGTCCGGCTTGGGGGTGTCGTAGGGCTTGA
Source organism: uncultured Eubacteriales bacterium (assembly GCA_902790345.1). Taxonomy (GTDB): domain Bacteria; phylum Bacillota; class Clostridia; order Christensenellales; family Aristaeellaceae; genus Firm-10. Next base: position 33,298 of record CADARO010000055.1, on the reverse strand, counting down.
ACATGCAGTAGTGGACGTGGCCGGTCAGGTCGCCGCACTTGTAGAAGTTGCCCCGCATGGCCTGCCCGGCGGCGGGCGTCACGCCAAAATGCTCCTTCAGGAAATCCGTCGGAATGGTGTAGCTCACGGCCCACCAGCCGCCCCTGTGCTCGGAATGGGTGGGGTTGAAGCCCTCGGGAATCGCCTTCAGCACGGTGCGATTATGCCGCCCCTCGCCGATGCCGATGTGCATCACGCATAGGGGATTGACCTCGCAGTTGACGTAGAGGGGCTTGTCCGCGTCCGGGGCCAGGAAGAACTCCAGGCAGCTGTCGGTGCACACCGCGCCGCCGATCTCCTTCACCTCGGCCCGGATCTCCTCCTCCTTCGCGTACATGAGCACGTGGACGCCGTTTTCGTTCCAGCCCGCCCGCGCGGCGCAGACCGGACGGTAATCGCCGCCCCAGGGGCACTGATCCAGCTTCGCCTCGTTGAGGCGCCTCCAGGGCTCGGGCAGGGTCTCGGGATCGAATTCACCCGAGAGGGGCAGGGCGTTTTCGCCCTTCAGATACAGCAGCTCATAATCCGCCTGCATAGTGATTCCATCCTTTCCGTATAATATGAACGTCAGTTGTAGGGGTGAACCCAGCCGGAGCGCAGGAAATCGCGCCACACGGCGTAGTCCGGTTGATAGCGCGCCACCCGCTCCCAGAACTTCGGCGAGTGGTTGAATTCATAGAGGTGGCACAGCTCGTGAATGACCACATAGTCCAGCGCCTCGGGTGGGGCCATGATGAGCTTCCAGTTGAAGTTCAGGTTGCCCTGGCTGGAGCAGCTGCCCCACTTTGTGCGCTGCTCCCGGATGGTCACCCGGCCTGGCCGACGGCCGATGAGGGGCATGTAGTGATCCAGCCGCTGGGCAATGCGCTCCTTCGCCCGCTCAAACAGGGCGTCCCGCAGCTGCTCCCGCACCGCGTCGGGAGAGATGTCCGGCCCGCTCAGCAGGATGACGCCCTCCTCAAAGCGCGCCGAGCGACGGGCCGCCTTTTCCAGGCGCAGCGTCCACCGCTCCCCCTCCAGGGGCACCTCCATGCCTTCGGTCATGGGGAAGCGCTCCGCCTCCCGGTCCCTGTAGGCGTTCAGCCGCGCCTGGGCCTGGCGGATCCAGTCAGCCCGCTGGACGACGAAGGCGTCCGCCTGGCGCAGCGGGTAGCGCTTGGGCGCGAACAGGCGCAGCCCATCCGGCAGGGCGCGCAGCTCCAGGGAGGATCGGGCGGTCTGAACCAGCTCGTAGGTGATGGTTTCTTTTCCGGCTCTTACGGTTCGCAGCATAAAATTCTCCCGAATCGGCGTTGTTTTGACAAATTCCACTCATTATTTCGACGGGAGGGGCGGGATTCCTGCCGGATGACCCCGAAAAATAACCGGACAACGCTTGCAACCGCGCGACAATGCGTATATAATGTGGATTGGGAATGCTGTCGGGAGGATGAGATCATGCCGCTCTATCAATTCGTTTGCCGGCAATGCGGGCACGCCTTCGAGGTGCTCACCAGCATGGAGAAGCGCGCGGACGTGGTCTGTCCCCGATGCGGCGGCGAGGTAAGGCGCTCCTACGAGGGGGCGTGCTCCTTCGGGCCTCAGAAATACGCCGCCCGGCCGGAAAAATGCGAAAACTGTCCGCACGGCTGCGGGCGCTGACAGAACAGACGGGAGTGCCGGTAAACCGGCTTGCAGACAGAATGGCTAAGAAAGAATTCTTTACAATAGAAGGCGGCGTGCCGCTGCGGGGTGAGGTCAAGGTGAGCGGCGGCAAAAACGCGGCCGTCGCCATCATCCCGGCAGCGGTGCTGGCCAATTCGCCGTGCACCATCGAGAACCTGCCCGACGTGGCCGACGTCCACGTGCTGGCGGACATGCTGAGCTGGCTGGGCGCGGGGGTGGAGTTCAACGGCGACACCATGCGCATCGACCCCACCACCATCAACCGCTTCGACCCGCCCTACGAGCTGGCCCGCAAGATGCGCGCGTCCTACTACCTGGTGCCGGTGCTCATGGGCCGCTTCGGCAAGGCCCACGTGCCCATGCCCGGCGGCTGCGACATCGGCGCGCGCCCCATCGACCAGACCATCAAGGGCTGGGCCACCCTGGGGGCCGACGTAAACACCACCGGCGGCGTGTTCAACGCCGTGGGCGAGCACCTGGTGGGCGCGGACGTGCATCTGGACATGCCCAGCGTGGGCGCCACGGTGAACACCATGCTGGCCGCCGTGTACGCCGAGGGCAACACCACCATCCACAACGCGGCCAAGGAGCCCCACATCGTGGATCTGGCCAACTTCCTGGGCAGCATGGGCGCCTGGGTCAAGGGCGCGGGCACGGACACCATCCGCATCCGGGGCGGCCGGGAGCTGCACGGCTCCACCTACGCCGTGATTCCCGACCAGATCGAGACCGGCACCCTGATGATCGCGGCGGCGGCCACCGGCGGCGACGTGGTACTCACCGACACCATCCCCTTCCACATGGAGGCGCTGTCGGCAAAGCTGCTGGAAATGGGCGTCTACGTGCACGACGAGGACGACCGCATCCACGTGCGGGGCGGCGGCAATCTCAGGGGCATCAACGTGAAGACCCAGTACTACCCCGGCTTCCCCACCGACCTGCAGCAGCCCATGGTGAGCATGCTCTCCATCGCCGGCGGCACCAGCTTCGTCACGGAGAATATCTTCGAGGCGCGGTTCCGCTATGTGGACGAGCTGCGGCGCATGGGCGCCAACATCCGGGTGGTGGATCGGGTGGCCATCGTGGAGGGCGTGGACAGGCTCACCAGCGCCCCCGTGGCGGCCACGGACCTGCGGGCCGGCGCGGCGCTGGTGGTGGCCGGGCTGATCGCGGAGGGCACCACGGAGATTTCCAGCGCCCACTTCATCCGACGGGGCTACGAGAACATCGACAAGAAGCTCGCCAGGCTGGGCGCGCGGGTGGAATGGAGCACCCGCGAGAGCGACTACTAAGCGACAAATCGGCGCATCGGACGGCATCGCCTGATGCGCCGATTCGCTTCATTGCGGAGAGAGATATGGGAAAGACGCTGGTGCTGGCGGAGAAGCCCTCCGTCGGCAGGGACATCGCCCGGGTGCTGGGCGTGGCGGGCAAGGGCGAGGGCTACATCGACGGCCAGGACTACGTGGTCAGCTGGGCCATCGGCCATCTGGTGACCCTGTGCGAGCCGGACGAGCTGAATCCGGCCTGGAAGAAGTGGACCATGGAGGCCCTGCCCATCCTGCCCGAGCGGCTGGACACCAAGGTGATCTCAAAGACGAAGAGCCAGTTCTCCGTGCTCAAGAAGCTGCTGGGCGACCCGGGCATCGACCGGGTGATCTGCGCCACGGACTCGGGCCGCGAGGGCGAGCTCATCTTCCGCTACATCTACGACCAGGCCCGCTGCAAGAAGCCGGTGGACCGGCTGTGGATCTCCTCCATGACCGACGCCGCCATCCGGGAGGGCTTCCGCGCGCTGAAGCCGGACGCCGAGTACGACGGGCTGTATCTGAGCGCCCGCTGCCGCAGCGAGGCGGACTGGCTCATCGGCATGAACGCCTCCCGGGCCTACACCCTCCGATACGACGCCCTGCTCTCCATCGGCCGGGTGCAGACCCCCACCCTGGCGCTGCTGGTGAAGCGGGATCGGGAGATTCGCGCCTTCGTGCCCCGGGATTACTGGGAGATTCGGGCAAATTTCGGCGACTACGAGGGCCTCTGGCTGGACCCGGAGACCAAGGAAACCCGCTGCTTCGACGAGGCAAAGGCCAAAGAAATCGCCGCCGCGGTGAAGGGCAAAACCGGCCGGGTGACGGAGAATCAGCGGGAGCTGAAGCGCCAGCCCCCGCCCCAGCTGTACGACCTCACCGCCCTGCAGCGGGACGCCAACCGCCTCATGGGCCTCTCCGCCGCCAAGACCCTGGAGATCGCCCAGGCCCTCTATGAAAAGCACAAGCTGCTCACCTATCCCCGCACCGACAGCCGGTATCTGCCCAATGACATGAAGCCCCGGGTGGCCAAGGTCATCGCCACCCTGCCCGAGCCCTGGACGGCACTGGCTCAGCCCCTGCGGGCCATGGAGAAGCTGCCCGTGTCCGGCCGGGTGTACAACGACGCCAAGGTGTCGGATCACCACGCGCTGGTGCCCACCGGCAGCTACGCGGCGCTTGCCCGGCTCAGCGACGCGGAACGCCGGGTGTTCGACATGGTGGTGAAGCGGCTCATCGCCGTGCATTACCCGGACTACGAGTACCAGTCCGCCCGCATGACCACCCGCGTGGAGGGCCACGACTTCCGCACCACCGGCTCCATTCCGGTGAAGGAGGGCTGGAAGGCGGTCTATCGCGGGGAAAATAGCAAGGACAAGGAGGAGACCGCGCAGCTGCCCGACCTGCCCGTGGGCACGGAGCGAACGGTCAAATCCGCCAAGGTGAAGGCCAGCAAGACCAAGCCCCCGGAGCCCCACACGGACGCCTCCCTCCTGCAGGCCATGGAAAACGCCGGCCGGACGCTGGAGGACGAGTCGCTGCGGGAGAGCATGAAGGACAACGGCCTGGGCACCCCCGCCACCCGGGCCGCCATCATCGAGCGGCTGATTCAGGTGGGCTATGCCCGGCGCAAGGGCCGCTCCATCCTCTCCACGGAGAAGGGCGACCGGCTGGTTTCCGTGGCCCCGGAGGAGCTGACCTCCCCCATCATCACCGGAAAATGGGAGAAATCCCTGGCGGTGATGGCCCGGGAGAACGACCCGGCGGCCATGGCGCAGCTGCAGGAGCGGTTCATGGAGGGCATCCGCCGCTTCGCCGCCTTCCTTGTGGAGCAGGCCAAGACCGCCGCGCCGGAGGTGGAATTCGAGCCGGAGGAGCGGCGGCGAGGCAAGGGCGGCCGCCGGAAGACCCCCGCCGTGAAGGATCTGGACATCGTCTGTCCCCTGTGCGGCCAGGGCCACGTGACGGAGAACTCGAAGGCCTTCAGCTGCAGCCGCTGGCGGGAGGGGTGCGATCTGACCGTGTGGAAGAACTGCCTGGAAAGCCGCGGCGGCCCCACGCTCACCCCTGCGCTGATGAAGCTGATCATCGAGAAGCGCGAGGTGGCGGGCAGCACTGGCGTCATCCGCTACGAGCCGGGAAAGCTGCCCACCTTCGAGCCGAACGAGAAGGCGGTCATCCCGGAAAAGAAGCCGGCAGCGAAAAAGAGCGCGGCGAAAAAACCGGTGAAGAAAAAGACGGAGAGCGCCGAGACCGCGCCGAAAAAGCGCGGGCGGAAAAAGGCCGCTCCGCCGGAGGACGCGCCCATCGAATCGCTGCTCGATCTGCTGAAGGAATGAGATGGAAAAGGGATCGTTTCCATGTGTACAAATCGGTAAAAAATAGTTTTGAAGCAGCAGAAACATACTGCAAAGCTTTTGGAGCAGAAATAACTCGTGAGTTTAAAAACGAAGATAACACTGCTTATGAGCACTGCGAGCTATCTGTAAACGGGGAAGGTTTTCTGGCATTGGCAGAAGCGAAAAATCCTTGTGATATAGATGTAGTACATAAATGCAAGTGGGAAACTATGACCTTTAATGTTTTTGAAATGGGAACAGAAGAAGTTGTTTATAATGCTTTTCAAGTTTTAAGCGATGGGGGTGTCATTATCGAACCTATCGGAGAACTTCCATGGAGTAAATGTTGTGCCACCATAATTGATAAATATGGTGTATGCTGGTGGATATCAATTTAACAAATTCCAGTTATAAACCAAATCGTTGAACAAAGAAATCACCATTCATTTGACATAAATAAGGAGTAATATCTGTGGGAACAACAAATTTCGCGGTCTTCGTGGATCTTGAAAACGCAGGCGCCAAGGAGTCGATGCTGAACAACATCATCGAAAAGGTCAAAATCCGGGGCGACATCCTGCTGGGCAAGGTCTACGGCTACACGGACCGCTACTCAAACCTGAAGGAATGCCTTCTTTCCAACACCTTCTCCGTGGTGCCCTCGCTGCGCTACGGGAAAAACCAAAAGAACAATCTGGACATCCAGCTGGTCATCGACGCCATGGAGGTGGCCTACACAAATCCCCTCATCGACAGCTTCTGCATCGTCTCCGGCGACAGCGACTACATGCCGCTGGTGGGCCGGCTCAAGGCCATGGGCAAGCACGTGCTGGGCATCTCGCGTTCCGAGGTGGCCAGCGGCATCTTCATCAAGGCCTGCAACGAGTTCATCTTCCTGGAGTCGGTGGCCAGCGTGAGCAAGCCCAAGAAGGCCGCCCGCCCCGCCCAGGAGCAGGACGCCGACCACGGGGCGGATCTGACGCTGGACGAAATGCGCAAGCTGGTGCTCACCATCCTGCAGGATCAGGATGAGGATCAGATGTACGCCAGCAGCCTGAAGGACACGCTCATGCGCCTGCACCCGGATTTCAACGAGCGCAACTACGGCTGCTCCACCTTCGGCCGCTTCATCCAGCTCATCGTGAAGGACAGCGGCGAGCTGCGGGCCTGGACGGAGGCCTCCTCCCTGATGATCGGCGTGAACGCCGCCGCCGAGGCCAGCGCGCCTCAGCTCAGCAAGGCCAACTGGCTGCCCGCCTTCCGGGACGCGCTGCACCGCTTCAAGGAGGACGGCTTCGAGCGGGTCAATCCCTCCATTTTGAAGGCGGCGATTCAGGCCGACTACCCCAGCTTTGAGGAGCGGCAGATCGGCTTCAAGAAATTCAGCGACATCATGAAGGCGCTGGAGAAAGAGGGTCTGCTGGTGGTGGAAATGGACGAACAGCATACCATGCTGCTCAAAATCTGCTGAGCGGCGCACCGAACAAACGCGGAGATACGAGCATGAGCCACATCACGAAGGACAAGTCGTTTTACAGGCAGTTTTTCTCGCTGCTGGTGTTCATCGCCCTGCAGAACCTCATCGTGTACAGCGTCAACCTGGCGGACAACATCATGCTGGGGCGCTGGAGCGAGGAGGCGCTGTCCGGCGTGGCGCTGGCCAATCAGGTGCAGTTCCTGCTGCAAATGATCGTCTCCGCCGTGGGCGAGGGCGTGGTGGTGCTCTCTTCCCAGTATTGGGGCAAGCGGGACCGCGCGCCCATCCCCCGCATCAACGGCATCGGCCTTCGGGTGGCGCTGGCCGTGGGCGCGCTGTTCATGCTGGCCGGGCTCATTGTGCCCGGGCCCATCCTGCGGCTTTTGAGCCGGGAGGAGCCCATCGTGTCCGAGGGCGTCAGGTACATGCGCATCGTGTGCGTGTCCTATCTCTTCTACTCCGCCACCACGGTGCTGCTGGCCACCATGCGCAGCGTGGAGAACGTGCACATCGGCATGGCGGTGTCGGTCATGGCGCTGGTGGTGAACATCGCGCTGAACTACGCGCTCATCTTCGGTCGGCTGGGGCTGCCCTGCCTGGGCGTGCGGGGCGCGGCCATCGCCACGCTCATCGCCCGGGCCTGCGAGCTGATCGCCACCCTCGTCTACGTGCTGCGGGTGGACAGGAAGCTGCGCATGAAGCCCGGCGAGCTGCTGCGGGGCGACAGGCTGCTCACCAGGGACTACGTGCGGGTGGCCACGCCGGTGATCCTGTCCGGCCTGTCCTGGGGCATCGCCCAGTTCATCCAGACCAGCATCCTGGGCCATCTGGGCGGCGCGGCCGTGGCGGCGAACAGCATCGCCGTGTCCCTGTTCTCGGTCATCATGGTGGTGAGCTACGGCTCGGGCAGCGCCTCGTCGGTGTTCATCGGCAAGGTGGTGGGCAGCGGCGACCACTCCCGCCTTCAGGAATACGTGGTCACGCTGCAGTGCCTTTTCCTGGGCTTCGGCCTGATCACGGGCGGGCTCATCTTCCTCCTGAAGGAGCCCATCATTTCCTTCTACAACGTGGCCCCGGAGACCCGGGAGCTGGCGCGGCAGTTCATGATCGTGCTGTCCATCACCTCTATCGGCTCCTGCTATCAGGCGCCCTGCCTCACGGGCATCGTGCGGGGCGGCGGCAACACCAACTTCGTGTTCTACAACGACCTCATCTTCCAGTGGGGCATGGTCATCACCTTCTCGCTGCTGGCGGCCTATGTGTGGCACCTGGCCCCGGTGTGGGTGTTCCTGTTCCTCAAGAGCGATCAGGTGGTGAAGTGCGTCGTGGCGGTGTTCGAGGTGAACAGCTACCGCTGGATCAGAAAGCTGACCCGGTAGGCCTGGGTTATCGGCATAGCATAAGAGTCTGGCGAGAAAGGCAGTGCGTGCCCTTTCCCCCAACCCCCTTCCCCGCAAGCGGGGACGGGGGCTCATGGGTGCGGGGCGTTGCCCCGCACCTCACCGGGGTTACGGCCCCGGACCCCATGGGACTTTGCCGCGGCATAGCGCTCGCTTCGCACTGACAGGGCGCGGGGCGAAGCCCCGCTCAGTGTGGTCGAAGCCCACGACAAACTTCCCCCGTCCCCGTGTGAACGGGGAAGGGGGATTCAGGGGGAAAGGGCTAACTACCCCGATTGTCGCCAGACCCTTACCCGCATTGATTATTGATCCGCTAGTCCACCCACACAACCGGATTGCCGGTGCGGGGCAGGGGCTGGCGATTGGGCAGGCCGTTTTCCGTGTCGGGCCAGCCCAGGATCAGGCCGCCGGTGACGGTCTCGTCCTTTTCCAGGCCGATGCCCTCCAGGCAGCCGCGCACCCCGGGGTCGTCGGTGAGCCAGTGGGGCTGGTTGATCCAGCAGCTGCCCAGGTCCAGCGCGTTGGCGGCGATCATCATGTTCTCCAGGGCGCAGGCGCTGTCCGCCAGGGCGTTGCCGTAGGCCGCCTTGTTGGCAGTCACGATGAGCACCGGCGCGTTGTAGTGAAACACGTAGCCGCCCTTCTTCGAGGCCATGACGGCGTTTTTCAGCGACCGGTACGTGTCCGGCCCGATCTCCATTTGGGCAAAGGCCCGCTCCACCAGCGCGGCCAGCGCCGCCAGAATCTCCCCGCGCTGAATCACGATAAACCGCGTGGTCTGGCTGTTGCCGCCGCTGGGGGCGGCGCGGCCGGCCTCGATCACCCGCTCGATCAGCTGCCTCGGCAGCGGGTCGGGCTTCATTTTTCTGGTGCTCCGGCGGGTCATGATGGCTTCCATGGCGTCCATTTTTTGCGCTTCCTCCTCGTCGTTTTGATGCCGGTATTGATTATATCAATAAATCGTTTTGCTGTAAATCTATAAACCGGAAAAACACACAAAATCACGCGCAGAAACTCTATACATCATTAACCAAGTCTGTCCATTTCACGCCATTGACTTTCACCGGAAATTATGATAGGCTGATACCATCCTCGGAGTGCGCGGCCGCGTCGCCAGACCGGCGGCGGCCACCGGGGCACAAAAATACTACATATTAAGGGAGGCTCGAAACATGAAAACCGTCCGAAACATCGTCATCCTGCTCATCGCCCTGATGCTGACGGCCACCGCCTTCGCCGAGGGCGATCTCCTTTCCGAGATTCAGGCCCGGGGCACCATCATCATCGCCACGGAAGGCAACTGGTCCCCCTGGACCTATCACGACGAGAACGACAACCTGGTGGGCCTGGATGTGGAAATCGGCACGCTGATCGCCCACGGCCTGGGTGTCGAGCCTGAGTTCCAGGAGACCGACTGGGATTCCATCCTCGCCGGCGTGGATTCCGGCCGCTTTGACATCGCCTGCAACGGCGTGGGCTACACCGAGACCCGCGCGGAGAAGTACTCCTTCTCCACCCCCTACGTCTACACTCACAAGGTGCTGGTTGTGGCCGCGGACAACGAGGACATCAAGACCGTTGAGGACCTGAAGGGCCGCACCACCGCCAACTCCCCCTCCTCCACCTACGCCCAGATCGCCGAGGAGAACGGCGCCACGGTGACCTACGTGTCCACCCTGGGCGAGACCATGGCGCTGCTGGAGCAGGGCCGCGTGGACGCCACCATCAACGCCCAGGTGTCCGTTGAGGACTACCTGACCCAGCATCCGGACGCCAAGATCAAGATCGTGCAGATCATGGCCGGTGACCCGGTGGCCTATCCGGTGCGCAAGGCTGAGGAGACCGACACCCTGGTGGCCGCCATCAACGACATCCTGCAGGCGGCCCGCGAAGACGGCACCCTGGCCGAAATCTCCCTCAAGTACTTCGGCCTGGATCTGACCAAGGCCGACGATGAAATCGAAGCCGCCGCCGAATAAACCGCAAGGCGACAACCAAACGACGCCACAGGGGCCGCAAAACGCCCCTGTGGCTTTGATGGTGTAAAGATGAAAAACGCAGACCTTTTCCGCAACGAAACCGACTATCCGGATTTCCCCGCCGAGGCGGCGGTAAAGCGCCTCTCCGGCGCGCTCACCTTCCCCACCGTCAGCTATGTGGACACCGCCCGCGTGGACTACACCGCCTTCCAGCGCATGCAGGCCTACCTCAGGGACAGCTATCCCCATGTGGCGGCCCGGGGCGAATGGGAGGTCATCGGCCACAGCCTGCTCATCACCCTGCCGGGCAGCGATCCCGCTTTGCCGCCGGCGCTGTTCATGGCCCATCAGGACGTGGTGCCCATCGTGCCCGGCACGGAGGGCAACTGGACACACGATCCCTTCTCCGGCGACGTGAGCGAGGGCTACATCTGGGGCCGGGGCGCCATGGACATCAAGCAGATGCTGGTGGGCGAGCTGGAGAGCGCGGAGTACCTGCTGTCTCACGGCGCGGCCTTCCGGCGCACGGTGTACCTGGCCTTCGGCGAGGACGAGGAGACCGTCTCCCATGGGGCCATGGCCATCGTGAAAGCGCTGCGGGAGCGGGGCGCGCGGCTGGCCTTCGTGCTGGACGAGGGCGCGGGCGACGTGACCGACGCCGCCGACTGGGGCGCGCCGGGGGAATACACCTGCTCCATCGGGATGTATGAAAAGGGCTACGGCGACCTGCGGCTGCGGGTCAAATCGAAGGGCGGACACAGCTCCAACCCCTTCCACGGCACCTCACTGGGCCGGCTCAGCCAGGCCATCGCTGCCATCATCGAAAACATGCCCCCGGCCCGGCTGTCCGAATCGGTGCGCTACAGCCTGAAGGAGCTGGCGCCGCTGATGACCGAGGAGCCCATGAAGACCTGGGCGAAGGACCCCGACGCCCACGAGGCGGAGATCCTCGACTGGTTCACGAAGCGGGAGAGCCTCTACCACCTGGTGAAGACCACCGCCGCCCCCACCATGATCTCCGGCGGCGCGCCGGCGGGCAACGTGATGCCCCAGGACATGGAGGCCATCATCAACTTCCGCATGATCCCCGCCGATCCGCCGGATAAGCTGATCGGGCACTGCCGCGCCCTGGTGGGCGAGGACGTGGAACTGGACTGGGCGCAGCAGATCGCCGCCTCCGTGCCGTCGGAAATCGAATCCTACGGCTTCAGGGCGCTGAAGGGCGTGCTGGAGCACTACTTCGACCGGCTGGTGTTCATTCCGGCCCAGAACAAGGGGGCCACCGACGCCCGGCAATACGAGCCCCTGAGCCGCCGCGTGATGCGCTTCGGCCCCTTCCTGGAGGAGGAAGACGTGTCCGCCGAGGGCGTGCACGGCACCAACGAGCGCATATCCATCCGGGCCTGGCTGCAGGGCGTGCGCGTGCTGCTGCGGCTGATGGAAGAAACCTGTGTAAAGGATGACAATCTCGCATGAATGAACGTTTGTGGAATATCCTGCTGGAATCCTTCCCGAGGCTGCTGGAATACGGCGTCAAGGTCACGCTGCCGCTGACGGCCGTGTCCTTCATCCTGGCGTTGGTCATCGCCGTGATCGTAGCGCTGATCCAATACGCCGACGTGAAGGTGCTCCGGCAGATCTGCCGCTTCTACATCTGGATCGTGCGCGGCACGCCGCTGCTGGTTCAGCTGTATCTGGTGTTCTACGGCCTGCCCAGCGCCGGCATCAAGCTGGACGCCTACATGTCCGCCGTGCTGGTGTTCGGCTTCAACGAAGGCGCTTACATGGCCGAGACCATGCGCGGCGCGCTGGAGAGCGTGTCCACCGGGCAGGTGGAGGCGGGCTACTGCGTGCGCCTCAACTACCTGCAGATCATGATCCACGTGGTGCTGCCCCAGGCCTTCCGCACGGCGTTCCCCGCCCTGTCCAACTCGCTGATCTCCATGCTCAAGGGCACCAGCATGGCGGCCACCATCACCGTGATGGAGATGTTCCGCCAGGCCCAGGTCATCAATGGGCGGGTGTACGAGTCGCTGGGGCTGTACAGCGAGGTGGCGCTGATCTATCTGGCGTTCTGCACGCTGCTCACCTGGCTGCAGCGGAAGGGCGAGAAGAAGCTGGCAAGCTATGGAGGAACGGTCAAATGATGCTGGAGGCAAAGGGCGTCGTGAAGCGCTTCGACGGCGCGGACGTATTGAAGGGCATAGACCTGACGGTGGAAAAGGGCGACGTGGTGGCCATTCTGGGCCCCAGCGGTTCGGGCAAGACCACGTTTTTGCGCTGCCTGAATTTCCTGGAGCGGGCCGACGGCGGCGAGCTGATCTTCGACGGCGAAAAATTCGACCTGCACGCCGCCACCAAGCGCGACATCGCGCGGGTGCGCCAGAAGACCGCCTTCGTGTTTCAGAACTACAACCTGTTCCTCAACAAGACCGTGCTGCAGAACGTGACCCTGGGGCTCACCGTGGGGGCGAAGATGAAGAAGCAGCAGGCCCGGGACATCGCCGTGGCCGCGCTGGAGCGGGTGGGCATGGGCGGCAAGCTGGACAGCTACCCCGCGCAGCTCTCCGGCGGCCAGCAGCAGCGCGTGGCCATCGCCCGGGGGCTGGCCCAGAGCCCGGAGATCATCTACTTCGATGAGCCCACCAGCGCCCTGGACCCGGAGCTCATCGGCGAGGTGCTGGCCGTCATGCGCCAGCTGGCCGACGACGGCATGACCATGCTGGTGGTCACCCACGAGATGGACTTTGCCCGGAACGTGTCCAGCAAGGTGCTGTTCATGGAGGGCGGCTACGTCATCGAGACCGCCCCGGCCCGGGAATTCTTTGAGCATCCAAAGGAGGCCCGCTCCCAGGCATTCATCCAGAGCATTCTGAACAGCAGGCAGTAATTTCTTCCTATATAATAAAACCGGCGCGTCCGCCTTCTTTGCAGGACGCGCCCTTCTCTTTATGCTTTTTCCGCCCTTGCCTCGCCGATGACGTCGCTCAGCCGGCACAGCTCCTCCATGCTCAGCGCCTCGCCCCGGACCCGCTCGTCCAGGCCCAGCCGGGCGATCCATTGAAGCGCCGTCTCACGATTCACGGAAAACGCGGCGGTCAGGTTGTTGGCCAGGGTCTTTCGGCGCATGGCGAAGGCCGCCGCGATCACCCTGAGGAGCAGCGCCTCGTCCTTCGCGGCGCAAGGCTTCTCGTCGTACAGGCGAATGCCCAGCAGCACGCTGTCCACGTGGGGCGGTGGGGTGAAGGCGGAGGGCGGCAGCTCCAGAAGGGGCTCGATCTGGCCGAAATACTGGGCCGTGGCCGCCAGGGCGCACCAGGTCTTCGTGTTCGGCCGGGCCATCATGCGCTCGGCCGCCTCCTTCTGCACCATGATGGTGATCCTCTCCGGCTTTTTCGGTCCGGTCAGCAGCCGCAGCACCACGTCCGCCGTGATGTAATAGGGCAGGTTGGCCACTACCGTGAAGGGCTCCTCCCCCATCAGCGCGGCCAGGTCCAGCTTCAATATGTCCTCGAAGACGAAGCGCACGTCGAAGCCGTCCAGCACCGCGGCCAGCACCGGCTCCAGGCTCCTGTCCACCTCCACGGCGGTGACGCGGGCGCCCCGCTCCGCCAGGCATCGGGTCATGACCCCCGCCCCCGGGCCGATTTCCAGCACCCGCTCCCCCGGCCACACCTGGGCCGCGTCCACGATGCGGCTCACCAGGCCGTCGTCCAGGATGAAGTTCTGCCCCAGCGAATGGGAGAAACGGAAGCCGTATTTCTCCAGGGCCATGCGGGCGGCCAGGCCCGCGGAAAGATCGCGATACTCGCTCATGGTTCGTCCTTTCCGTGAAACTCAGTCGGGTCGAAAAGGCCGCCGGCGCTCCGCGCGGAGCGCCGGCGGTCATGGCTTACAGAAACAGGGTGCACCCCGCGGCCCGGAAACCCTCCACCATTTCGTCCAGCTTCTCGCGGCTCACCTGGAACATGTCGCCCAGGCAGTCGAAGCAGAAGTACTCGGTGGCGCCGCGGTTGATCAGCTTGCAGGTGAGGCCCGCCTCGTCATGGCAGATGGGCTTGCCGCACTTTTTGCAGGTCATACCTTCACCAGCTTGGCGCGATACACGGCGCAGTCGTGGAAGTCCACCTTGGTGCGGAAGTATTCCTTGTAGCAGCCCACGTCCTCACCGGTGAACACGTCGGTCAGCTGCAGGCCGTAGCCGGAGCTGGCGGTGAGGCCGAAGTCGGTGAACATGGCGCTGAGCTCGAAGCCGGTGCGCTCCGGATGGCGGGGATTCGGCTCGCCCATGTTGAAGAAGGCCAGCGCGTATTCGCCGTTCTCCAGGAACTTGAACATGACCTTGCAGTCCTCGAACCAGCCGGCCTTGGCGATCACCGGCGGGCGGGCTTCCGCAGCGGCGCGGAATACATGCACCACAGGGCGAACTGGCTGCGATAGTCGGCCTCGGTGTTGGCGTTGGACTTCTTGTCCGGGTTGAACACGTCGCCGCCCACGTTGCCGCTGCCATACATGCCCACGGTCAGCATGTCGATGTCGTTGAAGCAGCCGGGCGCGGAGTAGCACAGCTTGTCCATCTGGCTCTTGGCGATGTTGCGATAGGATTCGGGCGTGTCCACGATGTCGCCAGTGGAGCGGTACATGTGGGCGCCGGCGCTGCGGATCCAGCTCCACACGTCGTCCGTGCCCCAGTTGCAGGCGGAGAACAGGATCTCACGGCCGGTGGCGCGCAGGGCCATGCCCATGCGGTGATACAGGTTGGGGCCGTCGGAGGTGGTGGGCTTGTAGCAGTTGTCGTACTTCAGGAAGTCCACGCCGAAGTCGGCGAAGGTCTGAGCGTCCAGGAACTCATGGTCGAAGGAGCCCGGATAGTCGGCGCAGGTGCGCACGCCGTCGCAGGAATACATGCCGAATTTCAGGCCCTTGGAATGGACGTAGTCCGCCACGGCCTTCATGCCGTTGGGGAATTTCTCATGATGGGGCACGATGCGGTCGGTGACCGGGTCGCGGTTGTACTCGCTCCAGCAGTCGTCGATGACGATGTACTCGTAGCCGGCCTTGTTCAGGCCCAGATCCACGAAGGCGTCGGTGCTCTCGCGAATCAGCTGCTCGTTGATGTTGGGGCCGAAGGTATTCCAGGTGTTCCAACCCATGGGCGGTCTCTGTGCCAGCATAAGATTTTTCCTCCTGATGTGCTTCATTTTGCGTTCGCCTTCACGAACTCGCCTTCATTATAAGGGATTATCCGGCAAAATGCAACAGAAAACCGCCTCATTTTTCCAGCCGCCGCATCTGGGCCTTTTTCTCGATAGTAGCGATAAGGGCGTCCGGGTCGAAGCCTTCCTTCGCGGCGGTGAAGAGGATGTCGAAGACGTCGATCTCCTCCAGTTCGCCGCTGAGGGACAGCGCCACGTGCTCGTCGTGTGCCCGATACCAGGCCAGGGAATCCGGGGAGATGATCCAGTAGTAGTCCGCCATGCGGGTCTGAAAGTCCAGCGTTTGCTCCAGCTGCGCCGCCGCCTCATCGTCGCCCGCCTCCGCCCGGGCCCGCAGCGACTCGATCTGCCGCGCCACGTCCCCGACGGCCCGCTGATACGCCGCCTCGTCCCGCTCCGGCTGGCCGAAATCCGGGCTCAGCATGGCACGCTCGGCGTGGGGAATGTGATCCACGGCCGCCTCCAGCAGCGCGACGGCTTCCGCCGGATGCCGGCTGGCCGGATTCACGATGGCCACCGTGCATTGAACCGGCAGCACCGCCGGGGTGTCCGGGCTGAGGGACAGGCGCAGCGGCGTACCCTCGTGGGGATTCGAGAACACGATCCCGCTCACGCCCACGCTGTCGTAGCCGTTGACCAGCCCGTTTTCCTCCCACACGCCCTGAAAGGCCTGGGCGTCCTCCAGGAGGCCCTCGAAATCCACTGCCGCGAACGCCTGGAGCGCGGCGCGCAGTTCCGGCGAATCCCAGCTGGTCCGCCGTCCCGCCCGCAGCTCCAGCTGGTAGTCCTTGAGAAGCCGCTGCAGGAGGGGAAGGCGGGCGTTGATCAGGTCCGTCCAGGCCGACAACACCGGCGCCTTGCCGTTGCCCTTCAGGCCGTCGATAAAGGCGAGAAAATCCGGCCAGTTGGCAGGCACGTCGTCCATGGAGAGCCCCAGCGCCTCCAGGGCCGCCGTGTTGACGGACAGGCCCATGGCCTGCGCCCCCAGGGGCACGGCCACCACCCGACCGTCCTTCATGAAGGCGTCTTTCAGGGCAGGATAAAGGGAAGACACGTAATCGGTCAGGATGTCGCTGTCCAGCTCCAGCGCGTAGCCGCGCGTCAGGATGTCGGCCAGCGCCGCCTCGTCGCCGTATTCGGAGTTCAGCACGAAGATGTCCACGTCGTCCATGTGACTGAGCAGCCGCTCCACGATCCGGTTGGCCTCCACCATGGCCACGGTGACGCCGGGGTGATCCTGGCCGAAGGTGAGCGCGGCCTCGTCCAGGGCGTCGGCCGTGAAATCCTGGCCCACCACCAGCTCGATGGCTTCGCCCTCCGGACGGCTCGTGACCTGCCGGATGGCCACGCCTTCATATGATCCCGCCGCGAACGCGCCGCAGGGGAGCATGACCGCCCCCGCGCCGCCGTGCTGATCCACGCTCACGGGGAGCGGCGCGACGCGCTCCGCCTCGCCCCTGGTCAGGTCCAGCGCGGTGAGGTAGCCGTTCATCACACACAGCAGGCGGCCGTCACCCGGTTCCTGCGCGATGGCCTCCACCTCGCCCTCCTCCGGCTCATACCGGCGAAGCTCAACGGCGCGGCCGGAGGGCACATCCACCCTGTAGAAGGTGTATTCCGGCCGGTCGCTCCATTCCATGCGCGCCGCCAGCAGGCCGTCGTCCCAGGGGCACAGCTGCTCGCAGAAAATATCCGTGACCGTGGCGGGGCGGTCGTCCAGGGGAATGAAGCACAGCCGCTGATCGCCCTGCCAGCAAACGGCGCACAGCACGTCGTTCACCACATGGCAGCTGTCGATCTGGAGGTATTCATCGTCCAGGAGCGGCTGCCAGTCCACGCCGCCCGCCCGCTGGAAATCCGCCTCGCCCTGTTCGTCGATGGTCAGGCGACACAGCCCGGCGTCGATGACGCCCGCGCCGTCCGCGGTGCTCACCAGGGCGTACACCGCGCCGTTCCAGGAGAACCAGGCGGACACGTTCCGATAGAGGGTCGCGCCCTTTTCCGGATCGTAGACGCCCTGCCTGGCGGTCAGCCACTCCGCCGCGAAGGGATATTCCGTCAGGTCGCCGGAGGCGGCGTCACAGGCATAGACAGCTTCGTCGCCGTACATCCAGATCACGTCTTCCACCGCGCAGAGGCAATCCACCTGCCCGTCGAAGCCGTCCAGCCCCCGCCGGGCCACCAGCCGATCGCCCGCGGCCAGAGCGGCAGCGGGCAGCAGCGCCAGGACGAGCGCCAGCGCCAGAATGCGGAAGAAACGCGTTTTCATATTCATAAAAAGGCCTCCTTTCGTTTTCCACTTATTAGACAACGAAGGAGGCCAAATGTTACTTCGCGAATGACTTTTTCCCATTATATAGACAGATCGGTCGGCCGCCGGCTAAAGCCCTATTTGCGTCCGGTGGAGCCCCAGCCCCCCGCGCCGCGCTCGGTGTCTGTCAGCTCGTCGGCTTCCTGGAAGGCGGCCTGAACCACGGGCATGATGAGCATCTGCAGCACCCGCTCCCCGGGCGCGATGGTCTGAGGCTCGGTTCCGTGGTTGTGCAGCGCGGCCATCATCTCGCCCCGGAAATCGGAGTCGATGACCCCCACCTTGTTGGCCGGGGCGATGCCCCGCTTGGTGGCCAGGCCGCTGCGGGCGTGCACCAGGCCCACATAGCCCTCGGGGATCTCGATGGCCAGGCCGATGGGCAGCATCTTCGTCTCGCCGGGGAGGATGGTCACCGGCTCGTCCAGGCAGGCACACAGGTCGGCGCCCGCCGCGCCGCTGGAGCTGTAGACGGGCATTTTGGCGTTGGGGCGGAGTTTCTTGATTCGGATGGTCATGTGTGGCCGCTTCCTTTCACGCGTCGTTGTTGTCAGAATTCATTGTATCGCAACCCGCTGACCCTGTCAAGGCGCGGGAAGTGTTTGCAATTCGCCGCCCGGCATGGTATAATAAGGAAAACCCCTTTTCGGAACGGGCGTCGCGGGCGCGGCGTCCAATACACAGACAACGACTGCGGGGAGGTATGAAGACGATGCTTAAAAAAATGATGTGTCTCATCTGCTGCCTGGCGCTGCTGAGCGGAGCCGCGCTGGCCGAAGGCGCGGTGGTGCTCTCCGGCGACGCCATCGTGGACGGCAACGCGGTGTACTACGCGGGCAGCATCGACAGCGCCCAGGAGGGCGTGTACTTCATGAACGCGGACGGCAGCGGCGTCAGCCGGCTGAGCGCCAGCCTCATGACCCTGCTCACCGCCGACAGCGGCAACCTGCTGGCCGTGAGCTACGACGACGCCCAGTATGAAAACGCCGTCACCGTGCTGAACTCCCTGGGCGAGCGCACCGTGGTGTTCGACGGGTTCGTCAGCCGGGCCATCGCGGCGGACGGCCGGTTCTACTGGGGCGTGGGCTCCTGCGCCGTGAACGGCAGCGACGTGCGCCTGCTCATCAACGACGCCGCCCACTCCTACAACTACTATCCCCTCACCGTGGAGGACGGCTGGTACTACTACCTCGACTGGGCGGAGAACAGCGACAGCGTGTTCTTCGAGGGCGATCCCTACCCCACCGCCGCCCGCCTGTGCCGCATGAACCTGGCCAGCGGCGCGGTGGACGTCATCAGCGGCTACGGCACCCGCTTCCTGGGCATCGAGGACGGCTACATCTATTATTCGCGCAACAACTACTGGCTCTACGATGAGGAGGACACCGACACCTACGTGGCGGAGATCAACAGCGGCGTGTTCCGCGCCAACGTGAACACCCTCTCCACCGACCAGCTGCTGGCCTTCCCCAACAACGACCGCGTCTACATCAGCTACTCCCTGCTGGAGAACGGCATACTGTACGGCACGCTCAGCGACTACTCCGGCGACGGCGAGGTCAACCAGATCGTGCGCCTCAAGGTGGATGGCACTCAGCTGCAGCCCCTGTCTCTGGACAACCAGGCCCTCACCCTGCACGCCATCGAGAACGGCGTGCTCTACGCCTCGGTTTGCAGCATCGACTTCAGCGACGACGACTACATCCAGCACGACCTGCTCTACGCCCTGAATCCCGCCGAGGCCACCTTCGCCCTCATCAACACCCCCGCCTCGGACCTGTTCTACTATTCCGAGACGCCCCCGGCCATCAACGTGGCCAACGGCCGGCTGTACATGCTGGTGTTCGACAACAGCGCCTACGCCATCAGCTTCAAGTCTTGCGCGCTGGACGGCAGCAACCCCGTCACCCTGGCCCGGGGCTACTCCATGGCGGACGGCTGATGAAAGGATGAAGCGGCAATGATCGAATGTGGCATGAAGGAGAAAAACATTCGCCTGCTGGGCCGGCTGGACGCGACGCAGGACCCCATCTGCCTGGACTGGACGGCCAGCGGCTTTGAGGTGAACTTCGAGGGCACGCAGCTGTGGGCCGAGTTGGAAGCCACCTGCGAGTCCCCCGACATGTGGGTGGCTGTGGCCGTGGACGGCAGCCCCATCGCCCGGTTCATGGTGGAGCCGGGCCGGCGGTGGTATCCGCTGGGCCGGTGGGGCGCGCCCTTCGAGGGCATGGAAAAGGCCCCGGCCCGGGTGGTCACGCTGATGAAGGAGACCCAGTGCATGCCTTTCGCCCCGGAGGCCACGATCAAGGTCCATGGCCTGCGGCACGACGGCCAGCTTTTGCCCCTGCCGGATCCGGCGCTGCGCATCGAGTTCATCGGCGACAGCCTCACCAGCGGCGAGGGCGCCATGGCCCCGAAGGACAATCAGGAGTGGATCCCCATGTGGTTCACCGCCTTCGGCAACTACTCCTTCCACGTGTGCAACGCCCTGAAGGCCGAGCGCCGCGTCATCTCCCAGAGCGGGCAGGGCGTGGCCTGGAACTTCATGTTTGACCCGGCGGGCAACCTGGCGGACGACTACGAGCTGACGGTGGGCGCGCTGAAGGGCGAGGCCGCCGAGGCCCGGGGCTGCCGCAAGCCCTACGACTTCGCCGCCTGGCCGGCGGACGTGGTGCTCATCCGGCTGCTGAGCAACGACGTGGGCGGCATGCGCCGGGCGGACAAGGTCGAGGAGATGACCGAGCCGCTCACCGTGAAGTGCGTGGATTTCATCAGGAAGGTGCGCCGCCTCAACCCGAAGGCCCACATCGTGTGGGTGCTGCCGGGCAGCAAGTCCCTGCCGGAGATCGGCGCGGAGGCCGTGCGGCGGGCTCAGGCCCAGGGCGTTGAGAAGCTCAGCTGCCTCACCCTGCCGGACTACGGCCCGGAGGAGCTGGGCGCGCGCAACCACCCCAACGCCGCATACAACGAGAAGATCGGCAAGATCACGGCGGAGTATCTGCGCGGAATTCTGGGCATGAGCGCGGCTGATTGAGCTGTTTTGTGCATTTGTCAGAAAACGAAGAAATTAACTTGACTATATCCACCGCGCCTGTATAATAGTAAGCGAATTGAATATCTGCCTTATCAAGAGTGGTTGAGGGACGGGCCCGATGAAACCCGGCAACCGGTTCGCGAAAGCGAGCAGTGGTGCCAATTCCCGCAGCGGGTATACCCGCTGGAAGATGAGGCGCATGAGCGTTTTTCCGCGTGCGGCTTGTCTTTCGGGCCGCGCGCTTTTTTGCGGCCGGAAAGGGCAGAGAACAGAAAGGATTGAGATACATGCGCACCCTGTTTACCTCCGAATCCGTCACCGAAGGTCATCCCGACAAGATCTGCGACCAGATTTCCGACGCCGTGCTGGACGCCATTCTGGCCGAGGATCCCAACGCCCACGTGGCCTGCGAATGCTGCGCCACCACCGGCCTCATCATGGTCATGGGCGAAATCTCCACCACCTCCTACGTCTCCATCGACAAGATCGCCCGCCAGAAGGTGATCGACATCGGCTATGACCGGGCGAAGTACGGCTTCGACGGCCAGTCCTGCGCGGTGCTGGTGTCCATCGACGAGCAGTCTCCCGACATCGCCATGGGCGTGAACAACGCGCTGGAGGGCCGCGCCCAGGACGCCCACGACATCGGCGCGGGCGATCAGGGCATGATGTTTGGCTATGCCTGCGACGAGACCCCCGAGTACATGCCCATGGCCATCGCCATGGCCCATCGCGTCACCCGGCGGCTGGCCGAGGTGCGCAAGGCCGGCCTGGTGGACTATCTCCGCCCGGACGGCAAAGCCCAGGTCACCGTGGAATACGACGACGGCCGACCCGTGCGCATCGACACGGTGGTGCTCTCCACCCAGCATCATCCGGACGTGGACCACGACACCATCGAGCGGGACATGATCGAGCTGGTCATCAAGCAGGCCATCCCCGCCGAGCTGCTGGACGAAAACACCCGCTACCTCATCAACCCCACCGGCCGCTTCGTTGTGGGCGGGCCCCAGGGCGACTCCGGCCTCACCGGCCGCAAGATCATCGTCGATACCTACGGCGGCTACGGCCATCATGGCGGCGGCGCCTTCAGCGGCAAGGACCCCACCAAGGTTGACCGCTCCGCCGCCTACGCCACCCGCCACGCCGCCAAGAACCTGGTGGCCGCCGGGCTGGCGAAGAAGTGCGAGATCGGCGTGGCCTACGCCATCGGCGTGGCGAAGCCCGTGTCCCTCACCGTGGACACCTATGGCACCGGCGTCCTGCCGGACGACAAGCTGGCCGAGATCGTGGCCGACACCTTCGACCTGCGCCCCGCCGCCATCATCGACCGGCTGAACCTGCGCCGCCCCATCTACGCCCAGACCGCCGCCTACGGCCACTTCGGCCGCACGGACATCGACCTGCCCTGGGAGCACCTGGACTACGTGGACGCGCTGAAGGAAGCCGCGAAGAAGGCATGAACCACGAATACTCCTGCGGGGCCGTCGTGTTCACCCGGGCGGGGGGCGAGACGCGCTATGTGATCATCCGCTCCACGGAGGGCGTTTGCGGCTTTCCCAAGGGGCACAGGGAGCCCGGGGAGACGGAGGCGCAAACCGCCCTGCGGGAGATCCGCGAGGAGGTGGGCCTGTCGCCCCGGCTGCTGCCCGGCTTCCGTGAGGAGGTCAGCTACCCCCTGCCGGCCAAGCCCGGAACCATGAAGCACGTGACCTATTTTCTGGCGGAATACGAGGGACAGGCCATCGTCCCCCAGCCGGAGGAGGTGGCCGCCGCGGGCCTCATGACCTACGACGAGGCCATGGCCGCCCTGCAGCGGGAGACCAGCCGCCGCCTGCTGGCGCTGGCCCGGGCCGCCCTGACAAACCAATAAAACCAACGCCGGATTTTCCCCTGTGGAGAGATCCGGCGTGCTTTATTTTATGGCCTTTCCCGGCGTTTGGGTCTTTACATCAGGTGAAACCTCATCCGCCTCTCACGAGGCACCTTCCCTAAAGGGGAAGGCTGGGCCGATCAACGCCGCCCCCAATTGCGCATTGCGAATTGCGAATTCTACTCAAACTGGCTGGCGTACAGCTTGTAATAGAACCCCTTCTTCGCCATGAGCTGGTCGTGGTTGCCCTGCTCCACCACGTCGCCGTGATCCACAACGAGGATCTTGTCCGCGTTCTGGATGGTGGAGAGGCGGTGGGCGATGACGAAGCAGGTGCGGCCCTGCATCAGCTCCTGCATGGCCTTCTGAACCTGCCGCTCGGTGCTGGTGTCCACGTTGCTGGTGGCCTCATCCAGAATGAGCATGTGGGTGTTGTAGAGCATGGCCCGGGCGATGGTGAGAAGCTGCTTCTGGCCCTTGGAGATGTTGCCGCCGTCCTCGCTGATGACGGTGTTGTAGCCCTGGGGCAGGCGCATGATGTAGCTGTGGATGTGGGCGGCCTTGGCGGCGGCCACAACCTCCTCCATGGTGGCGTTCTCCTTGCCGTAGGCGATGTTGTCGAAGATGGTGCCGGCGAACACCCAGGTGTCCTGCAGCACCATGGCGTAGCTGCGGCGCAGGCTCTCCATGGTGTACTGGCGATGCTCTTTGCCGTCCACCCGGATCTCGCCGCTGTCCACGTCGTAGAAGCGCATCAGCAGGTTGATGATGGTGGTCTTGCCCGCGCCGGTGGGGCCCACGATGGCGATGGTCTTGCCCGCGTCCGCCTGCAGGTTGAAGTCGTGCAGGATGGTCTTGCCCGGCAGATACCCGAAGGACACATGCCTGGCCTCCACGTCGCCCTTTACGTCGGTGAGCTCCGCGGCGCCGTAGATGTCCGCCGCCTCCTCCGGCTCGTCCAGCAGCTGGAACACCCGCTCGGAGGCTGCCAGGGCGGAGAAGATCTCGTTGATGATGTTGGCGATCTCGTTGATGGGGCCGGAGAACTTGCGGCTGTACAGCACGAAGCTGGAAATCTGGCCCAGGGACACGATGCCGAACATGTACAGGATGGCGCCGCCCATGCCGATGGCGGCCAGGCCGATGTTGCTGATCATGCCGATGGTGGGGCCCATGGTCATGCCCATGCCGTCCGCGTTCTTGTAGGCCTCCGCCGCCCCCCGGTTGATCTCGGAGAAGTTGTCGCACACCTGATTTTCGTGGGCGTAGGCCAGGATGGTCTTCTGGCCGGAGAACATCTCCTCGGTGAAGCCGTTCATCTTGCCGTAGGCCGCGCTGCGCTTGGCGTACAGCGGGCGGGTCTTCTTGCTCATGTGACGGGTGAACAGGATGGAAATGGGGATGGTGAACACCATGCACAGCACCAGCGGCACCGAGATGGAGCACATCATGATGAAGCTGCCGATGACCGTGACCAGACTTGTGACGATCTGCACCACGTCGGTGGACAGGCTCAAGGTCACCACGTCGATGTCGTAGGACACGCGGGAGATGATGTCGCCCGCCTGATGCCGGTCGAAATAGCCCACCGGCAGGGTCATGAGTTTGTTGAACACGTCCCGGCGCATGTTCTGGGCGATCTTGCGGCCCACCCGCATCATGCCCAGGGTGACCATGAAACTCAACAGGCTCCCGCCCACGTAGAAGAGCAGCATCAGCAATGCGTAGTGGGTCACCTTGCCCATGTCCACCTGGCCCACCCCGACGCTGGCCGCGTCGATGGCCTGGCCGGCCAGCTTCGGGCCCATGAGGTTGCCCAGATTGCTCAGGAAGGTGCAGGCGATGAGCGCCAGCACGATGTACTTGTACTGCATGAGATAATTGATGATGCGGCGAAGCGCGCCTCGCGCGTCCTTCGGCTTTTCCTTCACGCCGCCGCGGTCTCCCTTGCCTGGCATAAACTCATCTCCCCTCTCAGCCGATGGCGCCCATCTGGATGTCGTAGATCTCTTTGTAGGCCGGGCAGCTGGCCAGCAGCTCCTCGTGGGTGCCGTAGCCGATGCAGCGGCCGTTGTCCATCACCAGCACGTGGGTCATGCCCATCACGCTGGACACACGCTGGGCGATCATGATGAGGGTGCTGTCCTTGTGATGGCTCTCGATGGCCCGTCGCATGGCGGCGTCGGTCTTGTAGTCCAGGGCGCTGGAGGAATCGTCCAGCACCAGGATCTCCGGATCCCCCGCCAGGGCCCGGGCCACCAGCAGCCGCTGCTTCTGGCCACCGGAGAGGTTCGCGCCCTTGATGGAGGCCTGGTAGTCCAGCCCCTCGTCCAGGGAGCCGATGTACTCCGCCGCCATGGCGTCCTCCACCGCCCCGTTCAGCGCGGCCTCGCCAATGCCCCGGCCGAAGTTGATGTTCTCCCGCAGGGTGTCCTGAAACACCATGTCGTTCTGGAACACCACGCCGAACTTGCGGCGCAGCTCGTCCTTGTCGTAGGTGCGCACGTCCCGGCCGCCCACGAACACCCCCCCGTCCTGCACGTCGTAGAAGCGCATCAGCAGGTTGATGATGGTGGTCTTGCCGCAGCCGGTGGGGCCGATGATGCCCAGGCTCTCCCCCTTCTTCAGGGCGAAGGAGATGTCCGTCAGGGCCTGCTCGTGCTTTTCCCCGGCAAAGCCCGCGTCGGAATCGTCCACGGCGTTGTAGCTGAAGTTCACGTGCTCGAAGCGGATGAACTCGTCGCCCTGGGGCTTCTTCGCCTCGTCCGCCGTCAGGATCTGCTGATCGGTGGTCATCTGCAGCACCGCGTCGATGCGGTTGGCGCTGGCGGTGGCCCGGCTCATGGTCATGAAGATGCGGTTGATGCCCATCACGCCCATGGTGATCATGTTGAAGTAGGTCAGGAAGGCCAGGATCACGCCGGGCTGCATTTCGCCCGCGTTGACCCGGCGGCCGCCCAGGATGATGACCAGCACCAGGCCCACGTTCAGGCTCATCTGCATGAAGGGGCCGGGAATGGCCATGATGGAGCTGGCCCGGATGTCGCTGTCCGCCATGTTTTTGTTGGCCTCGGCGAAGCGGTTCTTCTCGTATTCCGTCTTGCTCAGCGCCTTCACCACCCGGATGCCGGTGATGTTCTCCCGCATGATGCGCACCACCGTGTCCAGCCGCTGCTGCACCCCGGTGAACAGCGGAATGCCCTTGGAGGACACGAACAGCACGATGCCCAGCAGGAACGGCAGCATGACCACCAGGATCATGGCCAGATGCCAGTCCATGCTCAGCGTCATGATCATGCCGCCCACCAGCATGATGGGGGCCCGCACGCACAGGCTCTGGAACTGCTGCACCGCGCTCTGCACATTGTAGCTGTCGCTGGTCATGCGGCTGATGAGGCTGGGCAGGCCGAAGGCGTCGAACTGGCTGCCGGAGAGGTTCGTGGTCTTCTCAAACAGCGCCTGGCGCACGTCGTAGCTCACCCGGTGGGCGTTGAAGATGGCCTTGCGGTTGGCCGTCACGTTCAGCATGCGGCAGGCAATGGCCGCCGCAAACATCGTCAGACCCCAGAAGATCACCTGTTTGAGCTCGCCCGTGGGCACGATGTCGTCCACCATGTGCTCCAGGATGTAGGGCAGCAACAGCTCCGCCATGGTGCCCAGGAGCTTGATGAAAATGGCCAGCACGATCGCCCACTTGTACTTCTCGATGGATCGGAACAGCAGCTTCATATCTTTCCCTCTGTCTCCTTTCGTTGCTCACACCATGCCGCGGGCGTTTTTGTAGAGCACCTCGCTCAGCCGGGCCACCGCCTCGCGATCCTCCGGCGACAGGCTCTCCAGCAGCCCCTCGTAGAACGCGTCGTAGGCCTCCCGCAGCTGCGGGTAGATGGCCAGCGCCTTCTCCGTTGGGAACACCTGCCGGCAGCGGGCGTCGTCTTCGGCCACCCGCCGGGTGATGTAGCCCTTCTCCTCCAGCCGGGCCAGGTGATGGGCCACGGTGGTCTTGTCCACGCACAGCGCCTCCACCAGGGTCTCCTGATTGCACCCCGGATGGCGGCACACATGGCTCACAAACAGGTGCAGCGCCGGATAGAGATCCACGTCCTTCAAGTGCTGGCGGCGGTAGCTGTCAAAGCAGCGGCTGATCCGCAGCAGATTTCCCAGCTCCCTGTGCTTCATGGCGCGCCCCTCCCCTCTTTTCTCTTTCGGTTCCGGATTATAGCATGATTAGTTGTACATTGCAACCATCTATTCGTTAGTACGCTAATTTTTTACGAAGGCCCGCAATTCGACACAAATGTTTCGGGCATAAAAAACGCGCGGACCCGTCAAAACGCAGGCCCGCGCGAAGCGCATGGGGCTATTTCTTTTCCACAATCATGCCGGTGTAGCGCGCCATCCAGGCGCCGTTTTCGTCATCCTCCCCCGGGAAGGCGGCCCGCCACAGGTCGTCCGCCACGGTGAGGATGGTGTCCTTCAATTCCAGCTTGTCGGTGTACTTGGCCGGAATGCCCGAAAGGCCCAGCCGGGCCCCCAGGATGTTGCCGGTCACCGCGCCGGTGGAGTCGCTGTCGCCCTTGTGGTTCACCGAGGCAATGAGGGCCCGGTCCATGTCGTTTTCATATTTTATGGCGCAGTAGGCCGCGATGGCCAGCGCCTCATCCCCCACCCAGCCCTCGCCCAGGGCGTGGATGGCCTCCAGGTCGTCCATATCCTTGCCGGCCAGACTGGCGGCCCGCTCCATCAGGGCGCGGAAGCCCTTGCGGCTCCCGACCTCCGGCCAGAGCCCGTCGATGGTGTCCAGCGCGTGCGCCAGCGCCGCCGGGACGGTCTCTCCACGGGCCGCCTCGTACACGATCGCCGCCAGCGCCGCCCCCGGAAGCCAGGCCAGCGGATGCCCATGGGTCAGGGCCGCCACCTCCGCCCCCAATCGGGCCGCGTCGGCGGATCGGCCCGCCTCGCCGGCATAGAACAGCCCCGCCGGGGCCGCCCGCATCACGCCGCCGCAGCCCTTGCTGTTGTTGATGGGATCCTCGGGGGTGCCGCCGCCTCCCTGCCGCAGCGCCGCCATGCAGGTGTTGCCCGGCGCCCGGGGAGAGAACAGCTCCGTCTCCCCCATGAGGAAGGACACATAGCGGCCGGGCTTCAGGGGATAGCGTCCCTTCTGGGTGATGAGCCAGTCCAGATAGCTCTGGTTGACCAGCGCCGTGGGGAGGTCGCGGCTGTTCAGGGCCTTATGGGCCAGCAGGCCGGCCGCGGTGAACAGCGTCATCTGGGTGTCGTCGGAGATGAGGGCCCGGCCGTCCTCCAGGGCGTATGCCGCAATGCCCCGCTGGCCGAAGCGATGGAAGATGGCCGCCTCGCCCATGAATTCCACCGCGTAGCCCAAGGCGTCGCCGGCCGCGCCGCCCATGAGGCAGCCCCGGAAAGTATCCTGATTCACTCTGTTGGCCTCCTTGTGCCGTGGTATGTGTGCATAAAGTATACCACACATCCCGCGGAAATGCCAGATGTCCACATTTCCCTTGCGAAACCCGCTACATCCACATTTCCCTTGCGAAACCCGCCACGCTGGTCTATAATATTCATTAAAGCACACAAATGAATGAATCGGAGGTAATAAACATGCCCTGCACAACCGTTCTCGCCGGAAACAAGGCCACAAACGACCATTCCACCATGATCGCCCGCACGGACGACGGCTTCTTCGACGTGAAAAAGCTGGTGGTCGTCACGCCGGACAAGCAGCCGAAAAAGTACAAGAGCGTCATTTCCCATCTGGAAATCGAGCTGCCCGACAACCCCCTGCGCTACACCGCCTGCCCCAGCGTGGACCCGAAAAACGGCGTGTGGGCGGCCACCGGCATCAACGCCGCCGGCGTGGGCATGACCGCCACCGAGACCATCACCTCCAATCCCCGGGTGCTGGCCGCCGACCCGCTGGTGACCTATCAGAAGGCCAAGACCCGCCGGGAGAAGGACGTGCCCGGCGGCATCGGCGAGGAGGACATCGTGGTGCTGGTGCTGCCCTACATCCGCACCGCCCGGGAGGGCGTGCTGCGGCTGGCCTCTCTGCTGGAGCAGTACGGCACCTATGAATCCAACGGCATCGCCTTCAACGACCGAAACGAGGCCTGGTGGCTGGAGACCATCGGCGGGCATCACTGGATCGCCCGGCGGGTGCCGGACGAGAAGGTGGTCATCATGCCCAACCAGTTCGGCATGGACGAATTCGACCTGGAGGACGCCTTCGGCCCCCAGACCGCCCACCTGTGCTCCAAGGACCTTCGGGAGTTCATCGCGGAGAACCACCTGGATCTCAATCAGGGCGGCGCGTTCAACCCCCGGGACGTGTTCGGCTCCCACACGGACATGGACCACATCTACAACACCCCTCGGGCCTGGTTCATGGGCCGCTTCCTCACGCCCAAGTCCCATACCTGGGAGGGGGCGAATGCCGACTTCACCCCGGAGAGCGACAACATCCCCTGGGCCCTCCGGCCGGACCGGAAGGTGGCCGTGGAGGACGTGAAGTACATGCTGTCCGGCCACTATCAGGGCACGCCCTACAATCCCTACACCAGCCAGGACACCGGCAAGCGGGGCATGTATCGCTCCATCGGCATCAACCGCACCGGCGTCACCAGCATCTGCCAGATCCGCCCCGACGTGCCGGAGGCAATCTGCGGCATCGAGTGGGTGTGCTTCGGCTCCACCGCCTTCAGCGCGGCGCTGCCGGTGTATGTGAACGTGGACAAGATGCCCGCCTACCTCTCCGACGTGACGCTGGACGTGTCCACCGGGAACTTCTACTGGAACAGCCGCCTCATCGACGCCCTGGCCGACCACAACTACGCCACCTGCGTGCAGCACATCGAGCGCTACCACAACGCCGTGATGACCAAGGGCCGCCAGCTGGTGCGGGAGTACGACAAAAAAATGGCGGAGACGGGCGATTTCTCCCTGGCCGCCGAGGCCAACGACAAGCTCTGCGCCATGGCGAAGGAGCAGACTGCCGCCACCCTCAACAAGGTGGTTCTGGACGCCAGCCAGCACATGAAGAACGGCTACAACCGGGCGGACAACTGACCCGCCCGGGCCGCCGGGGAGGAGACGCCATGAAAATCACCCTCAGGCAGGCCCGCCGCGCCTTTCTGGCCCTGCACTTCCAGCGGCCGGACTGCAGCGGCGACGACCCGGTGGATCAGGTCATCGCCCACGTGAAAGCCCGAACGGCCATCCAGTTCGACCCCCTCAACATCGTGGGCATGAACCCCGACCTGGTGCTGCAGAGCCGGGTGAAGAATTACCGGCCTTCCTATCTGCGCGACGCTCTCTACAGCCGCCGCGCGCTGATCGACGGCTACGACAAGAACCTCTGCTTCTATCCCGCCGCCGATTACCCGGCCCTGGCCCGCACCCGGCAGGGGTTCTACGGCTGGTTCATGAGCCCCGAGGTGGACGCCGCCCTGCCCGCCGCGCTGGATTTCATCCGCGCCCACGGCCCGGCCTGCGCCGACGACCTGGACATGCCCGGCAAGGTGCGCTGGCCCTGGGGTCAGGCGCCCCTGGCCCGGGCGGCGCTGGAGACCCTGTGGCTGCGGGGTCAGCTGGTGATCCATCACCGGGAGGGCGCCCGCCGCTGGTTCGACCTGGCGGAGCGGCATCTGCCCGCCGATCTGCTGGCCGCCCCGGATCCCAACCCGGACGAAGCCGCCTGGCACAAGTGGCAGGTGCTGCGCCGGGTGCGCTCGGTGGGGCTACTGTGGAACCGCGCCAGCGACGCCTTCCTGGGGCTGAATATGAAGGCCCCCGCCCGGGAGGCCGCCTTCCGCGCGCTGCTGGAGGAGGAAGCGCTCCTGCCCCTGGAGGTGGAGGGCATCCGGCAGCCCCTGTATCTCCCCGCCGACGAGGCCTGGGCCCTGGAGGCGGAGCCGGACGGCCGCGCCCGGGTCATCGCGCCCCTGGACAACCTCATGTGGGATCGGAAGCTCATCGAGGCACTGTTCGATTTCAAGTACACCTGGGAGGTCTATGTGTCCGCCGAAAAGCGGCAGTACGGCTACTACGTGCTGCCCGTGGTCATGGACGACCGCTTCGTCGCCCGGTTTGAGCCGAAGCGCGCCCGGCCCTTCGACATCGCCGCCTGGTGGGACGAGCCCGGCCACCGGGTGAATCAGCGCCGCCTCAGGCAGGGGCTGGACCGGTTCGCGGCCTATGTGGAGAAGCTGTAAGGAAATTCGCAATGCGCAATTCGCAATGCGCAATTGCCCTCTCCGCCCCTTCGGGGCACCTCTCCCAAAGGGAGAGGCAAGGCCTTCGCTCCGCTCCGGCGTCCTTGGCTCTCCCTTTGGGAGAGCTGTCAGCGAAGCTGACTGAGAGGGCCTGAGGGCAAACTGACATTTCCCATTCCCCATTTCGCAACGCGCTTAGCGCGTTGCGACTTGCGCATTCATAAATAATTCATCCTTTTCCCATAGATTGTAAACAGTTATGCGGTACAATAAGAGTTGTGATTTTCGATCATCATTTTGCTGATATAGGCGGGAGGGAGTTCCATTGATCAGGGTAGAAAACCTGGAAAAGAGCTATGAGGGCAAGCCGGCGCTGCGCGGCCTGTCGCTCAGCGTTGAAAAGGGCGAAATCGTCGCCCTGACCGGCCTGAAGGGCGCGGGCAAGACCACCGCGCTGGACGTCATCGCCGGCGTGTGCGAGGCGGACAAGGGCGTCGTCGAGATCGGCGGCGTGTCCATGGAGGGCGAGACCAGCCGCGCCCGGCAGCTGGTGGGCTATGTGCCCGCCGAGGCCCCCGCGCCCCGGGACATGACGCCCCGGGCCTACCTGAAATTCCTGGCCGACGCCCGGGGCCTCTCCGCCCGGGACGCCGCCGAGAAGATCGACGCCGCGTTCCGGCTGCTGGGCATTCAGGACGTGGCCGACCAGTCCATGCGCAAGCTGAACCGGGCCGCGCTGCGGCTCAGCGCCATCGCCCAGGCCATGTTCTTCGGCCCGGAGGCGCTGCTCATCGATGAGCCCACGCTGGATCTGGATCCCAAGGAGATCGCCGCCGTGCGCGCCGCGCTGCGGGAGGTGAGCCAGGAGCGGGCCGTGCTGCTGGCCAGCGACAACCTCACCGAGATGTGCGCTCTGGCCAGCCGGGTGGTGGTGCTCAGCGAGGGCCGGGTGGTGTCCGAGGGCACGCCGGATCAGCTGCACAACATGACCCGGCTGAGCGACAGCGTGCGGGTGGTGACCCGCGCCGACGAGGCCGCCGCCCGGGCCGCCTTCACCCAGGTGAAGGACGTGACCGTGAAGGGCGCGAAGCTCACCGCCGAGGGCACGGAGCTCACCATCCAGATGAACGGAGACCAGCGGGAGGCGCTGTTCCGCGCGGCCATGCAGGCCAATCTGCCCCTGCTGGAGCTGAGCCCGGTGCGCAAGCCCCTGGACAAGCTGCTGGAGGGCCTGGTGTCCGAGCGGGTTGAAGGAGGCGCACAGGCATGAGCGCCGTCTTCAAAAAGGAGCTGCGCGCGCTGCTGGGCGGGCTGACCGGCTGGGGCTTCCTCGCCTTGCTGCTGGCCGCCGCCGGCGCGTCCGTGTTCTTCGTCAACGTGCGGGGGGCCAGTCCCCTCTTCTGTGAAAACGCCCGGTGGCTGGCGCTGGGCATGGCGGCGGCCTGCGCTCTGCTCTGCGCCGACGCCTATCCCGCCGAGCGCCGCCAGAAGACCGAGCGGGTGCTCTACGCGCTGCCCCTGACCAGCCGCGGCGTGTTCTTCGGCAAGCTCTTCGCCCGGCTGGTTATACTCCTGATCGGCTGCGCGCTGCTGGCGCTGTATCCGGTGGCGTTCTCCCTGGCCGTGCCCGCCGCCGCGCTGAGCGAGGGGCTGTGCTGCGTGATCTGCCTGTGCGCCATGGGCGTGCTGTTCACGGCGGCGGCGCTCACCTGCTCCGCCTTCTGCCGCTCCGCTCTGGTGGCCTTCGCGGTCTTCGCCGCGCTGACAGCCGTCGCCTGGTTCGCCGCCGCCCTGGCCGCCCGGGTGGCCACCATCACCGTGCTCTCCACGCTGACGCTGGCGCTGATGCCCGCGCTGGCCGGTCTGCTGGTGTGGATCATCTCCGAGGACATGTTCGCCGGCTTCGTGGCCGCCGCCGTCGTGCTGGTGCCGGTGCTGCTGAATCACCTGCGGGGCAACGACGCCGCGGTGTTCGGCGGCATCGCCCGGGGCCTGAAGGCCTGCGCCGTGTTCGAGCCCCTGTCCCTCACCATGCACGGGCTGCTGGATCCCTCCGCCCTGATCTACTGGCTCTCCGCCGCCGCGCTGATGATCGTGATCGGCCTCATGGCCGCCGCCGCGCGCCGACAGGGCAAAAGGAGGGCGCTGTGATATGAAAAAGCTGATTCGCTCCGAAAAGCTCCGGCCGGTCATCGTGATCGTGGCGCTGGCGCTGGTGATCATCCTGAACGCGGCGGCCTCTGGCCTGAGCCACATCGACCTGTCCGCCAATCGGGCGGCCACCCTGTCCGGCGAGACTCTGGACGCCGTTCGCGCTTTGAACGAGCCGGTACGGCTGTATGTGATCGAATCCGAAGCCAACCGCGACGTGTGGCTGGATGAGATCGTGGCCCGCATGGTCAGGGCCAGCGCCAACCTCACTGCCGA